>DCKY01000129.1 GCA_002320775.1 Planctomycetes bacterium UBA1662
TGAAGCCTCCCTCATCGAGGCTCGTCTCCAGCGCCGCGAGCGCGGCGGCCTGGTCGGCGTTGAGATCCGGTTCCTCCCGCGGCGTGAGGTTGGCCGTTTCTGTTCCGTATGGATCCAGCCGTAGAACCCTGGATTTTTCTTCGAGCCAGCCGTTCTCCTTCAGCCGGTTGAGGCTCGCGGCCGCGGCGTTCGCCTTCTTCAGCAGGCGTCCCCTCTCGAAGGCCCGGTCCGGGGAGCCTTTTTCAGCCAGCGTCTCCAGGATGCGGGCCTGGGCTGCCGCCTTCTTGCGTAGCTTTTCCGCCTCAGCGCGGAGCTTCTCCGGTTTCTTCAGAGCGAAGACCTCGCGAACCTTCTGCTCCTTCGCCTTGCCTGAGCGGATCGCGGGGGGGAGGGCGGTCTCCAGGACCTCGCCCCAACTGACTCGATAATAGGAGGAGATCCACCTGGTGAGCTCGAGCAGATGCTCGTCAAAGCGGCATTCCGGATGCAGGATGCTCGCGATGGGCTTGAGCTTCGGGATCTCGCTCTCGTGCGGGAAGCCGACACAGACCCCGGTTACCGTACGGGGACCGAAGGGTATGAGTACGCGGTGCCCCCGCAGCAGCTCAACCTCCAGGTCGCCGGGAATACTGTAATGGAAGGAGCGCAGCAGGGGAGCGTTGACCACGACTTCGGCGATAGAGGCGGCCATCAGTCGTCGCTCCCCGGGCTTTCGTTCTCGGAGGTCTCTCCGATGATCTGCAGATAGAAGTCTTCGTAGGTGTCGACGATCTTGCTGGGCTCGAACTCGTTTTGGGCCCTCTCCCGGGCAGCGGCGGAGAACCGGGTGATCTTCTGCTTATCGCAAAGCAGCTCCGCGGATCGTTCGGCCATCGCCTCGACGTCTCCGACCTCGCAGAGGTAGCCGCATTTCCCATCTTCGACCACCTCGGGCAGACCGCCTGTCCTGCTGGCCACAACAGGCACACCGCACGCCATGGCCTCGAGGGCCGCGAGACCGAAGCTCTCGTATTCACTTGGCAGGAGGAAGAGATCGAGCTGGGAGAGGACCTCGGGAACCCTGTCAACAGGCCCCAGGAAGGTGATGTGTTCCAGGATGCCGAGCTCGGCTGCCAGGTTGCGGGCGGGCTCGAGGTCGACACCTTCCCCGATCATTACCAGGCGGGCCGGGAGGCTCCTGTGAAGGATGTGGAAGGTCCTGATTACATCCAGCACCCGTTTTACCGGGCGAAAGTTAGAGAGGTGTCCGAGGAGAAACTCACCCGATCGCGCGAAGGCGGAGCGCCGCCGCTGCGAGCGAAGCTCGGGCGTGAATTTATCCGAGTCGACAAAGTTCGGGATGATTTTGACTGGGCGGCCTGTGCTGAAGCGCCGCAGGGTCTCGCCGGCAAGCTGGTCACTCACGGCGGTGATTCCATCGGAGCGATCCAGGCTGAAGCGGGTGATTTCAAAGAAGGAATTGTCGAGTCCTACGAGGGTGATATCCGTCCCATGCAGGGTGGTAATCGTCGCCGGTCTCTGCTCTGGCGGGAGCATCTGAGTGCAGAGCCAGGCGGCGACGGCATGCGGGATGGCGTAGTGCACGTGGAGGACGTCGAGCGGCTGCTTACGGCAGACCTCGGCAAGCTTGGTGGCGAGAGCCAGGGTATAGGGCGGGTATTTGAAGAGGGGATAGGAGGTCACCTCGACCTCGTGGAAGAATGTGTTGGGATGGGCGTCGGGGACGCGGAAGGGAAGCGAGTGGCTGAAGAAATGGACATGGTGTCCCCTGGCCGCGAGCTCGAGACCGAGTTCCGAGGCGACGACGCCGCTTCCCCCGTAGGCCGGGTGGCAGACGATGCCGAGATTCAGTTTTCTTCGCGAAGATTCTTCCACGGGACAACCGAGTATTGATGTACGGGATCTGAGACAGGCACCGGCATCGGGCTGGTGAAGCCTTCGCCGTAGCTGGCGCCGATAAAGAAGCCGAAGTGACGCAGACCACCCTCGACCCAATCGTTGAATTCCGGATGTGATATTCGCGTTTGCGGTTCGCAGGAGTCATCGCTGTGGAATTGCGATTCGTAGCAGGCGATGGCTCTCTTGCGGGTCTCGTAGACCTCGCTGATGTCAACCACCAGCGAGGGGACGCCTGGACGGGTTCCCATCGTGTGGAGAAGGGTGTTTGGCCGCCAGGGTTCGAGCTCGGGCAGGTATTTCGCGATTCCACCGAGGTAGAAGCTCTGATCGACAATCCGCGCCACGGCCATGTGGTCGGGATGATGGTCCCTCAGCGCCGGAGCGATGACCACCTTCGGGCGCAGCAGGCGCAGCAGGCGAACGACCTGCTTGCGCGCATCGTGAGAGTCCTCGAGGCGGCCATCGGGCAGGCCCAGGTTGATGCGGCAGCTGAGACCAAGCTCCAGGGCCGCAGCCTCCGCCTCCCGGTCCCGGTCTTCGGGAGTTCCCCTGGTAGCCAGCTCGCCGCGGCTGAAGTCGACCACGGCGGCGCGCGAGCCCCTGGCCACCGCGAGCGCGAGGGTGCCGCCGCATTGCAGTTCGGCATCATCCGGGTGGGCCATGAAGGCGACGATGTCGCATTCTGTGGGCTCTCTGAGTACAACTCCCTCTGGCATTGTCTTCCACTCCTGGGCTTGCCGGCATCCACGCGATTACTTCAAGACCGTAGCATAAAGCAACGGCGGACGAATTCAACATAGCGAACCGCCGCGGCGGGAGAAGGTTGATCAGGAATCGAATTCGATCAACCGATGAGAGAGCGAGAACGGGTCCCTGCCGATCTCTTCCAGCACGGTTTCGATCCATTCCGTGCCGTATTCGGCGATGGGCTGGAGGAAGCCCCAGCGGCGTTCCTGGAGCTTGTCGTCCGGCAGGAGGTGGTTCCAGGCGGTGGAGGCTCTCTCCCAGGCCGCCGGGTCGCCTCGTGCCTGCAGCTTCCTGATCCGGCTCGCAAGGCGGGCAAGGGACTCCTGCGCCGTTCTCAATCCTCTCTCGACACCCCTGGAGCCTGGGCTCTCAGTTTCGAGATCACTGCCGAGCGCTGAGAGTCGCTCACCGATGGCGCGCAGTTCCGCGAGCTCACCGCGTTCATCCGCGGGGGAGACGAGATCTTCCGGGTTGAGCGCCGCGGCAAGGCTTCCGCCATCGAGCCCGAGCTCTTTCCAGGCTTGCCGGCCTTCGCCGGCGAGCAGTGTGCCCTGGAAGCGAAGAAGGATTCGCGGTCTCTCGACCCCGAGCCATTTGCTGAGCGGTCCCAGCTGGGCAAAATAGCCGACCTCGGCCGGTCCGCCCACTGTGGTGAGTGAAGGCAGCAGGTAATCCTGTATCAGCGGACGAAGAAGAGCTCCGCAAGAGAAGCTCGCGGGCTCCTTGTCCAGCAGATCGAGTAGCTCCTCACGGTCGAATTGAGGGCCGCCTCCATCGACAACGAGCCCGTTTTCTCCAGGGCTCAGATGGTCCCTGCTTCCCTCGCGAAGGACGAAGAGCGGGAGCCTTGATGCAACGAAGGGCTTCAGGCCGGTTCCTGACAGCTCCTCTGATCCCTTCTCGATCTGGTTGATCACTTCCCCGGGCTCTTCGATGCAGCGCCGGATGAGAGGCTTTGAAAGCGGCCGGAGCTTCTCAGGATCGAGGAAGAGGAGCCCATAGCGTCCCAGGAGACCCGCCAGGAGAGCTGCGAAACCGGAGGCCACGCTGCGGCCGCGGTATTGAGAGGCAAGCTCTTCCACGAGGCTGGAGTGAGGGAGATCACTCACCGCGGAGAGGAATTCATCAACCACGGCCTCGCTGGGAGGATCGATGGTGAGCTCGCTGAGCGGGGCTCGTCCGGCTGGATGCGGAAGCTGGAAGGCCTCTCCCGAAGGAAGACGGTGGCGGCGGACCTCATCGATATCGTGATCTTCTCCGGCGACCCAGAAGATGGGGACACAGGCCCGGCCGTATTCCGCCTCTACCCATCTTGACAGGGCGATAGCGGTGAGGGCCTTGTAGAGAACGTAGAGGGGGCCTCCGAGGAAGCCCGGCTGCTGGCCGGTGACGACGCAGAGCGTGTCGTTCCGCGCAAGGCGCTCCAGGGCGGCCGTCGCCTCAGCCGTCTCGGGCAGGCGCCAGTTCTCACAGGTACTCTTGAAGGCGGCCACAAGTCCTTCGCGGTCCGGCACGCCGATCGCGGCTCGCTTCCGGCAGTGCTCATCCGAGAGGCTTCGCAGCATCAGCTCTTCGCGGGCAAGAGGGAACCAGCTTTCAGCATCCGGGGTCGGCAACACCGGTCGGTATTGCGGACGGTCGTACCAGCTGAGCGGAAGACTGTGGATCTTCATGAGCGCGCTCCGCAGAGGACCATTCGCGGGCTGTCCGCGTGGAAATCGTCGCCATCGAAATCACCGCAGATCTTCTCAACCCCGAGCCCGCTGGGGGAGAGGATGGAGAGGATCTCCTCCTGTTCATAAATTCTTACCGATTCCCGGTAGCGGCGGTCCTCTCCACTGACGGTATCCAGCAGGTGGATTCGCTTGTTGATGCGCCGGGTCTCATCATCGAACCAGCGCTCTTCCCTGATCTCAAAGGGGCCCTCTGCACGCAGGCTCTCGGGAACGGGCGAGACAGCGCTGAGTGGATTGATCAGGTCGATGAGGAAGCGTCCCGCGGGGCGAAGAACCCTGGCGATCTCTTCGATGACCATCAGGTTGCCCTGCTCGGATTCAAAGTAGCCGAAGCTGGTGAAAAAATTTACCAGCACCGTGAAGCTCCCCTCGGCGAAAGGAAGCGCCCGCATATCAGCCCTGAAGAGAGAGCCTGCCCCCCGGCGGGCGGCGTCAGCCAGGAGCGCCAGCGAAAGATCGACCCCCGTGGCCCGGATGTCTCTGCGGGCGAAGGCTTCGAGGTGGCGTCCATGTCCGCAGCACAGATCGAGGACAGTATCGCCCGGCCGGATACCAAGCCGCTCCGCGGCGAAGGCAGCCTGCGCCTCGGCCTCCTCATCGCTTCTCGCAGCGTAGAGGGTTCTGTAGTCTTCGTTGAAGTGCTGGCGATACCAGGCGGGGTCGGTCGATTCCATTTCTGCATTTTAACCCCGCTCCCGCTCGTGACCAGCCCGCATTGCCGGAGGCTTTCGGGATGCGACCTGATTTCAAGCGGGTCACTGAAGTCTCTTGACCAGCCTTGGATATTCAAGTACGAGTATTCCTGTTTAGCAGACATTATTCAGGCATAGACCGCGAGAGATATTGCCATGGCATTGAGTATCAACGTTTCCGACAAGGTTCTTGCCGGATTGAACCAGTCCTACACGATCACCAGCGACAGTGGGGAGCCGGCCGGCCAGGTTGCTGTTGGCGGAGTTGAGCTCGCCCATCGGATCATTCCTCTCGGTCCCCCTAAGGATACGGAGTCCTGCGCTCCGTTTGATTACAAGTACAAGGTTACCTTCTTCCTGCCTCCGGACACCGTGGGGCAGGAGCTTGAGCTGAAGTTCGCCGCCGGCGAATCAGAGGCCACGGAAAATCACGAGGTCATCCCGGAGTAGAGCGCCCCGGGTCTCACTTTCCCCTCTCGCCTGTCCGCAGGGCGGCGATGCCGGCGTTCTCCCCGTTCAGTTCCCGGAGACGAACTGGACCAGCACGACCTTGACGTTGTACCAGGCCGGGTAGAGTGTACGTGCCTGGTCGACGGGGAAGTTCCTGTCGAGGGTTTTCTTGTCCGGCTTTGGATAGACAAGGCTCTGTCCATCCTTGTAGGAGACCAGGATGAAGGGCTGGTTTTCCGGAGGCTTGTCACCGGGCCTGTTAGGCAGCTTGAAGAGGCCGGCGTTTTCCAATTGATCTACCATGTTCCCGAAGGAATCCTTGGTGAGGTTGGTGATCGGTATCGAGTTGGAGAGCTTCAGGTTGCGTAGAGCGCGCTGTCTCCAGGTAGCCTTCGCTTTCGAACGCGAGAGTGAGGGCGACCCCTCCCTGGAGGACTTCCCCCTGATTCCGGATGAGACCTCTACCGTCGAAGAGCCATTCTCCCTGTCCGAGGTGAAGATGAAGGTCTGGGGAGGCAGTATTTTTCCGGTTCGTGTTTTTGGCCCCGGGTCGTGAAAGAGAATGAGACCTTCTTTTTTCTGGGCGCCGCCGCAGCCGGCGCAAAGGGCCAGCAGCGGGATCGCCAGTAGCTTCAGTTTTGCTGATCTTTTCATTGGGGTCTATCCGCGGAATACCTGTTCTGGTCAATGAAATGAGAGGCTTCAACCTCCCGGCCTCTGGAGCCCGCCTTCCACCTAGCGGCAGCGGATCAACAGCCCGGGGTCGGTCTCCAGCCTGTTTCTGAGATCCACAGTGTCTTCAAGAAAGCGCCTCGCGTCCAATACGTATCCGGCTGTTGGCTTGAGTTTTTCTTCGTAGCCTTTCCAGTACTGGTTAAAAACCAGCATATGAAGCTCACGGAGATATTTTGCCAGCATTGAGGCCAGGGCAACGCAGAGGTTTTTCTCTTCGGACCCCTTCGCAAAGCTCACGCGGAATTCGGGGGCGCTTTTCCCTCCCCGGGAGAGACGGTAGCTGGAGAGCTCCTGGCTCTGTTCGTCGATCTGGATTCCTTTCGGGGAGATCGAGTTGAACAGCAGGCGGGAATATCGCGTTCTTCCACCCTGGCGGTCAATCATCACGTCAACCTGTTCATCTGGAAATTGCCTCCAGACACGTTTCAGCAGGCTTCCCACCGCCTTGAAGCTGACCTTCGATTTATTGTCATACTTTGAGATCCCCCGGTTGAATTCGACTACCTCCATGGGAATGGCGGCCAGGCCGAGCAGCTCGATGCCGGCCTCCTCCATCTTTTTCCGCAGCTGGGTACAGCGCTTTTCGAGCAACCCCGAGAAGCTGTCGACCGGCAGCTTGAGGTTCTGGTCGGCGTACCAGGGGTAATCATCGAGGTAGGCATCGGCATCTGTCTCGCCCCTGCGAGCCACCTGCCGCAGGAGGGAGCGGAGGTCACGGGGTACCTCTCCGTAGCGCGCGGCTACGAATGGCAGGAGGCCCTCCTCAAGGCTTTGCAGCCCCTTTCGTCGCTTGTAGATCTTCTTGGAATCGTTGACCGCGATGCAGCCATCGGCGGGTTTGCGCGCGACGAGCGGGGCTAATTGTTCCCACAGGCTGGCGTCAGCGTTTTCGGGAATCCTGAAAACGCTCGCGCAAATGACCAGGGGGCCCAGCATGGGTCCGTAGCCCGCTTCGTCTATCCCGGCGATGATCATGAAGAAAAGGTATGAAGGGGAAAAGTTCAAGGCAAGCACATTGTGCCGAGGGGAGGATGGACCGGCGGTTCCCTTGCGGGGCATAATGTGGCGGTAGCGTCGAGTGCTTTCGCATTATAATCAGATGCTGCGATGTTGCCCGCGGCCCGGGGCCGGGGTTCTTCCAATAAGACAGGAACTATCTATTGATGCAGCTCTTTCCAGGAAACCTGATGAATCATTTCGGTGTTTTTTTTACGGTCCTTTTACTCTCCGGGCCGGCGCTGTTCACGCAGGATGAAAAACCGCGGGAGGCCGGGGGGCGGGCTGCTACCGCGAAGCAGGCGGCCTCCAGTCTTCGAGCCGGAGACTACGAGATCGCCAGGGAAGACTTCTCCTCCCTGCTGAAGGTAAGCCCCGGGGACGAGGGCCTGGTGCGCGGTCTTGCGCGGGCCTGGGCGGCTACAGGCGGTTATGAAAAGGCGCTTGATGTTCTCAAGGCTGCTGCGAAATGGGAATCGTCGACGAAGCTCCAGGCGGAGGCCGGGAAGATCTGTCTGCGTACTGGAAAACTTGATGCGGCGGAGAGCCTGTTCAGGAAGGCGATCGAGCTTGATGGCGGCAACGTCACGGCTCTGAACCGCCTTGGCGAGACGCTCAGTCAGCGCGGTCGGGGTAAGGAGGCGGCGAAGATCTGGAATGATGTGATCGACGTCTACCAGGAGCTCAGCTTCCAGCAGGCCGAGGAGCTCGAGGCCGACGAGTTTGTGGAGATGGGCCTGGCTTTGATCCATCTCAACCGATTCAAGGATGCCGACATGATCATGTTCCCCCAGGCCGAGGACCAGGATGCGAAGTGTCAGTCGCTGCTGGTGGAATGGGGGCGGATCTTCCAGGACAAGTTCAATTATCCAGATGCCAGGAAATCCTTCCGCGAGGCGCTCGAGGAGAATCCTTCCTTCGCAGATGGCCTGGTTGCGCTGGCTGAAAATTACCTGGAGGATTTCCAGGTCGGCAGTGGGCGCTACTCCATGGCTCAGAAGCAGCTTGAAAAAGCGCTGTCTGTAAATCCTGAGCATCCCGGAGCTCACAAGGCGCTGGGCAGCCTCTGGCTGTCCGATGGGAACCTCCCGAAGGCCGGCAAGAGCTTTCGACGCAGCCTGGAAATCAATCCGGTTAACCTCGAGGCGAGGGGGCTCCTGGCGGCCTGTTTCTTCCTCGATGGGGACATGGAATCCTTCTCGAAGCATGAGAAGGCTACCCTCGAGCTGAACGGAGAGTGCGCAGAGTTCTATCATACGATCGCCAAGGCGATCGAGAGCCGGTTTCGTTACCAGGATGCCGCGCGTATGAGCGAGAAGGCCCTGGCGGTAGACCCCGACTACTGGCCGGCCTTTCACACCCTGGGCATCAATCTCCTGCGCATGGGCCAGGAGGAGAAGGCGCGCTTCTACCTGGAAAAGTCACGAGAAAAGGATCCCTACAATATCTATGTATTCAATACGCGTGAGCTGCTCAAGTACATGGACCGGAAGCACCGCGTTCTCAAGAGCGGTAAGTTCGTCCTCAAGCTGCCCAAGGCTGACTACGAGATCCTGAAGACATACCTGGTTCCCCTGCTCGAAGAGGCCTACGAGAAGCTGCAGAAGCGCTACCAGGTCGAGCTCAAGCCTCCTGTCTATATCGAGGTGTTCTCTGAGCATAAGTGGTTTTCAGCCCGCATTGTCGGGCTCGCAGGTTTTCCAGCTACCGGGGCATGCTTTGGAAATCTCGTAGCACTGACGACTCCCAAGGCGCTGCCGCAGAATTGGGGGGTGGTGGCCTGGCATGAGTTTGCGCATGTGATTACGCTGCATGCGACGCATCACCATGTTCCCCGGTGGCTTACCGAGGGCCTGAGTGTTTTCGAGGAAGGAAGCGAGTACCCGTTCTGGACGCGGCGTTTCGAGGTCGAGCTCGGCAGCGCCTACGCTTCCGGACGGCTGCTGACTCTCGCCGAGCTGGATTTCGGCTTTTCAAAACCCAAGTACCCGATGCAGGTCCTGATGTCCTACTACCAGGGCTGCATGGTCGTTCGTTACATCACCAAGCGCTGGAGCTTCGAAAAGATTCTCGATGTTCTCAAGGGGTATAAGGAGAACAAAACGACCCGGCAGATCTTTCGCGAGGTCTTCAAAATGGAGCTCGAGGAGTTTGACAAGGGGTTCTTCAAATATCTCGACGACTGGGTTAAGTCCAACGGCCTGGTTCCCCTTGTGGTGGAGGAAAGCCTGGCTGATGAGCTGCAGCTTGATCTCGAGGATGATCCGGAGAACATCGAGAAGCTGCTCGAGTTGGCCTGGGTCTATTATTGCGGCGGAGTCGAGGTTGACGTGCATCTCACCATCGGGAAGGTGCTGAAGCTCGACCCAGGCAATGCAGATGCCCTTGCGATTCTCGGTTTGCAGAATCTGCGGGAAGACAAGACAGCCTCGAGCCGGAAGGATCTCCTCAAGGCCCTGGAGGGCAAGACACGCTACGGCTTCCGGGTCAACGAGGCGCTTGGAAATATCGCTTTCAAAAAAGGCGAGAAGGAAGAAGCCGTTGAATACCTCGAGCGGGCCCGGGAAATCTCTCCACGCGCGGGAGCGCTGCAGGGACGGACCAACATCTACTCCCGCCTGGTCTCTCATTACATGGAGAGCGGAGATGAAGAGAAGATGATCGAGCGCCTGGAGCAGTGGCGTCAGATCTCTCCGGAGGATCTTCGCTCCCGCCTGTCGCTGGGCAAGATTTACCTCGGCAAGGGAGACGCGGAGTCGACAGCAAAGGCTGTCAAGGTGCTCGATGAGGTGATCTTTATCAATCCTTTCGATCTGAAGCTTCACAAGGAGCTCGCCCGTGCCGCCAGCAGCAGCGGAGCGCACGAGATCTCCATCAGGGAATACAAGCTGTTGTTGACCTATCCCGAGACCAACCCCAGGACGGCCTATCTCGCGCTTGCGAAGGCCTACCTCGGCCTTGGGGACAAGAAGGAGGCGGCCTCCTTCGCCCGCAAGGTGCTGGGGATCGATGGCGACAACGCCGAGGCTAAAAAGATCCTCGAGCAGAGCGGGAAGTGAGAGGGCGAATCAGCTCTTGCGCAGGAAGCTGTCGCTGAGGATCACCTCCCTGATAAGGGACCTCAACTTGAAGTCCTCTTTCTCGGCCTTCTCGACAATGGCGTCGACCGTGAGCGAATCTGCCGGCTCGAGCTCCCTGGACATGGCGAATCTCAGCAGGTGGGCCGTAAAGGCCCGGGCAAAACGCCGCTTCTCTTTCACCAGGGCTTCCTTGAACCGGACAATCCCGTCAAATTCGTATTTCTTCAGCAGCTTGCCGCTGGGGTCGACTTTCCTGCCGTTTTCATACTTGTCACGCCAGCGCCCGGTGATGTCGAAGTTCTCGAGAGCGAATCCCAGGGGATCCAGTCGTGAATGACAACCGGCGCAATCCGGGTTCTCCCTGTGCTTGGCAAATTTTTCCCTGATGGTCAGGTTCTCCGGGCCATCATCTTCATTCAGGGGAGGTACATCGTTGGGCGGCGGCGGTGGCGGATCATTGAGGATCACCTCGATAATCCAGGCGCCGCGGGCGATGGGATGGGTGCGCCTGGGGCCGGAGGTCATGCTGAGCATCGCGGCGCTGGTGATCACTCCTCCATAGCGTGGATCCTTCGCCGCCACGCGCTGGAAGGTTCTCGAGCGCAGCTTGTTGCGGATCTCATCATCGAACCGGCGCTGGGCATCCTGCTGGGGTTTGCGCAGGTCATGGTCCTTGGGAACCCTCTTCAGGGCGACCTCTGTTT
>DCKY01000190.1 GCA_002320775.1 Planctomycetes bacterium UBA1662
GCAGGCCGCCTCCTTCCATCTGGTCCAGGGCCACCAGGGCGGCTCTCTGTGTGCGAGGGCTGGAGGCTTCCAGTCCCTTGCGGGTCACGCCTGGGGCGGCGATCTCAACCAGGGCGTAGATCAGTGAGTGCTCCAGGAACCGGTCGTCTGAATTCGCGGCCGCGGCCAGGAGCTTCTTCACCGATCCGGGATTCCGCAACCTGCCCAGGGCCTCGGCCGCGCTCCTTCGTACCTGCGCGGATTCGTCTTCGAGGAGGTCCTCCAGCTCTTTCCGCGCTCCAGCGTCCCGCCAGAGCCCCGCGATATGCGCCGAGGCCTGGCGAACACCGCTGTGGGTGTCGCCGAGCCCGCCACGAACCACTTCGCGGGCCTCCTCGCTGTCAATCCTGGAGAGGCTCCAGGCCGCGTTTCGGCGCGCGCGGGTGGACTGAGAACGATCCAGGATCTGTTTCAGCTCACTTGCGCTTCCCCTGCGGGCAAGCTCGGCCCGGGCTCTCTCTCTAACCGCCGGCCGGTCGTCGTCGAGGTAAGGGGTGAGCCGGCTGGGCGCGGCCTGCCAGTCGAGCTCCAGGCCGCGCGGATCCGCTGGTCGCTCTGCTCCCTTTTTACGAATCCTGTAGATCGCTCCCAGCACATCGGGTTTGTGGAGCTGCGAGGTAGGGCAGCAGAGCTTGTACCAGCCTCCGGTGTCGATCACCAGCAGGCTGCCATCCGCATCTTCGAGGATGTCGGTGGGGTGAAAGTCGACATTGTCTGAGACCAGGAAGTCGCTATCGCGGCTGTTGAAGGTGGCGCCCTTCGGGGAGAGCTCGTGGCGGGTTATCTTGTGGAGGTTGAAGCAGCAGGCAAAGAGGTTGTCCCGGTACTCCCTTCCGAATACCGCGGAGCGGTAGCGGGTGAGGCCGCAGGGGGCCGCCGGTCCGAGATGAGCCAGGGGAGGCAGCAGCTCTCCGGTGCGCGGGTGTCCATCGATGACGCCGTGTTTCTTTCCGTAGACGCCGCCGTAGACCGCGTGCAGGATCCCATCTCGTTTCCCGCCCGCGGGGCGCTGCAGGAAGGTCGTGGTGAAGAAGCGCTCCCCGGTGGGCAGGAATTCGACATCGACCGGGTTGTCCATTCCCCCCGTCATGACGGATTCGACCCAGGGGGTGCCCGGCCTGCGCCTGAAGATATGGGCGGCGCGGGTTACCAGGGGTTTCCCGGCGGGCCGGGCGTGGGTCTGTTCGGCGAAGGCTCCCTTGCACCAATAGATCCAGCCGTCCAGCCCGAGGTAGGGGCCATGCAGGTCATTGGCGCAACCGGTCAGGGTGCCCTTGAACCACTCCTCCCGTTGATCGCAGACCCCATCCCCATCGGTGTCTGTCAATTTCCAGATGCTGGGTGGAGCAGACACATAGAGGGATCCGTCATGCCAGAGGGTGCCCTCGGGAAACATCATCCGATCGGCAAAGATGGTTCTTTTCTCGTAGATCCCGTCCGCATCGCCGTCCTCGAGCCTGAGGATGCGGTGGGGTTTTTTCTTGAGCTGCTCTTCTACCTTCTCGTTGCTGCCGGAAGAGTCGCTGACATAGAGGTAGCCCTCCTCGTCCAGGGCGGCCGTAATCGGGCGGCTGCAGAGCCCGGGGACGCAGGCCGCCTCGATGGAGAACCCCTCCGGCAGGGTAAACCCATGGGATCCGATGCGCTGCTGGCCGGTGGCCGCAGGCGCAGTCAGCAGGAAGAAAGCCATGAAGAATATTTTGTAGAGCGTGCGCATGGTGCCTGTGAACCGCGGAATTCCAGTCTTTCTGAAGGAGTTAACGAGCCTACATCGACCGGGTACAGAAGAAAACCTTTCAGCTGCTTGCACCTGTAAGCGGCGTATGTTGAGATGACTTCATGAGGCAAAACACGCCCTGTTCGGGGCCTCTCTCACGACGTTCTTTCCTTGAGATCGGCGGCCTGTCCGCCTGCGGACTTGGGCTTGGGGAAATTGAGCGCCTTCGCGCTGAGTCGACACCTCCAGGCGAGACCTCCAGCGACACCTCTGTCATCTTCGTCTGGCTGCCCGGCGGTCCGCCGCATATGGAGATGTACGATATGAAGCCGGATGCTCCCAGCGACTACCGCGGAGAGTTTCGGCCGATTCCGACCAATGTGAGCGGCCTCGATGTCTGTGAGCTGATGCCGCTGCATACCCGCTGCGCCGACAGGTTCAACATCGTGCGCTCTGTGCGGCATTCTTTTTCCGATCATGGCGGCGGGCACAAGCGCTTCCTCACCGGCCGGAAACCGGCCGAGCCTACGGGCTTTGTGAACGATGCCCCGATGGCAGGTTCGCTCGCCATCAAATCGCTCGAGGGAAGGCGCAAACGAGGCGCGTTGCCCGGCTATATAGCGCTGGTGAAAAAAAACCGCCACGCCGTGGATGTCTACAGCTTCGGCTCGGCCTACCTGGGGGTGAATACGCATCCTTTCATCGTTCATGCGGATCCCAACGAGGATGGTTTCAAGATCGAGAGCCTGGCTGTCGACTCGAAGATGGTCGACCGGCTTGACGACAGGGTCGGTCTGCTCAAGGGCATTGACAGCCTGCGCCGGGATCTTGATTCCGGCGGTGTCTTCTCTTCACGGGATCATTTCAATACCCAGGCCCTGGAGATGCTGGGGTCTGCGGAGGTCAGCGAAGCCTTTGACCTCTCCAGGGAAGATGACCGGCTGCGAGAACGCTACGGCCGTCACTCCTGGGGACAGAGGGCGGTCCTCGCGCGCCGCCTGGTCGAGGCGGGCGCCAGCTTCGTGACCGTGGTGATGGAAAACCCCTATGTATCCGGGGTGAAGTCGCTCAAGAACGGGACCTACAATTGGGATTCCCACGCTGTGAACTGCCACCTCTTTGATGATGCCAGGGTGCGTCTGCCGATCTACGACCGTGTCATCACGGCCATGGTAGAGGACCTCTACGACCGCGGTCTAGACAAAAGGGTCCTGTTGGTGGTTACCGGGGAATTCGGACGCACTCCCAGGCTCAGAACCCAGGTCGGCAGCCACACCAAGGTCAACCAGCCGGGCCGCGATCACTGGCCATCGGCGATGTCGATGCTGCTGGCGGGGGGGGGGATGCGTACCGGCCAGGTCATCGGCGCGACCAACAAGAAGGGTGAGCACCCGGTTTCGAGAACGATGACTCCCAACGATGTGTGGGCGACCATCTACCATCATCTCGGCATCGACTTTGAGCGCACCTTCAACGATTACGGGGGGCGCCCAATGCCGATCCTTCCCTTTGGTCAACCGATCCGGGAATGTCTTCCGGCCTAGGCGAAGCCGCCTGGAACTTTCGGTCGTCAGGATACTTTCTGGAAGAGGTCTGTTCGCTCAGGCTATGATCTCTTTTTGCGATAATACTGAACCCGGACCTGTGAACCTGGAGTTGGAGACATCATGAAAAGACGAGTCGTAGATACCCGAAGGGAAGAGAAGAGCCTCAGCAGGAGACGCTTTCTTGGCGGAGCGGCCGCCGGGCTGGCCGCGATTGGCCAGGCCTCGGCAGCTCCCGCGGCCTGGGCGGGAAAGCTCCTGCCCAGCGAAAAGGTCAACATGGGCTTCATCGGTATGGGGGGCCACGGGGTCAACCGGAACCTGCGGATGTTCCTGCGACAGTCGGATGCGCGCGCGGTCTCGGTCTGCGATGTCTACAAGAGCCGCAGCGAGTCGGCGAAGAAGCTGGTTAATTCTCACTACAAATCCGATGGCTGCTCCGCCGTCACGGATTTCCGCAGGGTGCTCGACCGCAAGGATATCGACGGGATCATGATCTCCACTCCCGATCACTGGCATGTGCTGCTGTCGGTGCTGGCGCTGCGGGCCGGCAAGGACGTGATTTGCGAGAAGCCCACCCTGACCATCGAGGAGGGCAGAATCCTCACCGACACGGTGAAGAAGCACAAGAAGGTCTTCCAGACCTCGACCGAGGACAGGAGCCTTGCCTGCTACCTGCAGATGGCCCAGGTCATCCGCAACGGGCTCATCGGCAAGATCCGTAAGGTAGAGGTCGAGCTGCCGACCGGCAACAGGTTCCCGACCATGAAGGCGGTCGCGCCGCCGAAGGATCTCGACTGGGACATGTGGATCGGCCCGGCGCCGAAGATCGCCTACAGTCCAGACCGTCCCGAGCGCGAGCACTGGCGGAATTGTTTCGACCATTCAGGCGGCAAGCTTACCGACTGGGGGATGCACCAGCTCGACACCGTGCAGTGGGCTCTCGATCGTGAGTCCAGCGGCCCGAGCGAGGTCTACGGGGTTGGCACCATCAACGAGGGCAGTGTCTACAACACCTTCATGGACTACGAC
>DCKY01000035.1:0-7993 GCA_002320775.1 Planctomycetes bacterium UBA1662
AAGCTGGCCGCCGATGGCCTGCGCCGGCTCACCGAGTTTGCAAAACCATACGGAATCAACGTGATTGTCGAAAATCACGGAGGACTCTCATCCAACGGCGCCTGGCTCGCCAGTGTCATGAAGACGGTTGACCACCCGGGCTGCGGAACCCTGCCTGACTTCGGCAACTTCCACCTCGGCGGCGGCAAGCAGTACGACCGCTACAAGGGCGTCACCGAGCTCATGCCCTACGCCAAGGCGGTGAGCGCCAAGTCGCATTCCTTCGACGCCGCGGGTAACGAGACAAGAACCGACTTCATGAAGATGATGAAGATCGTCATCGACGCGGGCTACCACGGCTACGTCGGCATCGAATGGGAAGGCGGCAAGCCTGGCGAGATGGATGGCATCAAACTCACCAAGAAACTTCTCGAGACCTGCCGCGACAAGCTCAGCGGAGCCTGAGAGAGGACCATCCGGTTTGGCCGAAAAACAGAAATACCGTGAGCTGACCCCGGCCAGCCTGGCCGGGGGGATCCTGGTCGGGTTGCTCCTCAATATGGGGATCTGCTTCGCCGGGCTCCAGATCGGCTTCACCATCGTCGGCTCAACGGTGGCGGCCGTGCTCGGTTTCGGGCTCCTGCGCGGCGTGCTTCGCAAGGGTTCCATTCTCGAGGTGAACATCTTCCAGACTGTCGCCTCATCGGTCAACACCGTCAATGCGGGGGTCATCTTCACCATCCCGGTCCTCTTCCTGATGGACCTGCAGGACAAGATCGACTACCTGGCCCTGGCGCTGGCTGTCACCGCCGGCTCCGTCCTGGGTGTCGTGATGATCATTCCTCTGAGGAAACAGATTATCGAGCTGGAACGATTGAGATTCCCCAGCGCCGTGGCCGTCGCGGCAATCCTCAAAAGTCCCGGGGCGGGAGTCGAAAAGGCCTGGCTGCTTGTACTCGGAATCCTGGTCTCGGCGAGTGTTAGCATGGGGACCATCCTGAGCGGAATTGATTCCGTTCCCGTGGGCCAGTTCCTCGGCATGCCCGCCGGCATCCACTTTGTCTTCGCCATCAGCCTGCTGAGTTTTGGCGCCGGATATCTAGCCGGAAAGCCCGGACTCGCGATCCTCTATGGAACCCTTCTCAATTTCTGGTTCCTGATTCCGCTTTGCATCACCTTCGGCTGGGTCCCGGGAGAATTCGCGGGAACGAGCCTCCTGGCGCTGACCTACGAAGATGTGGATGGCTTTATCCACAAGTTTCAGCATTTCACCTCGCGCCACATTGGCATCGGCATGATCCTCGGCGGAGCCATTGCGGGTATCGCGATCGCCCTGCCGGCACTCAAGGCGGCGATCGCCAGCCTTCGATCACCTCCGGAGGATGGCCCCCGCGAAGAGGTCTCTCTCAAGACCCTCAATACCGGAATGGCAATCGGTTTCCTGCTGCTGCTGCTGGCGACGAAACTCTCCGGCGGGGAAAACGTCAGCTGGCCGCAGGCTGTTCTCGCTGCGGCAGTTGGCGGCATCTGGCTCTGGCTGTCCGGCCTGGTCGTCGCTCAGACCACTGGCCGAACTGACTGGTCCCCTCTCTCCGGCCTGGCCCTCCTTGCCACCGTGATCATGATGGCCATCCTCGGAACAGACAACAACGGAATCATCCCTGCGGTCACCGTCGGCGCGGCAATCTGCGTCGCCACATCGATGTGCGCCGACATGATGGCCGACCTGAAGACGGGCTATCTCATCGGCAGCCGCCCCGCCCGTCAGCAGGTCGCCCAGATCGCCACCTGCTGGATGGGCCCGGCCGTTTCCGTGGCCACCGTCGTCCTGCTCTGGAACGCGAATGCCTTCGGGCCGGAACAGGCGCGGATACTCTATGAACGCAAGGCGGCCGAAGGCCCCGAAGCTCTCACCGCCTACGAACAGGCCGGGGGCAGCGAAACAAAGCTCGCCAAGGGTATTCCGCAGCTTGGGGCCCCCCAGGCGGCAGCGCTCGAGAGCGCGATCAGGATGGTCAAAAAAGCGACCTCCGACTCTGACCAGGCAGACGCTGCAGGCGAAGGAGGCATCATTGAACGCCTCGAAAAGGGCGGTATACCGGTTTACAAATACATCGCCGGAGCCACGATCGGCCTGCTGGTCTCCCTGCTGATTTCACCCGGACTCGGAGTCATGATCGGACTCTCTCTCTACCTGCCGTTTGAATACATGATCGTCTTCGGCCTCGGGGGAATTCTGAGCATCTTCATCGGCTGGAAATTCGGCGCGCGCTTCGCCGAGGATAAGGGGGTCCCCATCGCCGCGGGGCTGATCGTGGGAGATGCGCTCGTCGGCATCGTCCACGCCATCTACAAGGTCGCCGCCATGAGCCTGGGAGGTTGAAAGAATGAGGGTCATCATCCATCTTCTCATCATCGTAGGTTTTTGCGCCGCCTCGCTTGGGGCCGCGGGGCTTGGAAAGCCCTCCGACGCCGATTCGGTCAGCCAGTCCATGGCCGTGACCATCTTCATCACAGGCTCTCTCCTGCTGGTCATCTGCGGTCTCGTCACGAAGTCATTGAAAAAATCAGCTGGCGCCGAAGACACTGAAGCTAACGAGCCCGCCGACGACTTCGCCTCCTTGCTTGCGGAAATCAGCCGGGAGATCCGCCAGCTTGATGACTCCCGCGCCGGGCTCGCCCCGGCCGAATTAACCGAACGAATCAATTCCCTGCTGAAGAACCAGTATTTCGATCTCACATCGAGAAACGAAGAGCTTGCCGCGCTGCTGGGTTTCTCGGTCTACGCAACCATCTGGGACGGAGTAGCCTCCGCAGAAAGGCTCCTGTTGAGAGCCTGGAGCATGGCGACTGACGAGCATTTCGATGAGGCCATACAAGAACTCCCCAGGGCGAGATCCCATATCGAACGCGCCTGCGCCGCCATGCAGGGGGTCGGACCTGGCACCGATGCCATAGAGAAGGAGTCAACGGCCTGGGGCGATGATCCAGGCGCAGCGGAGAGCTAAATCCCTCTCAGTCCTCCAGCGCCTCGGAAAAAAACTTCACCAGCTGGTCCTTTGTCGGCCCTTCAATGGCGTGCAGGTGCCTGGCTCCCGGTACTTTCAGAAAACGCTTCGGCTCGGGAGCCGCCTCGAAGAGCTCAAGGCCATTGGAGATCCTGACTAACCCGTCCGCATCACCGTGGATGAACAACAAGGGAACACCCTCGAGCTCAGCCAGCGAGTCCTCCGGATCGTGGTCGGAGGTGACCGTGAGCCAGACCAGGGGTTTTGTCAGAAAGGTCCCGCCCAGCACCGAATTGGCGACATTGCGATAGCTCAGAAACGAGCTGTCAATCGCGACCGCTCGAACGCCCTCGGTCGAGCCCTCGCCCAGGGCGGCCAGGGCGCAGGCGCCACCAAGGCTCTGCCCTAGCACCAGCAGACGGTCGCCGTCGATATCCTCGCGCCCGCGGATGTAAGCAAGCGCCGCCCTGGAATCAGCGATGACCCCCGAGCGCTTCGGACGGCCACCTGATTTTCCATAGCCGCGATAGTCAAAAAGGAAAACATTGAAGCCGCGGCCCGCCAACCAGTCAACCAGGCCCACATGGGCCGTGAGATTTCGAGCGTTGCCATGGAAATGAACGACCGTACCGACTGCTGCCCGGTCTTCGCCGGGCTTCAACAGCCAGCCGTGAAGCTCAGTTCCATCCTCACTCCTGAAGCGAACCTCCTCTACGGGGACATCGAGGTCCGAAGGAGCCCTGTACTCCCGCGAGGTAGGATAGTAAAAAAAACGATTGCAGCCCACCATGTAGGACACCCCGCAGAAAAGAAGCAGAAGAACAAGCCCCCTGGCCAAAGCGCTTCGCACGGCGAACCCCTTCTTATTCTCTATCACTTTGAATCTTCATCATCCCCCACTGGCGCTGGGAGGCTCCGGGTATCATAATCGCCGCTTCCATGGTTGAAAACGACATCCCGGAAAAACCGGCACAAGACCTGAATGACCTCGACACCGGGGCCGATGCCCTGCGCCACCTGTTGGACCGCACAGGAGAACGGCTGGCGGGGTTTATCTCATCGCTTCCGGACCAACCTACCGACTCGAGCGGCCTTTTCGACCCGAAGGCCGAGTGGCTCAAAGCCCCCCTGCCGAGCTCTCCCACGGATGCCGAAACGATTCTCTCCTTTCTCTTCGATGAGATTATACCAGCGGCCTACAACCCTGCCAGTCCCGGGTACCTTGCCTACGTCCCCGGAGGAGGTCTCTTCTCCGCCGCCCTGGGGGAGCTCATCGCGGGCACGGTCAACCGCTACACCGGCTGCTGGGCCTCCGCCCCGGCAGCGGTCGAGCTCGAGACCCAGGCCATTCGCTGGCTGGCTGAGATGATGGGCATGCCCGAGGGGTCGCTCGGCGTACTGACCTCCGGCGCCTCCATGTCGACCCTCATCGCGCTGGTGGCGGCGCGCGAGAAACACCTTGGCGAGGAGCTTCGCCGGGGAGTGATCTATTCATCGAGCGAGATCCACCACTCGATACCCAAGGCCGCCCGAATCGCCGGCCTGGCAGAAAAAAATCTGCGCCAGGTGGCTGTCGATGAGAATTTTCGCATGCGCCCCGAAAAATTGCGGGAGGCTATCCGCGCGGACCGCGAAGCCGGCCTGCTGCCTTTTTTCGTCTGTTCGAGCGCCGGAACGGTCAACACCGGCTCGATCGACCCGTTAGCAGAGATCGCCCGGGTGGCGGCCGAGGAAGGTCTCTGGCACCACGTCGATGGCGCCTACGGAGCGGCCTTCCGGCTGGTTCCGGAGCTTGCGGACGCCCTCAGCGGCATGGGTCTGGCGGACTCGCTTGCCGTCGACCCCCACAAGGGTCTCTTCCTCGCCTACGGCACCGGCGCCCTGCTCGTCAGGGACATGGCCCCCCTTCGCGAGGCGTTCCAGTCAACCGCCTCCTACATGCCGGACATGCAGACGGGAGAACACTACGACTTCTGCGAATTCACCCCGGAGCTTTCCCGCGAATGGCGCGGCCTCAGGCTCTGGCTGCCCCTCAAGCTCCATGGAATCGATGCCTTCAGAGAATCGCTCGCTCTCAAACGTCAACTGACCCTGCGGGCATGGGAGCATCTCAGCTCCATAGAAGATGTGGAGATTCCGGCCGCGCCCGACCTGACCCTCTTCATTTTCCGCCAGCGATTCAGCGGCTGCGAAGCTTCAGAGGAAGATGCCCGCAACCAGGCGCTGCTGGAGAAGATCAACAGACAGCAGCGGGTCATGCTGACAGGCACGATCGTCGATGGACGGTTCTACCTGCGCATGTGTATCCTGCATCTGCGCACCGATCACTCCAGGCTGGACGAGGCGCTCTCGATCATCTCCAACGCCTTGAAAGAGCTTCGCGAAGGTTGAACAACAGCTCAGCTCTCGAGCTCACCGCTGACACACCGGCAGGCGGCCGTCATATCGGACTCGCTCAGGCCCGCGTCCACCAGCTGCTGGTAGACTCCAAAGGCCGCCTCGGCTGCCCTGACCGACAACCCTGATTCTTTCCCCTGGCGGGTAATAATCGAGAGGTCCTTCAGGATGTTGCGCAGCGGAGCGCCGGGCTCATCGTAGCCTTCACGCGCTATGATCGGCCCGCAACGCTCAAGCATCCGGCTCTGCCCCCAGGCATTCGCCAGCAGGTCCTGTAACTTTTCGAGATCCACCCCTACCTGGCGCGCCATCGTCAGGGCCTCGCAACAGGCAAGAGAGTTGACCCCCACCATCAGCTGGTTCGCGAGCTTCGCCGCAGTACCGGCTCCCGCCGGCCCCATGTGAACCACCTTCGAGCCCATCGCATCGAATACCGGCCGAACCCTCTCGAAAACATCGGGCTCTCCACCGGCCATGATCGCCAGCGTTCCGGCGTTTGCGCCCTCCGGCCCGCCGCTGATCGGAGCGTCGAGAAAGCCGGCGCCCTGCGCCTCGCAGGCGGCGTGCAGATCACGCGAGGTGGCGAGGTCGACAGTGCCGTGGTCAACGAATATTTTCCCCTCAACGGCATCGTCTACAACACCCTCTTCACCCAGGAAGAATTCCCGGCCGGAGGCAATATCGGCAAGACACACCAGCACCAGGTCGGCTTCCCGCACGAGGTCCCGCGGCGCATCCATGACCACCGCGCCATCGAGTGCCTCGGCCTTCTCCCGGGTGCGGTTGTAGACAAACAAATCGAACCCGGCCCGGAGCACATTCCGAGCCATACCTCCGCCCATATTGCCAAGGCCCGCGAAACCAACCTTCATGATATTCCCCTGTTAAAGAACCCGTTATCTGCAAGATTGACAGGAATCCCTGCCAATCATCTATATACTTCTTCCCATGCCGCCGGAGACCAATAAACCCGATAAATACCTGCTGTACCAGAACTCGGTCCAGAACCCGGCCTACGAAGTCAACTTCATGCGAAGGGTCTATCGAAAAATCCGTGGTCGATCGCCGCTGCTGCTGCGCGAAGACTTCTGCGGCACCGCGATCCTCGCCTGCGAGTGGGTCCGCATGGTCCGCGGGGGCCGGGCCGTTGGAGTCGACCTCGATGAGAGTACGCTGCAGTGGGCAGCTGAAAACAACATTGCGCGGCTGGGATCAAAGGCCGCGGGGATCGAGCTCGCGTGCTGCGATGTGCTCACGGCCGCCAACTATGAAGCCGACATCATCACCGCATTCAACTTCTCCTATTGCGTGTTCAAAGAGCGGGAGATCCTGCTTTCCTATTTTCGCAAGGCATACGAAACGCTGAACTCTACCGGGATCTTCTTTCTCGACCTCTACGGAGGCCCCGATGCGCAGGTCATCCAGGAGGAAAGCCGGGAGGTCGATGAAGAGGGGCTCCGTTTCAGCTATGTCTGGGACCAGGCGAACTACAATCCCGTGACGGGTGAAACGGTCTGTCACATCCACTTCGACCTTCCCGGCGGCAACAGAATCGAGAGGGCTTTCAGCTACGACTGGCGTCTCTGGAACCTTCCCGAGCTGAAGGACCTGCTCAGGGAAGCCGGCTTCGAAAAAATTGACGTGTACTGGGAAGGCACAGATCACTCAACAGGTGAAGGTAACGGAACCTTCCGGGTGTCGCGCAAGGGAGACGACTCCCGAAGCTGGATTTGTTACCTTGTAGCTGCCAGGTAACTCGGCCGGAAAGCGCAAACAATGACCAGTGAAGAAAACACCGCGGAGAGAGGGAACCTGAGCCGCCGCCGGTTCCTGGAACTGGGCACCGGCGCAGCGGCAGGCCTTGCGCTTTCCTCCCTGTCGGCAGGAGACCCCTTCACCGGCAAGAGCGCGGGCTCCAGGGCCCGCGCCGTAATCCTGATCAACAACTACGGCGGCCCCAGCCACCTGGACCTCTTTGACATGAAACCGGAGGCGCCGCTCGAAATCCGCGGGCCCTTCCGCCCAGTCCGAACGCGAAGCGCGGAGTTCGAGCTTTCCGAATTGCTCCCGCTGCATGCCGGAATTGCCGACCGGTTCTCCCTGGTCAGAACCTGCAACCACGACCTCGGCGCTCTGCATGAAACGGCTTCCTGCCTGGTTCAGACAGGAAGGCTGCCCGCGGCGGAGAGACCAGCGCCCCATCCGGGAGTCGTGACAAGCATCCTCCGTGGCAACAACGATGGAAAAACTTCCAACTTCCTGCTGGGCGCGACACGAAGGAAGCCTGCCTCAGCCCTGGCGAGCCACGAACCGGCGGTCGTGTCTCCGCACGATTTACGACTCAGCCAGGCCGAGCGCGAGCGATTCGGCCTGAGCCCTGTCGGAGACAACCTGCTCACGGCACGAAAGCTCGTTGAAGACGGAGCCCTCTTCGTAACCGTAAACACCTCGGATCGGCCCAGGGACCCTCTCGGCTGGGATATGCACGGCCGCCGCGGCTTCAGCGGCTTTGCAGAACTCAGGGAGAGCATCGCTCCCCGCTACGACCGGGCCTACTATGCGTTGATCACCAGCCTCGAAGAACGCGGCCTGCTGGATGAAACCCTGGT
>DCKY01000035.1:8294-8617 GCA_002320775.1 Planctomycetes bacterium UBA1662
GGCCTGCTGGATGAAACCCTGGTCTGCTGCCTGGGCGAGTTCGGCAGAAGCCCGCGGATCAATCCTCTCGGCGGGCGAGACCACTGGACCGGCTGCTGGACGGTCTACTTCGCAGGCGGCGGAGTCCAGGGAGGACGAGCCATCGGCCGAAGCGATGAGTTGGGCTCACACCCCCTGGATCGGCCGACATCTCCACGGGAAATAGCAGCGACCATCTATCACTGCCTCGGCATTCCGGAGAAAACAACTCAACGAATCCTCGGCGATGACTCTTTCCCGATGCAAGAATCCGGCGGCCAGGCAATTATGGAATTGTTCTGACC
>DCKY01000164.1 GCA_002320775.1 Planctomycetes bacterium UBA1662
TCTGCATTGCGAACGCAGCGCTCTCCCAACTGAGCTATAGGCCCTTATCTGTTCTGACCAAATTGCCGTTAAGCGGCGGATTATAGCCCCAACAGCCACGTGGGGCAACCAACCTCGCCGGATACTCCCGGAGGTTCATTACCCCCCCGGGGCGTTTCGCTCTTCCTGCTTCAAAACCTTGTCGTCACGATAAACCGGCCGTACAAGCGGCGCCTTCATCTTACCACTCAGACGCGAGGCTCCGTAGGCCCCCTCGCTTGCGGCAACCCAGTCGGCCGGCCCGCTCTTGAGCGGCAGGGCTGTCAAAGCCACGGCCTCTTTTTCGCCTACACGTACACAAACGAGGTCAACACGAGAATCAAAACCGATAGTTCCGGTGACCCGAACCGCGCCCTGGCTCCCGCTGAGCTCGAGCATGGAAAGATGGATCCCATCCTCATCTATCGACCCCTCCGCCACGCCCGCCTCGTAGACCAGCTCCTTCTCTCCGAGAATTCCCGCCGGCACCCGGATTTTCTTCAGCCTGCTCTCCCCAAGCACCACCCCGGTGGCCAGCTCAATCGAGGCCTGACCGCTCATCTCCTCCGCGGCGAGCAACCCGGATCGCAACTCGACACCCGTCCAATCTACATCCCCCTCGACCCCGCCGCCGTCACTCACCGTACGCAGGCTCCCCTTGAAAATTCCCCGGGGTTCCGCCCCGGGCGCCCCGGCCAGTCGAATAGCAAGCTCGCTGGCTTCGAGCGCCAGACCTTCTCCTCCCCAGCTGAGATCGATGCTGCCGGCCAGGCTCACCAGCCCGCGAATCGCCAGGTCCTCGATCGTCAGTGTCCCTGAAGCAAGGCCCCCTGGGACGCCTTCTTTCTTTCCTTCCAATTGGAGAAGAACCTTGCCCGGATCAATAAAGGCCGCCCCAAGAAACTTCAAGGCATCGAAAGAGAGGAGAAGTTTCCAGGCACCGGCGTCTTCTGCAACAGACGAGATGCTCAGGTCCAGCAACCCACTCAGCCTGCCTGTCGGACGAAGGGCCGCCATGAGATTGCGAATTGTCTGCGGAGCCCCGGGCACGGCGCCCTCCACGATGGCCTGCTCAGACAAGGCAACCTGCAGCGCCCCCCCCTTGCCATCAATCATCCCGGAGAGCGACCCTGACTGGCCCAGGAGGACGAGCTCCGGGCTGTCGAGCCCGGCGAGCTTTCCCCAGGAAATAGACCCATTGCCGATTTTTGCCGAACCGTTCATCGCGGTAACGGGCAGACCGACAACCGGTAGCCTGAAGGCCATGGCTGCCCCCTGGAGGCTGCCGGAGAGCTCGGTTCCGGCCGAGCCGTGTGAGAACCTCTCGATACGAAGAGTGAACCCGCCCTCCAGCGAGAGACGGTCCCAGAGACCAGCCCAGGTCGCAGGCAGAAGAGGGCTCCAGGTTTCTCCATTCCTGATATTCTGCAAGGAGCCGCTGAGAGCCCATTCACCCGGCCCAGGCGAGTCAATTGCAAACGAGCCTCCGTCCCAGTCGGCCGACTTTGAAATCACCGCCCTTCCCTGCAACCCACCCGTCCCGCCGCTCAACTCGATATCGTCAAGCTGAACACGCCGCCCCCAACCATTCTCCAGCGACAAGCCCAGGTTGAGCTCCCTTACGAGAATTTCAAAGGGGTCCGCGGCGGCCGCGGCTCGAACCCTGTCGGCATCGACCGCAGCCGCAAGATTCCACTTCCCGCCGCGCTCGGCAACCTCCGCCCTGGACGAACAAACCAGGACCGGGGTGCCGCCCCGTATCCCACCCGCCTGTACGCCGGCCGTGGAAGCTCCCGCTCGGCCAGCTCCCTGGCAATCAATCGTTACGTCGCCCACATGTACCCCGAGCAGATTCGCAAAGGGTGCCTCCCCAGCCTCGACAGTGATCTCATCTGCCCGGACACCGGCAAGAGCCTCCTGGCCGGCACCCAGAACCTTTACGGATGAAACCCCCGCCCCCTCAGCAGACCTCTCGATTCGGATCGCGACCTGGGAAGGATGAGAATAAACCCATTTAAAGGAGAGGTAGCCCAGCAAAAGGACAGCCCCTAGCGAATAGAGAACGACCAGCGGCATAGGCCTGATGGTCTGTATTTTCCCCGGTTTGAGGGAAGTTGAATTATTCGAGGTCATCTCTCAACACTTCTGATACCTGCCTGTTACTCGCCATTTGGGCTTTTTCTGGCCTGTATTGAAAGAAAAAACGCATAATCACAAGTCTTCCTACCCCCCGCAAAAAGTCATATTTATTGAAACCACCGAAATTTGCCGGTGTTTCAAATGAAGATTGTTGGAAACAAAGTGACTGATAGCAAATCTGCCCAGGACAGCCCCGATCAAGCTCAAGGGCGAGACAGCAGGGATGCCCAGGACGCGGCCAGCGGACGCGAGCTGATGCTCGCCTTCCAGGCTGGCGACTCGGCAGCGTTTGACGGCATTGTCTACCGCTACCAGCAGCCTGTTCAGAATTTTCTGCGACGCTACCTTCGAGATCGAGACCGAATGGAGGATCTGACCCAGGAGGTGTTCATAAGGGTTTACAAGAGCCGGGAGCGATACCAGCCGACCGCAAAACTTCGCACCTGGTTGTTCACCATCGCCACCAGGCTGGCGCTGAACGAGATCCGGTCCATCCGGAGAAAACGACGGGTCTTCAGCGAGGTGGCGGATGAACCCGAAGCGGATTCGCCCTCGCCCTTCAGAGCAGCGGAGGACTACCGGGAAGAAGCACCTGCGGAGCAGGTCCAAGAAAAGGAACTCGGAAAGATCATTGACCGGCTCATCGAGGAACTGCCGCCCAACCAGAAAGCGGCGATCCTCCTGAGCCAACTTCAGAAACTTTCATACAAGGAGATTGCAGAGGTTCTCGACATGAGTGTGATGGCCGTAAAGTCGCTGCTCATGAGAGGACGAGAGATTCTACGCGGCCGGCTGAAGCCCTATTTCGATGGCAAGCCGGTTCAATTCGAAGCTCCCGTCGCAGACACCAGCGAAGATTAACCCGCGAACCCTGCAGGAAAGAAACGTGAACGAAAAAAACACCCCCGCCCAACCCGGCAACGAAGACCTCCCCTCCCCAGGGGAGGAGCTTGTAGCCTACCTTGATGGCGAGCTGGATGCCGCCGACAGGGAAAGAGTGGAGGCGCGCCTGGCTGAAGACCCGGAGCTCCGCGTAGCGCTTGAACAGCACCAGGCGATCTCAGCCGCCCTCGCCAAGCCCGGAGCGAAAGGCGGGGCCACGCCCGAGCAGACCCTTGCCCGGGTCCAGGACAGGTTACGCCGAGAGCGGCCGCTTGTGGCGAGGGCCGGGTGGATCCTTGCGGCCGCCGCCGCGATCATCTTCGCGGTACTCATCGGCGCCCGACTGATCACCGACAGCCCCGCCCCTGGCGGACAGCTCCCCGAGGTCACGCAGAGGCCGGGCTCCCCAGGCGACCCAGCCGAGGTCATCGCCGAGCTCGATGTGCTGGAGGCCATCCAGGAAGAAGGCGGAGAGCTCAGCCTGGAGCTGGTCAACCTGCTCCTGGAGGAAGACGAAGATGCGGGCGTCCTTGACTCCGGCCTTTTTGACAACTGGCTGGAAGAAGAAATCTCGGGGGAGAACTTCTGACATGCGCCGCCTGATCATCACCACCACAGCCATCCTGCTCGCCGCCCTGCTCACGCCTCCGGATCTTCGGGCCCAGGGCCGGAAAATCGACAAACGCCCCCCGCAAACCCGGACCAACTCGGAGCGCTGGCAGCGGCTTGACCCCGCCAAGCGAAGCGAGATCGAGAGAATCTACCAGCAGCTGCGATCCCTCCCGGCCGAAAAGCAGAAGAAGTTGCTCGACAAGCTCCGCAGGATGCAGCCGGAGGAGAGGCGCAGGGCGGTTCGCGATGCCAGGCACAAGCTCACCCTGGCTCCACACGAGCGAGAGCTTCAGAAGAAGCACAAGGACATCCTGCGCCAATCCTGGAACCGCCTGCCTCCCGAAGAGCAGAAACGTCTCAGGGAGATGAAGCCCGAGGCCCGGGAGAAGCGCCTCCAGGTCCGGTTCATGGCCGAGCGCGCCCGCATCGTCGCGCGGCTTCCTGAAGATCTCCGCCAGCGAGTACTCACCATGGCCGCGCCCCAGCAGGCTGATTTTCTCCGAAAGCATAAAGCCAAGATCACCTCAGAACGAATCTTCAAGACGGAGGAGATCGCCAGGCTGCGTTCGCTTGAGCACAAGCAACTGCGCAGGCTGTTCCACCCATCGCACAAGAATGCCCCTGACCCCGCGCAGAAGCCCGACTTCCTCTCCGACTCCTCGTGGAAAAAATGGATCGCGCTGCGCCCATACGAACGCCCCCGAGTCGTGGGGTTCCTGCTCGGGAAAGACCGCAGGCGCCCCCAGGACGGGAGCAATGGCCGCAGGCCGCCGCCGGGAGGCGAAGGAGGCCGTGGGCGCCCTGAGCAGATGAGCCGCGAAGAAACCCTCAGGCGTTTCGACAAGAACGCCGACGGCAAGCTCGACGAGGCCGAGCGCAAGGCGGCGAGAGAACAATTCCAGCAGGACCGCGAGAGCCGTGGCAACGGCGCGGGTCAGAGCGAACCCCGGCCCGAAGGGCTGAAACCTCCCCGCCGTCCCGCGCTTCGGCGATCAAACGGCCCGCCACGTACTGCCCCCCAAGAACAGGGTGGTCAGCGGCCTCCGCGCACCGGCAACGCCCGCCCGCCCGGGCAGCAGCCCCGCCCGAACAGGGCCCGCACCGGCGCCAGGCCCGCCCCAGGCAGGAAG
This sequence comes from Planctomycetes bacterium UBA1662, assembly GCA_002320775.1. Classification (GTDB taxonomy): domain Bacteria; phylum Planctomycetota; class UBA8108; order UBA8108; family UBA8108; genus UBA8108. Next base: position 4,782 of record DCKY01000164.1, read on the forward strand.
GAACGCTGAGAAGCCGGCGCTATCAGCGCTCGATAAAAACCCCGAAATGCTCGTCGGCAAGGGTGCGAAGAAACTCCTTCTCCTTGTCCTTGAGATCAAATCCGATGGTGTTGATCTTGACGGAGCGGATCCGGTTGAGTTTTCGCATGCGCTCAAGGATCACCTTCATGCCGGCCTTCTCGGGAGGAGTCGGCGCTCCATCGGAGAGCAGGTAGATGGTGTCGACCTCATCGTTTTCAAAGGCGGTCTCGAGAGCTTTCAGCATATAGGTCTGGCCCTGGGCCCGGGCCTGGTCGACAAAGGCCAGGGCCTTGCTTCGCGAATCCAGGTCGAGCACGGCAAGCTTATCAGGCTCTTTCTCGAGCTTCGCCCTGATAAAGTCCGTGATGATGCTCTCGAAGAGAATGATGTCAAACCTCTTGCCGTTCTTGAGACCGTTGAGCACCTTCTTCAGGTTCTTCTGGGCGACGACAAGCTTGCTCTGCAGAGCCTCCTTCTGTCCCCGGCCGCCGGCGTTGGGATCGTTCGGGTCGACGACAACCGTTCTTCCAGCGTCGCCGCCGGCCTTGCCGCGGTTCTCCGGTCGCTCCTCCGGCGGGACATACTCTTCCTTCATACTCTCTGAAGAATCAAAGATGAAAATGAAGTTGTCACTCAGCACCCGGAGGCCATGGTAGGCCACCGTGTTGGTCTCCTCGGCGAGCTTCTGCTTCATCCTGGTAAACTCCTCGGCTGAGCAACGAGCCACGACCTTCACGGTCTTGCCCTTCTGCTCCCACCATCCCTCCCACTGGAAGGTCGAAGGTCCGAGGTCTTTCCCGGTGAGCCGCGTGAGCGCATCGATCACATCGTCCTTCACTCTCCCCCTGGCCTTGTCGATATGGCGGATGAGGGGAAGAATAATCTCTCGCCCTCCCTGGTCGAGCAGGATGCGAACGGCATTGACCTGGACCTTGTCATCAGGGTCATTCAGAGCGGCTATTGCATAATCGGAGATCTTCCTGTGCTTGAGCCGGGCAAGTGTCCGCAGGCTGAGCAGGCGAACCTGCCACGCGCGGTTCTTGAGACCCTTCTCAAAGAGCTTCTTCTCCCGGCTGCCGCCCTGGTTGTAGAGCAGGCTCATCGCCGCCACCTGGACACCGGGATCCTTGTGCTTCACCATCTTGCCGGCGATGCTCACGACCTTCTTATCCTTGACGTTCTCGAGCGAATTGAGGATCACCACGAGGGTCTTGGGCGACTTGTTGGTCATCAGCTCGCGGGTGAGGAAGGTTACCCGCTGGGGGTTCTTAAAGTCCGCGACCGCCGCGACAACCCTGTTCCAGACCACCTCGTTCCTGCGCAGGCTAGCCGCCCTCAGGCCGCTCTTCAGCAGCCACTGCTCTGCCTTCGCTTCGATCGGATTCTCGAGCGCCTGGGCTACCGCCGTAATGTTGAAGGCGTTGTTCTCCAGGAGAGGGAGCCCCTTGCCGATGACTGCCCGGATAGCGGGCTCCGTACCGATCTTGCCGAGGGTCTGCGTGATCGACATATGGATCCCTGAATTTTTCTCGGAACCGTAGAGCTTGACCAGGAAATCGACCGTCTCCTTACAGGGAGCGTTGGCGAATTCATGTATAAGAAGAATCCTTCGCTCGATGGGGCCCGACCGCAATCCCTTCCACCTGTCCTGCAGAAGCTTGGACCGTTTCTCGACACTCGCGACGCCGATCTTCTTGACAGGCCCCTTGTCCTTGTCGTCATCCGCCTGGGGGACGGCTAAAACCGCAGGGGAAAAAACGCTGCCTGCAAGCAGGAGTGCCAGCGCCAGATTCAGAGCTCTGATTTTCATAGACGAGTCTCTCCTTCGGAAAACTTGGGTCAAGATTTACGACCTGTTTACCGATAGATATTTTAGTCACATGTCAGTTTCACCAAGGGTCTTCGGCTTTTCCCCTCTCGGTCGAAGGCCTTTTTTTATGCCCACATATGGAAGCCTCCGATAAGCGTCGAAATCTTCCCGAGATGAGTAGCCGACTTATTGTAGGACGCCCACCGACTCCCGGCCACGAGTTTCCTTCCAGGACAAGAAGTTCGATTTAGAGGATACAGCCCCCTGCTTCTGTTAAAATGAATAAGGATATTTATCCGGAACAGCGTTTTGCGGAGCAACAACAGTGGATTTCAAGTCCACCTGCATACTGATTTCTTTCCTGGCCCTGGGAGCGGGAATCGTCAAAGGCTGGAGCGATGCGGAAAAAAACAAACGCCAGCCCGGCCCGGCCGTAACCATCGACACCTCCCCTGGACCTGGTGAAATCACCGAACCCGTCCCTCCTGAAGAGCTGCCGGACGTAACCGAACCGGTGGAGCGTGAAGAGCCAGGGGGCGCTCCCCGTCAGCCTCCTGCGATCACGCTCAAGCCGATCGACCTGGGCATCAGCGCCTCAGCCGAGGCCAGGCTGGAGGAAATCAGCGTCTCCATCGAGAAGCACAAACTACCCGATGCGGCCCGCGCCGCCCGCGAAATGGTCCAGAACTCGGACGGAATGGAGCGTGAAAAAGCCCGGCAGCTAGAGGCCAGAATCATGCTTCTGCAAAAGATGGAGCCTCGAGATCCAGGCAAGGCTCCCGCCCTGAAAGAGGTCGTCCAGTCGAACAAAAGCGTCCTGGTATGCACATCGGTTGAAAAACGCGTCGATGGATACAAGCTCAGGCTCATCAGCGGCGGCGTCACCACCGTTGCGGAGGACAGGGTCAAGGAGGTACGTAACATCGCCCCGAAAGAGGGCAGGCGGATCCTTCTCTCCCGCATCAGCAAGCGAGTGGCCAACCTTAAGGACCCTCTCGACTTCTACCTTCGCGGCGTAAGGAAATATTATCGACTCGGCCTTGCAGATGAAGGCTATGTTCTCCTCACCCAATTGCTGGACAGAAAGGATGCCGACCTCGCTCTCTCGGTGCTGGGAGAGGAAGAGGCCGAGAGCCTGCTGCCCTATTGGAACCTTGCCAACGGAAGCGGCATTGCCGCCCTCGAGCGAAAGGCCGAAACGCGAGCGAAAGAAATAGCCGCCACTCCGCCCGCCCACCTGGTGGCCAGCGGTGAGTCGCCCAGCCGGCCGGGGGGGTCATCGGCAGCGCCGAACAGGACCCCGACACGGAAGCCTCCAACGAGACGCCCGCCGGAGAGACCAGCCGCGCAGCTCGATCCCGCCGACAACTCCGCCATGGCGGAGGTCCGCCAGCTCATCTCAAAGGCCAACGCCTACTACACCAACGCCCGGCGGGACGAAAAAAAACGCGGCGACTTCAAGAAGGCCTACGAGACTCTTCGCTCCGCGCAGGACAAGCTCAGTGGGTTGCCGTCGACCGACGAAGTTCGCAAGACCCGGGCGCGGGTCGCCACCAGCATGCTTGACGTCAGCAAGTCACTCGGCTTCTTCGATTTCTGATTCGAGCAGCCAGTCGCCGGACTCGATCGCAAGCCCGCGCTGCTCAGCCTCCGGCCGGATAAAGTAGCACTGGGCCGGTAGCGAGCTCCCGTCATCCAGGAGGACTGAAACGGTCTTTCGCGTATAGAGATGGGGAGCGCCCTCGATGCGGTCGAGAATCTCGATGGCCAGCTCCCAGTCGCTGAAGCCAAGCACCTCGCCACGTACAATCGAATCGCCCTCAACGATAAAGGGATAGTCCCCCCTCGACCCCTCGGCCGCGAAGTGGTACATACAACCCCGAATGGAGCCGCCCACCTGGCTCGTGACCAGATGGTCCACCAGGGGACGGAACCGCCCGCCCGCCCTCAGCGTTCCGTAGACGAACACCTGGCAGGGGGGCTCCTCCGGAATCGATCCAGGACTTTCTTCTGAAGAACACATTGCACGGGTTATCTTACTTCCAATGAAAAACATTGCCGGAAAATCATGCATTCTCACAGGAGCCTCACGCGGAATCGGCAAGGCGATAGCCCTGCGGCTGGCAGCCGAGGAAGTGCTCGTTACCGCCATAGCCCGGGATGAGCAGGCGCTTGGAGAGCTCTGCTCTGAAAATCCCGGAATCCGCTCCACCCCCTGCGATGTGACCGATGAAGCCGGCGTAAAAAGAATCACCGCGGAACATGTCGAACACCACGGCGGCCTCGACATCCTCATCAACAACGCCGGCACGGGCACCTTCGGTCCACTCGAGGAGGTCTCCTATCGTGATTTTCTCAGGACCATGGAGATCAACGCCGGCGGAACCTATCTCTGCATGCAGGCGGCCCTGCCGCACATGAAGGCCGCCGGAGATGGTGACATCATCAACATCTCCAGTGTGGTAGGCCTCAAGGGCTACCCGGACCAGGCAGCCTACGGCGCCAGCAAACACGCAGTGATGGGGCTGACCCGGAGCATCGCCACCGAGGCGGCTCCGGCCGGTGTCCGGGTACGGGCGGTCTGCCCTGGAGGAGTGGACACCGACCTCATCCGCCAGGCAAGACCGGATCTCGACCCGGGCACGCTCATCCAGGCAGATGATGTTGCCGAGGCCGTCATCTTCATGCTGAAGATGAGCGAGACCGGCATCACCGACTTCCTGCCGATCCGCCGCAAAGGAAGCGAACCCCAGCTCTGAGTCGTTGTCTCAGTAACGATAGAACGATGGCTTGAAGGGGCCCTCGACCGGCAGATCGAGGTACTCCGACTGCTCGGCGGTCAACTCCGTCAGCTTCACCCCGAGCTTTTCGAGATGGAGTCTTGCGACCTCCTCGTCAAGCTTCTTCGGAAGCATGTGAACGCCCAGCGGGTAATCCTCAGGCGTCTGCCAGATAGCCATCTGCGCCAGGACCTGGTTGGTGAAAGAGTTCGACATGACAAAGGAAGGATGACCTGTAGCGCAGCCGAGGTTCACCAAACGCCCGGAGGCCAGCAGGATCAGGCCGCGGCCGTCTTCAAAGACGTAGCGGTCGACCTGGGGCTTGATCTCCACACGCTCAACACCCTCGTGCTTCTCGAGCCAATCAACATCAATCTCGGTATCAAAATGGCCGATGTTGCAGATGATCGCGTCGTTCTTCATCTTGAGCATGTGCTCACCGGTGATCACATCGCAGCAACCGGTGGCGGTGACAAAGATATCTCCCTCGCCGGCGGCCTCGCTCATGGTGACAACCTCGTAGCCCTCCATCGATGCCTGCAGAGCGCAGATCGGATCGATCTCGGTGACAATGACGCGCGCGCCGAACCCCTGCATGGACTGCGCGCAGCCCTTGCCGACGTCTCCATAGCCGCAGACGACGACGACCTTGCCCGAGACCATGATGTCGGTGGCGCGCTTGATCCCATCGGCCAGGGACTCCCGGCAGCCGTAGAGGTTATCGAACTTGCTCTTGGTCACTGAGTCGTTGACGTTGATCGCCGGAATCTTCAGTTCGCCGCGCTCGAGCATCTGGTAGAGGCGATGGACCCCCGTGGTGGTCTCCTCGGTCAGCCCGCGAACATCTGCTATGTACTGGGGATACTCTTTGTGAACGAGAACGGTCAGGTCGCCGCCATCATCGAGAATCATGTTCAGGGGTTTTCCATCCGGGAAAACAAGCGTCTGCTCGATACACCAATTATATTCTTCTTCCGTCTCTCCCTTCCAGGCGTAGACCGGGACCCCGGCCTTGGCCATCGCCGCGGCGGCGTGGTCCTGGGTGCTGTAGATATTACAGCTCGACCAGGTGACCTCGGCACCAAGCTCGATGAGGGTCTCAATGAGAACCGCCGTCTGGATTGTCATGTGCAGGCAGCCGGCAATGCGAGCTCCGGTAAGAGGTTTCTCGCTGCCGTATTTTTCACGCAGGGACATCAGGCCCGGCATCTCCCGCTCGGCAAGCTCGATCTCCTTCCTTCCCCAGTCCGCCAATTCGATATCAGCGACCTTGTAGGCCGGCTTCTCCGCTGTAGACAAATCACCAGCTCCGCTTTCGATGTTTTCGTTCGTTTCGCTCATCAGACCAACCCTCCGTCCCCGGAGGTCTCCTTCATACCTGTTTTCGATTACTCGCTATTACAAACACTCCGGGCCGCCGCCTGTTTCCGGGCAGTTCCCGTTCCGATTCAATTTCAAATCCGGCAAGCTCGAGCCAGCCGATCAGTTCCTCCTGGTCGAACCCAAGCCAGAGGTCGCCGAGCTTCTCCCTGTGGAACTCGAGCTCATGGGCCGCGTAGTCCGCCAGGAGAAAACGTCCGCCGGGAACAAGTCCCCTGTGGACCTCCCTGAGGGCATCCAGTGGATTGGCTACGTGATGGAGCACCATATTCGCGACCATGGCGTCGGCCTCGCCATCTCCCAGGGGCAGGTGTTCGAGGCTCCCGAGACGAAGCTCGGCCTCCGACACACCGTTCTCTTCGCAACGCCTGCGGGCTACATCCAGCATCTCCCGGGCTCCATCGATCCCGATGACACCACGGGCGCTTTCACCCAGGAGCGGCAGAAGCCTGCCTGTCCCAGTACCGAGATCGACCACGATGCCGAGCTCCTCACCGCCGCAGCGCAGCAACTCAGCGATGATCCTGTGGTGCTCAGCGGGACCCTCAATTTCATCGCGCTGCGAATCATCCCGCTCCGCCACGGAGCTGAAGAACTGCTCGGATTGCTTACGGCGCTGGCCGAGGCAGGCCTTGATACCACGGTCATCAGCGGCGGCAAGCGGAAGCGGACTGGCGGACAGTTCATCGGCAAAGCTTGGCAGGAAGCCGGTGTGCGACTCATTTTCCCACAGCCCGGTCAGGCCGTAATAGACCCAGGTACCCTGGCGCCGCGGGCGAACGAGGCCGGCATCGGAGAGAATCCGGAGATGCCGCGACACCCGGCTCTGTCCCATCGAGAGGATGGCGACGAGCTCGTTGACGTTGTAGGTCCCGGTCATCAGGATCCGGAGGATCCGGAGCCGGGTCTCATCCGCCAACGCCTTGACTGTAGAAAGACAGCTTTGCATAGCGCAACTATATCAGGATATCTTGATATAGTTATAATAAAATAGGGGGGGTCAGGCTTCTCCCGGATCGAAACGAACCGGGCATTCCCCGGGCCCCAGGGGCTTCAGGGAGCCCTCATCGAGGGACAACAACCGCTCGATGAGCTCCAGGAAGAAGTAATCTCCCCACATCACGGCTCCGCCGACTCCCCAGCCGCGCGGCCGGTGGTAGACACCGCCCAGCAGAAGACCTTCTTCACCTTCACGCTTCGGGCCCAGGTAGTCGTCACTGCTCAGGGTGGCACCGATCGTGAGAGCCGTTCGCAGGTAATCCCCCGCCCCCAGCGACCCGGAATCCAGCTCGGCCAGCAACAGCAACCCGCAACCGGCGATGGCCGCCGAAGAAGAATCGCGCGGCTCATCGGGAATCCCGGGAGCCCCGTAGTCCCAATAGGGCACGCCATCCCCTGGTGTATTCAGAAGGTAGTACCCGGCACAGAGATGGGCTGTCTCCAGGAAGCTCTCATCTCCCGTGGCTCCATAGGCGTAGGCGTAGCCGTACATGGCCCAGGCCAACCCGCGCGCCCAGCAGGTAAACGGCGAATAGCCCTGTTGCGTCGACAGGCAACGAAACTCGCCCCGTCCCTGCTCGGTATTGAAGATCGCCTCGTGCGCGACGCTGCCATCTTCCTCGCCAAGGCCCTCCCCCGCCCGGCGAACCAGGTAGCGGGCCGATGTGCGGGCGTGCTCGATCGCCCGCTCGCCAACCCGCGAATCCGCTCCGTTCGCGGCCGCCCAGAACAGCAACCGTACGTTCATCATGATGTCGATGAAGAGGGACTGGGGACCGTTAAAGGAATAGATGAAGCCCTCGTCGGAGGCGCCGTTCCAGCGCTCGCTCTGCACCGTGGCGGCGGTGACGATGGTGTCCACCAGCTCGGCCCGGACAGGATCATCCTCTTCCGTCTGCTCGAGCCAGCGTCCGTAGGAGCTGAGAAAGATAAAGCCGAGATCGTGTACATCGCGGTCAAATCGGCGCGGCAACAGGGGAAGCGAGTGCTCGCGGGCCTTCTCCGCCCAGAAGTCATCCTTCAGCAGCTTGTAGAGCAGCCACATCTGTCCCGCGTAGAAACCCGGGGTCCAGTCGGTCCACATATCAGGCTGGCGATACCAGGCGCCTCCCTCGGTCCAGATCGGCGCGGGCCTGTCAGGCCCCCAGGTCTCGGTGGTCTGCCTGAGCGAGGTATCGCAAAGCCTGAGCACCTCGTCAAGACGCTGACGCAATGAGGGGGGGAGATCCCCAGATGGTAAATTCTCGGTATTCACAGGAACCATAGTAGTTGACCACCCGGCAATTTCAATCCGAACAGCCTCACCTTATATCCACAGCGAAATTGACTTTTCGCGCTCGCCGAACCACGATGTAGAGCCTGCGAGGAACCAGGGACCCCGTTCCCTGCATCGATTCAGTCACACAGAGAACCAACCCACACAATACGGAACACCGTTAACCATGAAAAAGCTCTCGATCGTCTGCCTCTTCGCCGCCATGTTTCTCGTCTCAGGACTGAGCCTGCTCGACAACCGCCTTGACGATGGCAAGGCGCTTGCCGCCGCAAAGACTGTCCCCCAGTGGATCTGGCTTGGAAATCCGCCCGACAGCAACGAGACGGTCTATTTCCGCCACACCTTCGAGCTCGCCTCGGTACCTAAATCGGTAACCGTCGCCGGCAGCTGCGACAACTCCATGCGGGTCTACATCAATGGCAAGAAGGCTGTCTCCTCAAACGAATGGTCAACACCTGTGCGAGCGGAGATTGCGAAAAGCCTGGTAAAAGGAAAAAACGTCATCGCTGTTGAAGCGGTAAATTCCGGCGGTCCCGGCGGCCTGATCCTCTCGGTGGATTCCTGGAAAAGCAGGCCGAGGGGAGACAAGAAGGGTTCCCCGATCCTCTCGACCGGCCCCGCCTGGAAAGCCAGCAGGGAAGCGGCCAGCGGCTGGAAGGTTACAGGCTTCAACGACAGTGAGTGGAGAAAATCCACCTCGGTGGCCGAGATTGGCGGAGGTCCCTGGGGGGGCTCGGTCAACAGCTCCACCCTGGTCAACGCCGGCGCGCCCCCGAAACCGGTCCAGGCAACAGCTCCCGACAGCCTCATCGTGGCGCCCGGCTTCAAGGTCGAGCTGCTCTATTCAGTCCCCAAGGGGTCCGAAGGTTCCTGGGTCACCCTGACTGTCGACCCCAAGGGAAGACTGATCGCCTCCGACCAGTACGGAGCTCTCTACCGCATCACACCATCACCGATCGGAGAGAAAGGCGAGACCGTCGTTGAACGCCTCGCCGGCAACGCTGGCTACGCCCACGGGCTCCTCTACGCCTTCGACAGCCTCTACGTCGTGCAGAGCGAGAGGGACCGGGGGCTCTACCGCATGCGCGACACCAACGGTGATGGGCAGTTCGATGACCGCAAGCTCCTCAGGTCCTTCCAGGGTGGTGGAGAGCACGGCCCCCACGCTGTCATCCTCGGGCCGGAGAAGAAACACATCTACGTCATCGGCGGCAACCACACCAACCTCCCCAACCCCGAGAAATCTCTTGTCCCCCGAACCTGGAAAGAGGACCTGCTCCTGCCGAGGCTCTGGGACGCCCGCGGGCACGCCAGGGGCAAGCTGGCACCCGGTGGCTGGATCGCAAGAACGGACCCCGATGGCAAGACCTGGGAGCTGGTCTCCAACGGCTACCGCAACCAATACGACATCGCCTTCAATAAAAACGGCGAGCTCTTCACCTACGATGCGGACATGGAATGGGATGTCGGCACTCCGTGGTACCGCCCCACCCGGGTCAACCACGTCATCTCCGGCAGCGAATTCGGCTGGCGCTCAGGTACGGGCAAGTGGCCCACCTACTACCCCGACAGCCTCGGCCGCGTGGTCGACGTCGGCCCCGGATCCCCGACAGGAATCGGCTTCGGCTACGGCGCCGACTTCCCGGTGAAATACCAGGAGGCTCTCTATATCTGCGACTGGTCCTACGGAAAGCTCTACGCCGTTCACATGACGCCAGATGGCGGAACCTACACCGGTGAGCTCGAACAGTTCATCGCCGGCGCGCCCTTCCC
>DCKY01000159.1:0-1467 GCA_002320775.1 Planctomycetes bacterium UBA1662
GCGCTTCAGGCCGCTGGCGGCGACTTGCCAGCGAACCGCGGCGAGGATGAGCTTGCCGGGATAGCGGCGTTTCAACTCGGCGAGCGCCTTGATGACGAGCTCGGAGCGCGCGTCCCCATCGGGCCAGGGGTGGAGCTCATCGATGGAGATCGCGTCGAAACCGCCGGGCAGCTTACCTTTGAGAGTGTCCCGGAAAGGCTTCGACCACTCCTCGACGATCGACTCGACCGAGTCGCCCTCCTTGATCCGGTTGACCACGTGCCAGGCGAAGACCTTGCCCTCAGCGCGCAGCTCTCGAACCAGCTCCGCGTCCGAAGTCAGCCCCTCGATGATGTTGACCGTCCGAAGCGTCAGGTCCCAGAGCTTCTTCTCGGATGTTCTGGATGAATCGCTGTATCCCCACATGAAGATCGCCGGGCGGGGAATGGAGAGCTTCCCGGAAGCCTTCTCTTCCGCGCAAACAGGCCGCTGAAGCAGGACGGCTCCGCACAGCAAGATTATCGCCAGGGAGAGCACCCCTTCAGGTATCCGTCTGCCGCCTGTCTTCATGTTCAAATGCATAAATTTCTCGCCTCAACTCCCCGCGGCGAGCTTCGGGTAGGCCTTGCGGAGGTCGAGGGTGTCGCCGGTCTCGACCTGAAGCTTAAGCAGCCTGGCGAAGAGCTCTTTCGCCAGCTTGCCGGAACCCTTCTCCTTGATGATGTCCTTCGCCTCATGCGGGTCCTTCTGGAGGTTGTAGAGTCGCTGAACGCCGATGGCCGGGTAGAGGATGAGCTTGTGGCCCTTGAAGATCACGGCTCGCTGTTTGGCGAGGTAGCCGCCGTAGATCGCGTCATAGAAGCCCTTGCTCTCGCCCCTGAGGATCGGCATGAGGCTGTTGAACTGGACGTAGTCGGGCTTCCTGATGCCGGCGAGGTCGAGCGTCGTCGCCATGATGTCCTGCAGGTAGACCGCGGTGTCGAGCCGCTTGCCCTTCTCGATACCGGGCCCGATGACCATCAGCGGCACCCGCAGGCTGTGGTCGTACATGTTCTGCTTGCCCATGAGCCCGTGCTGCCCGACGCCGAGGCCGTGGTCGGCGCCGTAGAAGATGTAGGTGTTGTCCTTCTTGCCCGACTTGTCGAGAGCGTCGAGGATGCGGCCGATCTGCGTGTCCATGTGGGTGATGATCGCGTAGTACTCCTGCCGGTTGACCTTGACGGCGTGATGGGTGCGAGGGAAAGGCGCCAGCTTCTCGTCGCGCAGCCCGCGGCCGCAGCCCATGCCGACGTTGTGGGGATACTCGGGCAGGAAGTTCTCCGGCACCTTCACCTTGTCGAGCGGATAGCGGTCGACGTATTCCTTCGGCGACTGGCGCGGGTCGTGCGGCGCGTTGAAGGCGATGTACATGAAGAAGGGATTTTCGCGCTTGTCGGCATCGGCGATGAAATCGAGAGCATCGTCCGCGACGATCTCGCTCCAGTGCTT
>DCKY01000159.1:1867-8651 GCA_002320775.1 Planctomycetes bacterium UBA1662
TTGTAGCCCTGGCTGGTCTGGTTCGGCATGCCGCCTCGCACGTGAGCGGTCACATCGAAGGCCTTCTCGGCCTTCGCCCGAACGTGCCACTTGCCGGTCATGTAGGTGCGGTAGCCGGCCTTCTTGAGATGCTCGGACCAGAAGCGGCCGGCCTGGCGCTCCTGCTCGGTGGACCTGTAGATCTTGTTGGCCTTCCACACGAAGCGCCCGGTGTTGATCATCGTCCGGCTGGCGACACACACCGCCCCGCTCCAGGAGCCCATATTGTAGGCATGGGTGAAGGTCGTGCCCGCGCCGACGATGCGGTCGAGACTCGGCGTCTGGATCTCCTCGTTGCCGAAGGCGCGGACGGTGTCGTAGCACTGGTCATCGGCGAAGATGAAGAGAAAGTTGGGCTTGGCGGCCGGCTCAGCCGCCGCCGGTGAGCAGAAGATGTTGAAACCGAACAAAACAACCAGGGCGAGCGCGGCCTGTCGAATCATGTCTATCCTCGTAAATTTCAGTGCTTATTGGCCCGGTTGGAGCCCCGGAACCCTTGTAAAACCCTAACCTATCCGCTCCAAGGGGGTCCCTGCAAGATTCCTCCCGACAACGGCCCTCCCCTCTTGTCCTCCCAGGGGGTACAATCGCTGAAACCCAGACGGGTTGAAAACGAGGAAGAAAATGGCTTCGAACGGTTACCGCGCCCTCCCGGCGGCGCGTAGATTTTTCATACTGACACTTTGCGTATTCCTGTTCGCAGGTCCGCGGCAGCCTACCCGGGCCCAGCAGACCGACCAGCCGCAGGGAATCCGCTCGAAACCATCGACAGCCCGCGCCCTCACCGGAGCGAAGATTCACATCGCGCCCGGGAAAACGATCGCCAGCGGCACGGTCCTCATCGAGAACGGAAAAATAACCGGCGTCGGCGAGAAGCTCGACATCCCCGCCCATGCCGCTGAGATCGACCTCTCCGGCAGTGTCATCTACCCGGGCTTCTTCGACTCCTACCAGGCCCAGAATATCGAGCGCGCCGAGGGGAAAAGAGGAAGCGCCTACTGGAATCCGGCGGTCAGGCCGCAGCTGAACGTGAAGGACCATCTCGCTCGTGATGACGCGCTCAACGCGGAGCTTCGCAAGCAGGGCGTGACCGCGCGCCTGCTGGCTCCCCGCGGCGCGATCCTGCAGGGAACCAGCGTTTTGCTGAGCACCGCCGACAAGAACCCGACCCTGAGCGTCCTGCGCTCCGAGGTCAGCCAGCACCTGCGGCTCACCGTCCCCCCCGGCGGCGGCCGTGAAAGCTACCCCAACTCGCCCATGGGCTCGGTGGCGCTCGCCCGCCAGGCCTTCCACGATGCCGCCTGGTACGCCAAGGCCTGGAAGTCCTACACGGCCGACTCCACCCTGCCGCGGCCTGAGAAAAACGATGCCCTCGAAAAGCTGAGAAGCTATCCCGGCGGCGACCATCTCGTCATAGCCGACGGGATCAACGAGCTCTACGCTCTGCGGGCCGATCGCTTCGCCAGGGAGTTCAACCTGAGGCTCGCCCTCCTCGGCTCCGGCCAGGAGTACCGGCGGCTCGGGGAGCTCACGAAAGCCGGACGCGCCATCATCCTGCCGCTGAATTTCCCCAGGCCTCCGAACGTCGGCACCGCCGAGGCCGCCCTCGATGCCTCGCTTCGGGACCTGATGCACTGGGACCTGGCCCCCGAGAACCCGGCACGACTCGTCCAGGCCGGCATCCCCATCGCCTTCACCACCAACGGACTCAAGGCACCGGGCCAGTACCTCGGCGCGGTAAAAAAAGCCATCGCCAGGGGGCTCTCGAAGGACGACGCGCTCAAGGCCCTGACCGTCACCCCCGCGGAGCTCTTCGGCGTAGCCGGAGAGCTTGGAACCATCGAGCAGGGAAAGATCGCCAGCCTCTTCGTTGCTACCGGAGACGTCTTCGAAAAGGACACGAAGATCACCGAGACCTGGGTCTCCGGCGAGCGCTACCGCATCATCCTGCCGCCGCTGGAGGATCTCCGCGGACGCTGGGAGCTCAGGATCTCATCGGCCAACCCCGGCAAGGTCATCATGGAAATCAGCGGCGCCCCCGGGAGCCTGGCCGGCAACCTTGAGCTTGAGAAAAAAAAGAAGAAAGAGCCTGAAAAGAAGAAAGCCGGGAAGAAGAAAAAGAAGAACCGGGAATCGAAGGACACCGATAGCGGCATCGAGAAACGCAAGCTTGCCCACATCGGCCTGCGTGACGCCCGCTTCAGCTGCGTCTTCTCGGCGGCTGATTTCGGAAAAGAAGGAATCGTTCAGCTCTCCGCCGTCCTGCAACAGGAAAAGGACGGCGGCACCACCCTGATGGGAGACGTGACCTGGCCCGATGGGCGACGCAGCTCACTGCGAGGAGTCCGCGTCCTGAAAAAAGACCCGGCCGGGGAAAAGGTCCCTGATAAAAAAAAGAAGGACGAAAAGAAGAAAGATGTCCAGCCAGCCGCCAGCTACGCGGTGAACTTCCCCCTCGGCGCCTTCGGGCGAGAGGAAGCGCCCGCCCAACCGGCCCTCGTCGTCATTCGCGAGGCGACGGTGTGGACCTGCGGGAAACGCGGCGTTATCGAAAAGGCGGACGTTCTCTTTGGCGAAGGAAAGATCCTCTCCGTCGGCAAGAACCTCCCGGTCCCCGACAACACGCTCGTCATCGACGGCAAGGGCAAGCATGTCACCCCCGGACTCATCGATTGCCACTCCCACATCGCCTCCGACGGGGGAATCAACGAGAGCGCCCAGGCGGTCACCGCCGAGGTCAGGATCGGCGATTTCATCAACTGCGATGACATGAACATCTACCGGCAACTGGCCGGCGGTGTCACCTCGTCGAACATCCTGCACGGCTCGGCCAACCCCATCGGCGGCCAGAACCAGGTCATCAAGATGCGCTGGGGAGCCTCCGACGAGGACATGAAGTTCCGCGCGGCGCCGCAGGGGATCAAGTTCGCCCTCGGCGAAAACGTCAAGCAGAGCAATTGGGGCAACGAGTTCACCACGCGCTACCCGCAGACCCGCATGGGTGTTGAGCAGATCTTCCGTGACGAGTTCCAGAGCGCCCGCGAGTACCGCAAGCGCTGGAGCGACTGGAAGACGAAGCGCTCCGGGCTGCCGCCGCGACGCGACCTCGAGCTCGATGCCATCGTCGAGATCCTCGAAGGCCGCCGACTGGTGCACTGCCACAGCTACCGCCAGGACGAGATCCTCGCTCTCATCCGGGTGCTCGATGATTTCGGCATCCGAATCGCCACCTTCCAGCACATCCTCGAGGGCTACAAGGTCGCCGACGCCATGGCCAAACACGGCGCGATGGGCTCCGCCTTCGCCGACTGGTGGGCCTACAAATTCGAGGTCTACGACGCGATCCCCTACAACGGCACCCTGATGCACGAGGCCGGTGTCGTCGTCTCCTTCAACTCCGACGACGCCGAGCTGGGCCGACGCCTGAACCACGAGGCCGCCAAGGCCACCAAGTACGGCGGGGTCTCCCCCGTAGAGGCGCTCAAGTTCGTCACCCTCAACCCCGCCCGCCAGCTTCGGATCGAAAAACGGACAGGCTCACTGCGCAAGGGCCTCGACGCCGACCTGGTGATCTGGTCCGGACAGCCGCTCTCGATCCTCAGCCGCTGCGAGCAGACCTGGGTCGATGGACGCCTCTATTTCAGCATCGAGAATGACCACAGGAGCCGCAAGCAGGTGGCGGAACGCCGGGCGGCGCTGATCCAGAAGGTGCTCGCCTCCGAGGACAAGATGCTCGCTCCAGGTAAAAAGATCCCCGAAGAAGCCGACCTCTGGCCGCGTGAAGATATCTTCTGCGACCACGACCATGGGGAGGAAGACCAATGAGAACGCTCGCCGCGACATGCCTGCTCCTGTTCAGCTTCCTGGCCCTGCCGACGATGCCGCGCGCCTCCGACGAGCTGCCCGGAAAACCCCAGGAAAGCCCGATCCTGATCGAGGGCGGCACCATCCATCCCGTGAGCGGCCCCTCCTTCGTCGGCTCCCTGCTCTTTGACAAGGGACGCATCGCGGCCATCGGAAAAAAACTCGAGGCGCCGGCGGATGCGGAGAAAATAGACGCCGCCGGCAAACACATCTTCCCCGGCTTTTTTGACGCCTACTCCCAGCTTGGCCTGACCGAGATCAACGCGGTCAGGGCTACCAGGGACCTCAGCGAATCTGGACGCATCAACCCGAACATCAGGGCCCTGGTGGCGGTCAACCCGGACAGCGAGCTGATCCCGGTGACGAGGGCCAACGGTATCCTGCTCACCCTGACCGCTCCCTCCGGCGGCCTGGTCTCTGGCCTGGCCTCGATCATCCAGCTCGATGGCTGGACCTGGGAAGACATGGCCCTGCCCTCCGCCGGCGGCCTGTACATCAACTGGCCCACCGCGAACCCGGCGAGCTCCTGGCTCGCGGGGCCCGCGGCAAAGAACCAGTCCGCCAACCGCGACAGGCGCCTGCAGGAACTGCGCGAGCTCCTCGACGAAACGAGGGCCTACGGCAAAGCCCGCGCTTCCCGTGGCGACGACCAGCCTGTCGATGCCCGCCTCGAGGCCCTGCTGCCCGCGCTGACCGGCGAGCTCCCCGTGATCGCCCGCGCCGAAACGATCAAGACGATCCAGTCAGCTGTCACCTTCGCCGAACGCCAGGGCCTGCGCCTGATCATTCACGGCGGCCACGATGCGCCGCATTGCGCCGCCCTGCTGAAAAAACACAAGATCCCGGTGATCCTGCGCGCGGTCTACCGTCTGCCGAGGCGGCGAGCGGAGCCCTACGACTATCGCTTCACGCTGCCGAAGCGGCTGAGCGATGCCGGGATCCCCTTCGCCATCTCGGGGAGCCCGACATCTCGCACCGCCCATATGAGAAACCTGCCCTACCACGCGGCCATGGCGGCGGCCTTCGGTCTCAGCCTGGAGCAGGCCCTCGAGGCCATCACCCTCGCCCCGGCCAGGATCCTCGGTGTAGCCGACCGGGTCGGATCTCTCGAGAAGGGCAAGCATGCCACGCTGTTCATCAGCGATGGTCACATGTTTGAAACCAGCAGCAAGGTCGAGCGCGCCTTCATCCAGGGACGAGAGGTCGACCTCTCGAGCCGCCACAAACGCCTCTGGCACAAGTACCGGGAAAAGTACCGCCGCCAACGCGAAGAAAAATAGGCTGTCGGTTCGTCGCACTGCAGCATTGACCCCAGCCGTTCGAGAGGTGAAAGTGTGGGCCTGCGGAAGGCTCTTTCAGATCTCGACAGGACGAGAGTGATGAACCCGTTCACCACGAACAATGCCAGGCTGCTGAGCGACGAGCAGTTGGTGAAAATCCACGAGGCCTCGATGGAAATCCTCCAGCAGGTCGGCATGGAGGTCCACAACGAGACCGCCAGGGAGCTCTACGCCCGACACGGCTGCGAGGTGGACAGCGAGACCCTGCGCGTCCGGTTCCCCCCGAAGGTCATCAAGGAGGCCATCGACTCCATTCCTCCAACCTTCACCTTCTACGCCAGGAACCCTGACTATGATCGAACCGTCCCGGAGGACGGACCGCTGGTGATGACGGCCAGCTCGGCGCCGAGAGTTCTCGACCCGGTCACGCGCCAGGAGCGCTCGGCGACGACCGAGGACATCGCCCGGATCGCGCGGCTGGTCGATCGGCTCGAGGGTATTGACCTGTTCTCGGTCTCGGTCCTCGCGCTGGACGCTCCACCCGGCCAGAACTGCCTGTCGCGTTTCTACACGGCGCTCAAACACTGCAGCAAGCCGGTGCGGGGAAGCGGCGAGGTTGGCTCAGGATCCGTACGGGAGGAGTGTGAAAACGTCCTCCGGATGGCCTATACCATCGCCGGTGGAGAGGAGGCCTACAGGGACCACCCCTTCATCACCCATCACTACTGCCCGGTCATCTCGCCGCTGAAGATGGACGAAGACTCGACCGAGCTGTTGATGTATTACGCCGAGAAAGAGCTGCCGGCTCACCATTCGATTGTCCCCAACGCCGGTCTCAGCTCTCCGCTGACCCTTGCCGGCACCCTGGCTCAGGGAAACGCCGAGTATCTCGGCGCAGCGGCCCTGTCCCAGATGGTCAGACCGGGAACCCCCCTGCTCTACAGCTACCTGCCGACAGTCGGGGACATGCGCTCGGGCGCCTACGCCTCCGGCGGCATCGAATGCGGCATCCTGAACATGGCCTTCGCCCAGATGGCCCGGTTCTACAACATCCCCTGCAGTGGCTATATCGGCCTCACCAACTCCAAGCTGGTGGATGCGCAGGCGGGCTACGAGAAGGGCCTCTCCTGCATGGGAGGCCTGCTGGCTGGAATGGATGTCCTGCAATTCGCCGGGCTCATCGACGCCCTGCTGACCTTTGACTACGGAATGGCTGTCATCGACAACGAGATCAGCCTGATGCTCAAACGGGTAGCAAGAGGCATGGAGGTCAGCGAGGAAAACATCTCCCTCGACGAGATCAGCCAGGTGGGACCCGGCTCGATGTTCCTCGAGACCGAGCAGACCTTCGCGCGCATGGAGGATACGGCGCTGTTTCCCGATGTCGCCGACCGCGACACCCGCCAGACCTGGGAAGAAAAAGGCGGGCACGACGCCTGGGGGAAATCCCTGCTGGTGGCGAAGGAAATCATCGAGCGCCATGGTCTCTCCTACTTCTCCCCCGAGGTCGACACGGAGATCCGCTCGCAATTCGAGGACATGGTCCCCGGAGAGGTCATCATTCCCGAGGGCTGGTAGGGATCAGCGCCGCCGCCAGTTGA
>DCKY01000159.1:9035-22598 GCA_002320775.1 Planctomycetes bacterium UBA1662
GATCGAGCCAGGCCAGGGTCAACTCACCCACAATCCGGGTCTGCTCAACGGAGCCGAGAGTCTCTCCCTGGAAATTGATGAGAGGAAAGAACGGGTTGCAGAGGGTAACCTCGGCGACGCCGCAGCTGATGGTCGTCGGCCCATCCGCATCGGAAAAGCCGCAGTGGTCCCCGAGTGGAAGGTTCGCCAGGTAGGAGCCTCCTCCCTCGGGAAGGGCCTCGAAGATCGGCTGTGAATGAAAAACAGGTGGAGTTGTACAGTCCTTCTCGCCCTCGAACACAAGCACGGGCCTGTCGACATCCTCGGCTTCATCGACAGGCTGGCGTCGGCCCAGAACAGGAGATATGGTCCTCCCCAGGGGCGCCAGCAGCACGGTGGTTCGAATGGCCAGGTCCTTGTCCAGAAGCCCCCTCGCGGCAGCCAGCACGGAAGCTCCGCCACCGGCTGAATGACCCATCAACGCCGATGCCCCGGCAAGATGGCCATGGAATACCGAATCACGGTCCTCTCCCTCGGCCTTCAGGCGCGCCAGCACAAATTGCAGATCGAGAGCGTACTCATCCAGGTCGAGCACCAGCGTATCGCTCAGCCGGTCAGAGATCGCGAAGACATAGCCCGCAGGCACCAGGGTCTCCCAGAGGTAGGCGTAATCGAGCGTCTCCATATTGTAGCCGTGGCCGAAGACGACCAGGGGAAATCGCCCGGGCGCGGCCTCGGAGCCGTCCCCCTCTTCGAGCGCGGGATAGAAGACATCGATAGGGATAGCGCCCGAGCTTCCGGGTGAATCTTCAAAAGAGAGCGCCACATGACCCACCTCGTAGCTCCCGGCCCGGAGCCCGGGACAGGCGGGATCCCCGCCGCCGAGAAAAAGCCACTCGAGCAGATAGACGGCATCGCTCAGGTCAGCCTCGAAGTCCGAGTTGACGTCAATACAGGACAGCTCGCCACAGAGAGGAGCCTCTCCGCCGCGAAAGAGCCAGGTGAGAACATGGACCGCATCGCCAAGATCTACCAGTGAATCGCCATTGGCATCACCGCAGAGCGCTCCCTCCCCTGCCTGGAGCCTCTCCGCTGAACCCGGGCAGCTGAAGATCACGACGAGGAGAGCAACAGACGCCAACCCGCCAGGACCCGACCGAACTACACTCATGGTATTTTTCTGCTCCTGGAGAGACTCCCGAATTGCTCGCATCCTACTGAACGAAGACTCCATTGTACCACCCGGTTTCCCGGCGGTGTACGGGTATGCCCTTCAGCCTTCTCGATCCAGCAGGGCCGCTGTGGTACAAATGATCCCGATTACAGAAACCCCGCACAAAAGAGGAAACCGCCGACATCGAGGCGGTGGGCAATGATCTCCAGGCTATTCTCGATCGCAGGCAATACCTTTATCGAATCGCTCCGGCGGCCCGTGTTCCTCGCCGTGCTGGCTACGGTCTGCCTGCTCCTGGCCCTGAACCCCGCCATCAGTACCCTCACCCTCGGAGAAGACGACAGGCTCCTTGTCGACCTCGGCCTTTCAACGATTCTCCTTGGCGGAATCTTCCTCAGCGCATTCATCTCCACCGGGTCCATCTCCCGGGAGATCGACAGCAAGACCATACTGACCATCCTCTCCAAGCCTGTGGGCAAGCTCTGCTTTATCGCCGGAAAATACCTCGGCGTCTGCGCCACGATCAGCCTCGCCGGCTGGATCTGGAGCCTGGTCTTTCTCCTGGGAGTCCGCCACGGCGCCATCTCTGCAGCCTGGGAGAGCTCAGATGGACCGGTGCTGATCTTCGGGCTGGGAGCGGCCATTATCTCGGTGACGGTCGCCTCCTGGGGAAATTATGCGCGAGACTGGAACTTCGCCACCAGCGTCTCGCTGCTGCTGGCGGCGCTCCTGCCGCTGGCCTGGACCCTGGTCCTCCTGGTTGCGAAAGACTGGAGCCTGCAGGGCCTCCAGGCCGAATTTACCGCCGAGGAGAAGCAGCTTGGCCAGGTGCTGCTCGCCCTGGCCCTGGCTCTCCAGGCTCTCTGGATCCTGGCGGCGATAGCGATCGCCTGCTCCACTCGCCTGGGCCAGCTGGCCACCCTGATCATCTCCTTCGGCGCCTTCCTGCTCGGCCTCTCGAGCGATTCGCTCTTCGGCGGCCCCGGCCGCGAAAAAGCCCTGGCGAAGATCGCCTACGGGATCACCCCCAACCTGCAGTTCCACTGGCTGGCGGATGCTCTCTCCCTCGGCAACCCGGCCTCCGGGTTCTACCTGCTGCTGGTGAGCGGCTACACGATCCTCTTCATCGGCGCCATCCTCTGCCTGGCAGCCGCTCTCTTCGAAGGAAGAGAGACCGGCTGACCACGGGCTCTAAAAAGGATCGTTTTCGCTGGAACTCGGTCGGCTTCAAAGGCAGGATGACCCGCAAATGAAGCCTCCCCCGGACACCGCTTTCGTCAAGACGGCCGGCCTCAAGAAGATCTTCAAGGACTTCTGGCTGCGCCCGAAGGTCGTCGCCCTCGAGGGGCTCGACCTGGAGATCCTGCCCGGCGAAGTACACGGTCTCCTCGGGTCCAACGGCGCCGGAAAATCAACGACGATCAAGCTCATCCTGGGGCTGCTCTTCCCCACCAGCGGGGAGGTGACGGTTTTTGGAAAGCCGCCCGGCGATGTGGAGACCAAGAACCGCATCGGCTACCTGCCTGAAGAGTCCTATCTCTACGGGTTCCTCGATGCGGAAGAGATACTCGATTACTACGGCAGGCTCTTCAACCTGCCCGGCCCGACACGCAGGAGCCGGATCGCGGAGCTCCTCGATATGGTCGGCCTGCAGGGAATGCGAAACCGGCCTCTTGCGGAGTATTCGAAAGGAATGCAACGCCGCATCGGAATCGCCCAGGCGCTCATCAACAACCCCGACCTGCTGATCCTGGATGAGCCGACCACCGGCCTCGACCCCATCGGCGCCCGGGAGGTCAAGGACCTCATCCTGCGGCTCAGGGAGGAAGGCAAGAGTGTGCTCCTCAGCAGCCACCGCCTGGCTGATGTCGAAGACGTCTGTGACCGAATCACGGTTCTCTACGGCGGCTGCAA
This sequence comes from Planctomycetes bacterium UBA1662, assembly GCA_002320775.1. Taxonomy (GTDB): domain Bacteria; phylum Planctomycetota; class UBA8108; order UBA8108; family UBA8108; genus UBA8108. The sequence continues at coordinate 12,103 of DCKY01000159.1, forward strand.
GCAGGCCGAGGGAACCATCGATGAATTACTCAGCTCGCCGGAATCGACTGTCATAGAGACCGACCGGCTCGATGCGGACACGCTCGCCAGGATCGAGGCGCTGCTCAAAGACGCCGGGGGGCTCTCGATCAGGAAGACGGAGTCTCCACGCCAGAGCCTGGAAAACTTCTTCCTGGGCCTGGTCGAAAAGGCGGGCCGCGAGGGAGCGGAAACCAGCGGGGCCACGGGCGGCACCGGGGTTGCCCGTTTCCTGACCCGCGAACGGCCAGCGGAAGAAAAAGACGCCCCGGCCGAAGAGGCTGCCGACTGAGATGCCCGCCACCGCCCCGGAAAAAAATGATAGCAGAGCGCGCCTGCCGATTCCCCTCATGGTGACCCTGCCGGCGGCGGCCCTTCTCGTGGCCTGTCTCTACGAGCTGCTGGGCAGAGGAGCGGCCCTGGCCGAGGCGACATCCATCCGCGTGACCGGGACCCTCCTGCTGTGCTGCTGCATCTTTACCTTTCTCTGCCATCTCGCCAGGCTGGCCCTGGGCCTTGGCGGCCAGGTCTCAGCTGTCGCCCGCACGCTCCTATCGGAAGCGACCAGCACCAGGATCGCGCCCGCCTTCCTCTTCGTCCTCTTCTCGGCCCTGGCGGCGCTGGCCCTGTTTGACTCCCCTGAAACACCCGTTCGCTACCTGCTCCAGGGGTTCCTCAGCTATTCACTGGTCATCACCTCGGTGCTCGCCGGAATCCTCACCCTGCTGCTCTCCTGCAGGACGCTCAGTATCGAGCTCGAGGACAAGCTCATCGAGACCCTCGCCGTCAAACCCATCGGCCGGGGCAGCTATCTTGCAGGCAAGTGGCTGGGGCTCGTCCTCCTCAACGGAATCCTGCTGACGGTGGCGCTGAGCGCCATCTACATCTTCTCAGTTCACCACATCGCCAGGCTGCCTCCCCGGGACGAGAGAGATTCTGCAGTCGTCCGGGAAGAGATCCTCACCGCGAGGGAGCTGGTTCCCGCCCGGATCGAACCTCGGCTTGAGGCGCAGGTCGAGCGCCGCCTGGCTATCCTCCAGGAGAAAGAACCGGAGAGCATCGAGCGCCTGGCCCGCCGGGGACACCGGCATTCACACGGAGCAGAGGGTCATCCCGGGCTCGCTGAAAAAGATCGGCTGGCGAGGGCGCGGGAGAGCCTGCGTGAAGACCTGGAGCGGCGCTCGCTCAGCATCTCCCCCGGAAAGAGCCGGAATTTCAGTTTCGCCGGTCTTGAAACGCTGCGCGGCAGCGGCTCTCCGGCAAGGGTGCGCTATCGCCTGGCAAGCCAGCCGGGCCGAACCCCGGTCACCGCCAGGCTCACCGTCACCGCGGGAACCGCCAGCAGGGAGCTGACCTTCACCCCTTCCTCCACAGGCTACTTCGAGCTCAACCCGGCCGACATCGATGAGAGCGGGCTCCTCCAGCTATCCATCAGCAACCCGCCGGATTCCACCGGTGCCATTATCTTCAGCACGCGAAACGGCCTGGAGGCCCTGAAGACCAGGAGCGGCTTCCTGGGCAATCTCCTCAGGACCATGCTGAGCACCTGGATCAAGCTCTGCTTTCTCTCCGCCCTCGGCCTGCTCTGCTCGAGCTTCCTCGGCTTTCCGGTGGCCGTCCTCCTCTGCGGACTGGTCCTCCTTGTCGCTTCCACCAGCCCCTTCCTGCTGGAGGCCGCCGAGCTGGGGCGATCCGCTGACAGCCCCGGGGGTTTCTTCGAGACCTTTGCCTCGACAACGACGCAGACCCTCGCCACTGCCTTCAAACGCTATTCAGAATTCGATCCCGCCCTGCTGCTCATCGACGGAAGAACCTTCAGCTGGGGTGAGCTATGGAGTTGCCTGCTCTGGATCGGAGTTCTGTGGACCGGCCTCTCAGGAATTCTTGCAGCCCTTATCTACAAGAGGAGGGAGCTTGCGCGCATCCAGGTCTGAAAACTCGAGAGCTTCCGGAAAAGCCTCGTCATACCTGCTGGCTGGAGCGGCCCTGCTGACGGCCGCGGCCTTCCTGCTCGGTCCGATCAACCGGACCAGGAACGAGCTGCAGCTGCGGGCCCATGGCTCCCTCTCGAAAAATCTTCCGCCCGACATCGCGCTGGCCCAGGCCGGACTTGGAACCTTTCGCGCCCTGGCCACCAGCGTCCTGTGGAGCCGGGCCACCCGCCTGCAGAACGAGGGGAGCCATTTCGAAGCTCTTCGCCTGGCCGACTGGATCACCAGGCTGCAGCCGCGCTTTTCGGCGGTCTGGAGCTTCCAGGCCTGGAACATGGCCTTCAACATCTCCCTCGCGACCGAGCTCCCCGCCGAGCGCTGGCTCTGGGTCCGCGAGGGCGTAGCTCTTCTGCGCGACAGGGGAATCCCCCTCAACCCCCGCGAGATCGATCTCTACCGGGAACTGAGCCACATCTTTCTTCGCAAGCTCTCCGGATCGAGCGATGCACACCACCTGTACTACCAGCGCCAGCTCGCCACGCGATGGCAGGCGCTTCTCGGCCCCCCACCCGAAAAAGAAACGGCGAAACCGGGAAGCTGGCTGCAGCCGGTGGCTGAAGCCTATGAGCTCTACCTCGAGAGTCCCGGGAACGGCGACCTGCCTCTTGACCGATTCCTGTCGGCTGTGCCGCGCGCCGCCGAGCTGATCACGCAACTCGAGACCATCGGTGCCGCGCCGGGACGCGAGGTGCTGCGCGAGGTCGCTGCTCACGCGCCGGGCAAGTTGGCCGAGTGGATCGAACGTAATAAGGAGGCTCCGGAATACGCCAGCCTGCTGGCCTTCCTCAGAGCCCGGTCCCTGGCGAAGGACTACAACATGGATCCCCGCTGGATGCTGGCGCTCGTAGAGGGCGACTGGGTTGACGGCGCAAAGGGAGAGAAGATCCCGCTGCCCCTTGACTGGCGGCTGCCGGAAGCGCACTGCGTCTACTGGGCATCTCTTGGCCTTCACCGCAGCCGCAGCCTGCTGCGACCCGATGAGTACGCGAGTTTTTACTGCCGCTCGAACCTGCTGAACGCGCTCAACCTCCTCAAGGACACCGGCCAGCTGACCTTCGAACGAGGCGGAGAGATCTATCGCCGCCTGCCGGCTCCCGAGTTCGCGCCGGCCCTTGCGCAAGCCCTGAAGATCGCCACGCAAAAATACCCCGGCATCTACCCGGAACCGGAAGCTTCTCCCCCTGCACCCTCCGGGAAATAGCTATTTCTTTCCGGGCCTGAAGGCCTTCAGCCTCGCCTCATCGGTCTCGAGGTAGGGTCCGCCGAGCAGGTCGATGCAATAGGGAATCGCCGGAAAGACCGCGTCAAGACACTCACTGATAGCGCGAGGCTGTCCCGGAAGATTCACGATGAGAGCAGAACCGATGATTCCCGCTGTCTGGCGTGAGAGGATGGCCGTGGCCACCTTCTCCAGGGACACCTTTCGCATCAGCTCCCCGAAGCCTGGCATCAGCTTCTGGCAGACGGCCTCGGTCGCCTCGGGAGTCACATCGCGCGAGGCGGGCCCGGTCCCGCCCGTCGTCACGATAAGGCAGCACCCCTCGGCAGTGGCCATCTCGGCGAGGGCCTCCTCGATCAGCGGCTGGTCATCGGTAACGATCCGCGCCACGGGCTCCCACTCGGAGCTGAGCACATCGCCGAGGTATTCGCGGATGGCGGGGCCGCCGCGGTCTTCGTACTCCCCGCGGCTGGCGCGGTCGGAGACGGTGAGAATTCCAATCTTAGCGGAGCCCATCGAACTCAGGACAGCTGCGAGTGGCTTCCATCGCAGAAGGGCGCGTTGCAGGTACGCTTGCAGCCGCACCAGGCGATCGTCTGCGCCTCTTCGATATCAATCACCATCGGCGTCATTCCGGTGCCTGCGTGCGCCCCATCGCAATAGGGCTGGTTCTCAGAACGTCCACAGGTACACCAGGCCTTCTTGCCGGGCTCTTCATCGATCACGTAGGGAGTTTTCTGGGGAATAGGTATATCGTTATCTGAACTCATCGTTTCTCCTGCAAGCAGGTGGTTGATTACTACCCTTAGTTTGCCTTAAATCGTCTCCGAAGTCTCTATCGAAGGACTGATCCGCCAGGCGGACGCACCGGCGGGAAAAAGATCGCGAATCCGTTTGAATATAGGCGCCGTGGACGCTGTCCTATCTTTACGCGACAATATCCAGGAGCACTTAATCATGAGCCATCGCCGGAAAAACGGGTCCCGCCGCCCATCTCGCTTCTCCACCATCCGCTACGCGGGAATCCTGCTGGGGATATCCACCCTGCTCCCCGCGGCAGAAAACACAGCCCCCGGAAAGCCCCCTGTAGCCAAGAGAATCCCCGAGAAAACAACCCTGCACAACGACAGCCGGATCGATGAGTACTCCTGGCTAAGGGATATCGAGGACCCCGCCACCCGCGCCTATCTCAAGGCGGAAAACCAGTACGCTGAGACAGCCCTCGCGCCTCTGCAGCCGCTGGTGAAGCTGCTGCGGGAAGAAATCCAGGGACGTATCGTGCGTCCGAAAACGATTCCGAGCTGGCAGGAAGGAAGCTACACCTACTACACCCGCAGCAGGGAGGGAAGCCCGCTCCCCCTCTATTGCCGCAAAAAAGGGAGACTTTTCGCGAAGGAAGAAATCCTGCTGGATGTCGCCTCGCTCGCTGACGGGAATAAAAACGCACGGGTGGGGACCTTCCTTGTGAGCCCCGACCACTCCAGGGTCGCCTACAGCGTCGATCGAGATGGACGCGGAGAGTACTCCATACACCTTCGCGCTTTCGCTGACGCCAGGACACTGGGCGCCCCGATCGAGGGTACCACCGACAACCTCGTCTGGTCAGCAGATGGGACAGCGATCATTTACACACGGAGCGCGGGGTCGGGTGGCCCCAGGACAGTCTGGCTTCACCGTCTTGGCGAAAAACAGGATGATGACAGGTTGCTCTACCATGAACGAGACCGGGAGTACTCCGTACGGGTGAACAAGACCCTCGATGGCCGGTTTATCTGGCTCGACATATTCAATCGCGACACATCAGAGGTCCGGTACATTGACGCGTCCAAACCAACTGGCCGGCTGGAACTGCTGGCGGCGAGACAGGCGGGAATAAAATACGGGTTCCTGCACCATGGCCAGAGCTTCTACATAAGAACCAACCAGGGCTCCGGCGGCTCTCGGCTGATGGTAGTCCCCGAGGCCGCCACAGCGCGAAAGAACTGGAGGGAGAAGGTTCCCGCCCATGCCGGGATCACCCTGGAGCACGCCTCTATCTTCCGCCACCATCTCGTCCTCTTTGAGAAACAGGACGGCCACCGCCGTGTTCGTATCGAGAACCTGGACGGGCAAGGCAGCCACTACATCGACTTCCCCGAACGGCTCTATTCGGTAGAGGGATGGCAGAACCGGGAGTTCATCACCAACAGCTTCCGGATGGCCTACTCCTCGATGCTGGTGCCACTGTCCTTCTTTGAATACAACATGGATGCCAGGCGCTGGGAGAGCATCCACGAGGTTACATTCAAGGGCTACAAGCGCGAAAACTATACAACGGAGAGAATCCAGGCCCAGGCATCAGACGATGTCTCCGTCCCCATCTCGCTCGTTTACCGCAAGCGACCGAAAAAATCAGCGGCTCCGGTTCTCCTGCGGGTCTATGGCTCGTACGGAATCAATCTCGATCCCTGGATGAACCCGATCGACCTCTCACTGCTGGACAGAGGCGCGACCATCGCCATCGCCCATGTTCGCGGAGGCGGCGACCTCGGCGCGCGCTGGCATGAAGAAGGGCGTCTGCTCAAGAAGAAGAACTCCATCGGCGACCTGATCGCCTGCGTCGACCACCTGGTGAAGACCGGCCATGCCGCCCCCGACAAGCTCATCCTCTCCGGGCAGGGTCCCGGGGCGCTGGCGATCGCGGCGGCTCTCAACCAGCGCCCGAACCTGGCGCGCTCGGCTATCGTCGATCTTCCCTACGTCGACCTGCTGAATGGCCTCCTGGACAAGTCGGCCCCCCTGGGCGCGGGCGAATACGACGAGTGGGGAAACCCTGAGAGCGGAGAGCACTACACCTATATCAAGTCCTACTCCCCCTACGATAATATCCGCAAGGCCAGCTATCCGGACCTGCTGGTCACCGCCGACCTGAACGACAACCGCAGTCCCTTCTGGATGGCCGCCAAGTGGGTGGCCAGGATCAGGGCCATAGGCAAGCCCGGAAATCTCATCGCGCTCAGGACCCGCCTTGAGGACAGGAGCGTCCGTGGCGGGAGCGCTCCTCGCGACAACTTCATCGATGGAAGAGCCCTTCAGCTGGCCTTCATCATCGATCGCCTGAAGCTCGACCGTGTCCCTTTGCAAAGTGACCCCGCGCGGGGAGAAAACCGGTAGAGAACCTAATGACAACCGCAGCCGCCCGGGCGGGCGCAGCCGCCTCCGGATGGCGGGCCGGGGTCGGGTTTCCTGGAGCTGCTGGAATCGATCAGGGTGCCCGTTCCGAGGAGTCGTTCGATGGGAGTCCCCGCTTCAGTCTCTCCAAGCCCCTCGCCGGCCATCTCACAGAGCTCCCCCCAGGTCTCGAGCTTTCGGGAGATGCCGTGAAAGACCTCGAGGGTCTTGCCGTTACCCGGGCAGAAATAGTCATAGGTCGGCATTTGCTGAAACTTTCGGATAGAGAACGTTGGTCCCCCCCAGTATAGCTCGTCAGCTGTTTCGTCTCCACTTTCGAAGAAAAATCTGAGGTCGAAATCGGCTTCGCGTGTACTATGACGGGCCGTATCAGGCTCAACAAATCAGGATAAGCAGGTTCTCCTTTCAGACATGCAGCAAAAACGTCCCTCTCCCTCTTCAACATCGGAAAAAACCCGAACCCTTCCGGATATCGCGCGCGACTCGACCGCGCAGACCGCAGCGATGCTGGACCGAGTCGGAATGTCGGGAATCGAGACCGTCCTGCGGCGGCGAAGCTCCGAGGGGGAGCTTTTTCTCGTGCCCGCGAAGGCCGATGCCTTTGTCAATCTTGATGACCCCGAGGCCCGGGGAATCCACATGTCGCGGCTCTATCTCGACCTGCAGCGCCAGCTCGAAGAGAACGAGTTCACCTTCCCGCTGCTCCAGAAGGTGCTGGAAGCGTTTACCCGCTCCCATTCTTCACTGAGCACCCACAGCTACCTGCGCCTGTCCTACGACATCATGCGCAAACGCGACTCCCTGATCAGTGAAAACACCGGCTGGCGGCATTACCCCGTCTCCCTCGAGGCCAGCTGGAACGGGAAACGAACCGACCTCAAGATCAGCTTCCGGATCACCTACTCGAGCTCCTGCCCCTGCTCTGCGGCCCTGTCGCGGCAGACCCTGAAGGAACGCTTCGAAGAAGACTTCAACGATCACCAGACGATCAGCCTCTCCCACGTTGCCAACTGGCTGCAGACCCGCGAGGCCACCTCCTCCGTCCCGCACAGCCAACGCAGCCACGCGGATCTGACCGTGGTGGCGGAAAAGGCTGATGAGCGTCTTCTCGAGAATCTCATCGACCAGGTTGAAGAGACCCTCGGTACGGCGGTGCAGGCCGCGGTAAAACGAGAAGACGAGCAGGCCTTCGCCGCCCTCAACGGAGCCAACCTGATGTTCTGCGAAGACGCGGCCAGGAGAATCTGCTCGCTTCTAGATGAGGACAAGGGCTTCCGGGATTACCGCATCGAGGTGCGTCACATGGAGAGCCTGCATCCGCACGATGCCGTCGCCATCACCACCAAGGGAGTGGAGGGTGGACTCAGACCCTGAGGACACTGACCCCGTTGATTCTCTCTGACAAGACCATCAAGGAAATGATCGGCAGCGGCAAGCTGACTGTCGACCCCATCGAGGAGAGCTCGATCCAGCCCGCCTCGATCGACTGCAGGTTAGGAGACCACTTTCTCCTGATCGACGAGAACAGCATGGACTGCCTGTCGATGACCTCCGAGATCCAGTACAGGAGCCTCCAATGCGAGGAGATCACCCTGCCGCCCCACTCCTTCCTGCTCGCCACCACCATGGAATACGTCGAGCTGCCAGCCGGCCTGACCGCCTTCGTCGAGGGACGAAGCTCGATCGGCCGCATGGGCCTGTTCATCCAGAACGCCGGCTGGGTCGATCCGGGCTTCAAGGGGCGCATCACCCTTGAGCTCTACAACGCGAATTCACTGCCGATCAAGCTCAAGGTCGGCCGGAGAATCTGCCAGCTGGTCTTCTGCAAGATGGACTGTGAAGCCTCGCGCCCCTATAGCGGGAAATACCAGGGGCAGAAGACCACCGAGGGAAGCCGGATCTTTGAGGACAAGGAATCGTTGGAAGGCTGAGAGCCTGCCCCGCGGCAGCCGCCTCTTCACAGAACGGCGCCCGTCCGACATACTATGCACCCATGAGCAAAGCACCCGACAACTTCTACATCACCACGGCGATTGATTACCCCAACGGCGTCCCCCACATGGGACACGCCTACGAGAAAATTCTCGCGGATTTCTACGCCCGCGCCGCCCGTCTGCAGGGCAGGGACACCTGGTTCCTCATCGGGCTGGATGAGCATGGGCTCAAAATTCAAAACGCCGCCGAGGAGGCCGGGCAGCCAGCCCAGGACTTCGTCGATGAGAAAGCCAGGGCCTTCCATCACATCTACGAAAGACTCGGAATATCCAATACCGACTTCATCCGGACATCCGAGCAGCGCCATCACAAGTTTGCCGGAGAGATCTACAGAAAGGTTTTCGAACGGGGAGACATCTACAAGGGCGACTACGAGACGGACTATTGTGTCTCCTGCGAGAAGGCCCTGCAGAAGTCCGACATCGCCGCCGGCGAATGTGCCGACCACCCGAAAACTCTGGTCAAGGAGGAGACCTATTTCTTCCGCCTCGGCAAGTACCGGGATGCAGTGCGCGAGCACATCCGGGAGAACCCGGATTTCATCGTACCTGCCGAGCGCCGCAACGAGATCCTCTCGCGACTCGACGACGAGGTCCACGATCTGTCCATATCGAGATCAAGCTTCAGCTGGGGAGTCCCCCTTCCTGACGACCCGGAGCACGTTCTCTATGTCTGGTTCGATGCCCTGTCCAGCTACATCTCGGCCCTCAAGGAGCCAGATTCGTCGAGAGAGAGCTGCTGGCCGGCTGATTGCCATGTCATCGGCAAGGACATCCTCTGGTTCCACACGGTGATCTGGCCAGCCATGCTGCTGTCGGCAGGGCTGCCTCTTCCCCGGCAGGTCTATGTGCACGGCTTCATTCTCGACGAGGACGGCCGGAAGATGGCCAAGAGCCTCGGCAATGTCGTGAACCCCATGCAGGTCGTCGGCGAATTCGGAGTCGACGCCACGCGGTTCTATTTCCTGCGATCCTTCGCCAGCGGACAGGACGGCCACTTCTCCATCGGCGATCTCGAAAAGCGCTACAACAGCGAATTGGGTAACGACCTTGGCAACCTTATCATGAGGATCTCCAAGCTCGGGCTCTCACGCGCGGGAGGAACCCTGAACCCCTCCGAGGGAATAGATGACCTCGGCGGCAAAGAGGTGGCCGGAGAGTTTTTCGCATACGTGAAAACCCGTGAGCATCACAAGGCCCTCGACAACCTCTGGGCCTTCCTTCGCAAGATCAACGGTTACCTCACCGAAAAGGAGCCGTGGAAGATCGAGGACGATGCGGCCGTGGAGAAAATCCTCTACACCTCGGCAGAAGCAATGACCTGGGCGCTTTCCCTGCTCGAACCCGTCATGCCTACCACCTCGGCAAGCGCCGCGGAGGTGCTGGGAATCGAGCTTGGAAAACTTCAGGAGTTCTCCCCCGGCAGCAGGTCCTACAGCCTCCAGCCCGCCGAGCCTCTCTTTCCCCGGCGAGAGAAGCCGAAGAAGGACAAGCCGGAGAAAAAGAAGAAGAAGCCCCAGGAAGAGGTCGATCCCTTCGCCAAGCTGGAGCTGAGGGTCGGCATCATCGAGGAGGTCAACGAGCATCCTGACGCCGACTCACTCTATGCCATGAGCGTCGACATCGGCGGAGAGAAGCGATCCATCTGTGCCGGGCTCAGAGAGCACCTCAGCGCCGACGACCTCCAGGGCCGCAAGGTGCTCATCGTCGCCAACTTCAAACCGGCAAAGTTCCGGGGAATCGAGAGCCGGGGGATGATCCTCGCTTCGGACCTCGCCGATGGAACCGTCTGCCCTGTCGACCCGGGCGAAGCCGAAAGCGGCGACCTCGCAACCGTCGAGGGAATTGAATCGCGGCCGAAGAAGAAGCTCTCAAAGAGCCTGTTCGAGAAGGTCCCTCTCCTCATGCAGGACGGCAAGGTCACCTATGCTGGCAAGCCGCTGAAGACTCCGGCCGGCGCGATCTCCTGCGAAGCGGCTGACGGCGCCTCGGTGCGATAGACAAACCGCAAAAAAAAGATTCGCCGCCCAGCCATCAGGTCAGGTCGGCCGACTCCTCGGCGGGTTGTTCAACCGGCTCCTCGGCTTCTTCCCTCATCTCCTC
>DCKY01000112.1 GCA_002320775.1 Planctomycetes bacterium UBA1662
CCCCTGCACAACTCGTTGTCGTGCAGGGGTTTTCGTGGTCGGGGCGATAGGATTCGAACCTACGACCTTCTGACCCCCAGTCAGACGCTCTGCCAGGCTGAGCTACGCCCCGTCAATTTCGTAGCCGGCTCCCGTGAGTTCAGGTGTCCAATGCGACCCGAAGATCACACGGCCACCGGTCAACCCCGGAAGCAAGCCACGAAGCGGAAGTATACGGTATCCGGCGGATATACAAAAAGCTTTTTGGACTCCTTCAAGCATTCATCCGCTGCCTGCTTGCTTCACAGGCGCCCGCACGCCATCATCTCTTTGTGCACAACCATCACCCCCCCCTACGCCAACCCTGTATCCTCCTGATGCTGGCCTTCCTGGCCAGCGCGGCAGCTCAGCCTGGCGCGGCCAGGGGAGAGGATGTCTTTGTCGATGTTTCAAAAACTGTCGGCCTCAACGTACGCCACGTAAACGGCGCCCGCGGGGCGAAGCTGCTCCCCGAGACAATCAACGGCGGAGCCGGCTGGTTCGACTACGATGGAGACGGACACCTCGACCTCTACCTCGTGCAGGGCCACGGCGACTCGACCCGGGCCTACGCTCCCGGCGACACCGGCAATCGCCTGTTCCGCAACACCGGCAAGGGACGCTTTGTCGACGTAACCGACCTGGCCGGGGTCGGCGACCGGAACTACGGCTCCGCCCTCGCGGTCGGCGATATCGACAATGATGGCGACACGGACCTCTACGTCACCAACTTCGGCCGTAACGTGCTCTACATCAATAACGGCAACGGCACCTTCAGCGATGGAACAGCCGCCTCCGGGACAGGGACTCCCTTCTGGAGCTCGAGTGCCTGCTTCGCCGACATCAACGGCGACGGCCTGCTGGACCTCTACGTCGCCAACTACCTGCTCTACGACTCCCGGGTCCACAAGGCCTGCTCCAGCAGCCGGAAGCAAACCCCCTCCTACTGCCATCCCAACAAATACGATGGGGCTCCCGACTCTCTCTACCTCAACCGCGGCGGCGGCAGGTTTGAGGACATCTCCCGCGCGGCGGGGATCGCCGTGCGCGGCAGAATCCTCTCCAAGGGCCTCGGTGTCCTGCCCACCGACTTCGATTCCGACGGCGACATCGACTTCCTCGTCGCCAACGACTCTGTACCGAACTTCCTCTGGCGCAACCTGGGCGGCGGCAAGTTCGAAGACGCTGCGCTCGAGGCCGGCGTCGCCCTCAACACCACCGGCAGCCCCGAGGCCTGCATGGGAGTCGATGGCGGAGACGTTAACGGAGATGGCCTGCAGGACTACTTCCTGACCAACTTTTCCGAGGAGACCGACACGCTCTTCTTCGGAGAGGGAGATGGGTTCTTTGATGACAATACGCTTCGAAGCGGCCTGGGAAAGCCGACCTTTGACCCGCTCGGCTTCGGCACCCGCCTCTTTGACTACGACCTTGACGGGGATCTCGACATCTACGTCACCCGGGGCCATATCCTGGACAACCTCGAAACTCTCCACCCCGGAACCCGCCTGCGCTACGCCCAGCCCGACCACCTGTTCCAGAACGACGGAAAGGGCCGCTTTACCGATATCTCAGAAAGCTCCGGCTCCTGGTTCAAGAAGAAGCTCGTCGGCCGCGCGGTCGCGACAGCCGATTACGACTCCGATGGAGACCTGGACCTCTTTATCGTCAACTCGGGACAGGAATGCACGCTCCTTGAAAACAGGGCTGAGCGCAAGGGCAGCTGGATCGGGATTCGCCTGCAGGGAACACCTCCCTGCAGCCGCGATGCCGCCGGCTCGCTCATCACGCTGAAGACCGGCGCAGGCGTTCGGCGAGTCGAGGTTCGCAGCACCCAGAGCTACATGGCCGCGGGCGATTCGCGCGTGATCCTCTCCCTCGACAAGGGAGCAACCAAGGCTCCCCCGGTTGAGGTGCGCTGGAGTGACGGCCTTCGAGAGCTGTTCAACAACCTCCAGGCGGAACGCTACCACCTGCTCGTTCGGGGCAAGGGAGAAATACTCGGCGAGTGAAGCTTACTTACGTGATCGCTTCTTCGCGGTTTTTTTCTTCGCCGAAGCCTTCGCGGAGGTCTTCTTCGCTGCCTTCTTCCTGGCTGGCTTTTTCTTCGCTGAAGCTTTCGCGGAGGTCTTCTTCGCCGCCTTCTTCTTGGCGGGCTTTTTCTTGGCCTTCTTCTTCGCCTTGGGCTTCGACTGGTTTTCGGGACGCAGCTTGCGCACCTCTTTGCCGATCCGCCACATCTCAGACTCGCGGACCTCCTTGAGCTCCGCCTCGAGGCTCTCGCGGTAGTCCTCTTTCGAGTTCACCCGCAGCACCCGGCGGGTTTCCGAGCCATCGGCCACCTTGCCGTAGAGTTGCTTGAAGACAGGCTTCGAGCACTTCTTGAAGCGTTTGTACCAGTCGAGCGCGCCGCGCTGGGCGGTGGTCGAGCAATTGGCGTACATCCAGTCCATGCCGTTCTCGGCGATGAGCGGGTAGAGACTCTGGGTCGCCTCTTCGACCGTCTCGTTGAAGGCCTCGGAGGGCGAGTGCCCCTTCTCGCGAAGCACCTCGTACTGGGCCAGCCAGAGACCGTAGATCGCGCCCATGAGAACACCCCGCTCGCCGGTCAGATCGCTGTAGACCTCCTTCTTGAAGGTGGTCTCGAACAGGAAACCGCTGCCGATGGCGATCCCGAGCGCGATGCAGCGCTCCCGGGCACGCCCGGTGAAGTCCTGGTCGATGGCAAAGCTTGAGTTGATGCCGCGCCCCTCGAGAAAGAGCCGCCGCACCGTGGTGCCGGAACCCTTCGGAGCGACGAGGATCACATCGACGTTGTCTGGAGCGACCACGCCGGTGATGTCTGAATAGGTCACACTGAACCCATGCGAGAAGTAGAGGGCCGAGCCCTCCTGCAGGTTGTCGCGAATGACCGGCCACTGGTCCTTCTGCCCGGCATCGCTGAGCAGGTACTGGACCACCGTTCCGCGCCTGACCGCCTCGGGAATATCAAAGAGAGTCTTGCCGGGCTTCAGGCCGTCCTTCTTGGCCAGCTTCCAGCTGGGACCGTTCTTGCGAACGCCCACGATGACCTTGACGCCGTTGTCGCGCATATTGTGCGACTGGCCGCGTCCCTGGACTCCGTAGCCGATCACCGCGACCGTCTCCTTGCCGAGAATCTTGCGCAACTTGGCTGGCGGGAAATCCGTCCGCTCAACAATCTTTTCCTTCACTCCGCCGATGGATAAGGTCTTCATCTGGACTTGTCACTCCTACGTTTTGTCTTTTCTTCTTCATGCGCCGTTCCACCGGTAAAACCTCTCGATGCGAACGGCATGCAAGCTGACTTTTATAGCTCATTGAGCCCCTGTGTGCAATGAAGTCGTCGCAAAGGGCCCGTGGCACGGCTCTGGGTTTCAGGTCCCGTATTTGTTATCCTTTTGCCTCATGAAACCAACGAGCCGGCTTCCTATCTGCCTCCTGGCCATTCTCTGCTGGCAGTTTATCAGCCCCGCCAGCACCCCCGGCGGTGAGCTGGATGATGAGATCGGCGCCATCATGAAGCGCCCCCTGTTCAAAGGCAGCTCCTTCGGGATTCTTGTCACCGAACTCAAAGGGGGACGGATCGTCTATTCTCATCGTCCGCTCGCCCTCCAGGCCCCGGCCTCCACCACCAAGCTGGTCAGCTGCGCCGGCGCCCTGGGCCTTCTCGGGAAGGACTTCCGCTTCCACACCCGGGTCATCAGGACCGGAGAGCTGGAGGACGGAGTGGTGAATGGAGACCTCGTGCTCATCGCCAGCGGCGACCCCAA
>DCKY01000272.1:0-3230 GCA_002320775.1 Planctomycetes bacterium UBA1662
ATCGGAGTTCCTCTGTGACACCTGCCGCTACAACGATGTCCGGGACTGCCATCGTACCGAGCGTCCCAACGCCACCTCCTGCGATGACTACCGGCGACGCTGAGGATAGCTGACGGGAAGGATGCGGCGGTGGTATAATCGACGACAGATCTTTTTCCGCCTTCGTTTTCAGCAGAGATCGCGAGCAACTCCCGCGGGCCGTATGAGTCATGAACTTTCCCAGGCGCACCTACGAGGCTGTTTTTCTGCTGGCGTTTTCTTCCTGGATCGCCGGCGAGGTCCACGCGGCGCAAAACGATGACAATGTCGAGTGGGACGGGGTCTATTCCGATGAGAGCTTTCGTTCGCCGCGGAGCCCCGGCCCGGGAGAAGACTTCTCCCTCGAGCTGCGCGTCTTCAGAGGAGATCTGAGCGCGGCCCGGATCCGGGCCTATGACGGCGAGACCCGGCGCTACGAGATGTCCTGGGTCAGAAACGAGGGTATCTTTGACATCTGGCGGGGCGTGGTCGAGGCAGGAGATGCCGGCTTCGTTTATTACCGCTTCGAGCTTATCGATGGCTCCGACACCGACTATTTCAACCGCCTGGGGATGTCCGGCAGCCCGCCGGGCCCCGGCGACTTCCTGGTCAACACGACGGCGCTCGGGGGCTATCCACTTGGCGCGACCGTCGATGGCGCGGCGACGGTCTTCCGGGTCTGGGCCCCTAACGCCCAGAGGGTCGCGGTGGCCGGGAACTTCAACAATTGGAGTGATTCCTCCCATCCTCTCACCAATGTACGGGGCTACTGGCAGGGACGGGTTCCGGGTGCCCGGGCGGGTCAGCGTTATAAGTTCGCGATTCGCAATGGTGAGACGATCTGGAGGACCGACCCCCGCTCGCGGCGGCAGGTGAGCTCGGTGGGGGACTCCATCATCTGGAGCTCGGATTACGAGTGGGGGGATGACGGCTGGGTGACTCCGTATTTCGAGGATATGATCATCTACGAACTGCACGTGGGGACCTTTACCGGCGGCGGTGACGGGGTGGAGCATCATCCCGGACGGTTCCGAGATGTGGTGGACAACCATCTTGATCACCTCGTCGAGCTGGGGATCACCGCTGTCGGGCTGATGCCCATCATGGAATTCGCCGGCGAGATTTCCTGGGGCTACAACCCGTCCTTTCAGTTCGCGCCCGAGGCTTCCTACGGAGACCCGGATGACCTGAAGTATCTCGTCGATCGCTGCCACCAGCGAGGCATCGCGGTGCTGCTCGATGTCGTCTACAACCACATGGGCGCCAGCGACCTCGCCGGGAACCTGCTTGAGTACGATGGAGAGGAGATCTACTTCTATCCCGAGGGCAACGGCTACCGGGAGACTCCCTGGGGACCTCGCCCGGACTATGGCCGCGCTGAGGTGCGCCAGTACATCTGCGATTCGGTGAGGATGTGGCTTGAGGAATACCATGTGGATGGTTTCCGCATCGACGGCACCGATTTCATCAAGGTGAACGCCGAGGGTTGGAGGCTGCTGCAGGATGTCGTCCGGACGGTCGACACGGTCTCGTCGAAGGCGATCGTGATCGCTGAGCAGCTGCCCAATGACCCGGCGGTAACCGTGCCGATCGAGGCCGGGGGGGCGGGGCTCGATTCACAGTGGAACGATCTCTTTCATGACAACCTGCGCGTGGCGGTGGGGGCCGCGGCGTTCGGCGACCCGGACATGGGGGCGCTGGCCGGGGGCATGAACCATTTCGCTTTCGGGGGGGCGAGGGCGGTCAACTATATCGAGAGCCACGACGAGGTGGCGGTTCATGGGCGGGTTACGAGGGCCGCCGACAGCGGGGATCCAACGAGCGCCTGGGCGCGCGGGCGCGGCAAGCTCTGCTGGGGGCTCGTCATGTTCACCTCGGGAATCCCCATGGTCCTGCAGGGGCAAGAGCTGCTGGAGACCAGGGCCTTTGGCGACCGGCGCGAGCACAACATCCGCTGGGACAGGAGGGAGCGCTACGCCGACTACTTCCTCGCCTGCCGCGACATGACCCGCCTGCGCCGAACGCTGCCGGCTCTCAGGGCCGATGGGCGGCAGAACATCTTTCACGTCAACGACGAGGGCAATGTCATCGCCTGGCAGCGCTGGACCTCGCGCGGGGAGGACGTGGTCATCGTCGCGAGCTTCAACAACGAGGATTTTCCCGAATATTGCCTGGGCATGCCCGGGGGGGGAGAGTGGTACGAAATCTTCAACAGCGATTCGGAGCTCTACGGCGGCCGCAACAGGGGCAATGCCGGCCGGGTCACGGCCAACGGAGGCCCGCGCGATGGTCTGCCGGGCTCGGCCTGCATCACGCTGCCGAGAATGGGAGTGCTGGTGTTCGCCCGCGAGCCCCTGCCCCCGCCGGGGAAGGAGCCGGTCTTTCTTCGCGGAGACTGCAATGGAGATGGGACGCTGGATATCTCGGATGCCGTGCGGCACATAGCGCTGCTTTTCCAGGGCGGCGTCGAGACCGACTGTCCGGCGGCGTGCGATACCAATGCAGACGCGTCCGGCGACATCTCCGACGCGATCTACGCGCTCGATTTTCTTTTCCGCGGCCGCGCCGCGCCTCCCGCTCCCTGGCCGGATTGCGCCGCCCCGGGCGGCGAGCCCGATTGTGAGAGGCGCTGCGAGTCTCCCTGAAGGGGGGGAGCCGGGAGATGTCGCCCGGGTTCAGAGGCCAAGCGCCTGCTGCAGGGTCTCCCGAATCTCGTCGCGAACGCGGCGGAAAACCGTGAGCTTTTCCTCGTCGTCTCCCTCGGCATCGGCGGGATCATCGAAGGGCAGGCTCATGGAGAGGACCTCCGCCCCGGTGAAGGCCGGACATTCCTCGGAGGCCTTCGCGCAGACGCTGATGACGATGTTCGGCGCGGGCTGTTCGCCGGTGAGGAAGATCTCGATGGACTTGGGCTGCTGAGCGGAGATGTCGATCTCGAGCTCCTGCATGACCGCGATGGCCATGGGGTGGACCGCTTCGGCCGGCCTGGAGCCTGCCGAGAGGCTTTCGTAGGCGTCGGGGGCCAGGTTTCGCAGCAGACCTTCGGCCATCTGGCTGCGGCAGGAGTTTCCGGTGCACAGGAAGAGGACTCGGGCTGGTCCGGCAGCCTCCGCCGGAGCGGTCTCGCCGCCGGCCTCCTCCCCGGCTGTTTCCTCGACGACAGGCTCTTCTCCAGCCTCGTCGCCGGCCGTTTCCGTGTCGTCAGCCTCTTC
>DCKY01000272.1:3560-11503 GCA_002320775.1 Planctomycetes bacterium UBA1662
GCCTCTTCCCCGGCTTCTGGAGAACCCTCTACGGTCTCCCCGCCCGGCTGCTCGGAGACCTGCTCTTCCACGTTTTCTTCGGTCTGTTCCGGTTCGTCGTTCACTTCTTCATCTATCATCAAATACCTGCAACTTTCCATCCGGCTGGAATACCAGGGCGCTGGCTCGTCCCATGTAGACCTGCTGGTTCATTCCCGTGTCGATCATGATCACGCTATTGGAGAATCTTCCCTGTATCCTGAGAGACGCCGGCTGCGTGTGCCCGATGACGATCCGGTCCACGTCCTGGAATCCCAGGATCTTCTTCACCTCCGGGGCGAAGGCTTTTTCGTCTCCCAGCGCGAGGCCGCGATACCAGAAGGGGCCATCGGCCGCGAACAGGAGACTCGTACTCTTGATTTTCTCGAGCACGGCAAAGCTTGCCGCGATCTTCGGGTGGGGCGGAGCCCCGGTCGCCTTCTCCCTGGCCAGCAGCAGGAAGAGCTCGTGGACTCCGAGCGACAGGTCGAAGACGCCGAGCTTTTCGAGCTTGTCGGTGGCGGTGAGGAACGCCTTCAGGTCGGCCTTGACCGAGCTGTTGATCTTGCTCGGGAGAATTTCCGAGACCCGGGGGCTGATGCCTCCGTGGACAAAGAGGTTGCGGTCCTTGAGGTAGACGGTGTTGCGGGTGACCAACCAGGCCCCGATCTTCCCGCGCAGCGAGAAGGCCTCGCGATGGGCGAAGAAGCCGGGCGGAAAGGAGACAGCAAAGGTTGTCGCGTTGATTTTCGAGGAGAGGCCCGCGTAGTAGTTTGAGCGCAGCAGTCCGGCCGAGCTCTTTCCCAGTCCAAGGATCGCGGTCTTCTTCTTCGCGCGCAGGGCGGCGGTTTCATCCGCGGCGAAGGAGGTGTACTCGCGCGGGTCTACGTAGCGCAGATCGCCCACGAGGTTCATCACCTCGTGGTTACCGATCAGGGTCGTGGCTTCTCCCCCGGCCTTCTTCGCCTCGACTTCGAGCTTCATGAGGAGCTCGACGGCGGCGCGGGAGCCGGGCCCCCGGTCGAAGATGTCTCCGGTCTGTATGAGCTCCTTGCGGCCGCCGATCCAGCGGAGCTTGCTGTCGACAAGCCCGAGCTTGCCCAGCAGCTTGGTGAAGGAGGCGTAGTCCCCGTGGATATCGCCGATGGCGAAGCGCACGGCCGTCTTCGATGAGGGGGGTTTTTTCGCCGTCTCCTGGGCCTCGGCGGGACAGGCCGCGAGCCAGGACACGATGGCCATTATCAGCAGGAGGTGTTTGTTCATGATCCGCACATGGTACCCGCAGAAGGCTTCGGGGGGAAAAATCCCTCGAAAAAAGCTTTCTCAGCGGCCGAGCGCCTCACGGGCCAGCTTTCTTACCCAGGAGTCTTCATCCTTGAGAGCGGCGCGCAGCAGCTTCTCTCCTCCGGGACCGCCGGACTCGGCAACAATCCGGATGATGGCCCTTCGGGTCAGCGCGAAGGGGTGACGGACGGCCTTCTCGAGGTAGGGGAGGGTCACCGGGCCAAGCCGCTTCAGGGCGGCCTCGGCTCGGACCCTGTTCTGAGAGCGCTGGCGTGAGAGCTCGCTGACATAACGGCGGATCTCCGCCTCGAGCTTCGGGTCGACCGGGGCTCCGCCGGGCTCGGCGGATTCCTCCGCCTCTTTTACGGGTTTCTTCTTTTCCGCCGGCTTCTTCGGGCTGGCTCCGGGTTTCTTTCCGGCGCTCTCTTGAACATTCCGCGGCTTTTCGGTTCCCGGCTTTCCGGGCGGGACCCTGAAGTCGCAGCGCGTGTCGCGCCGCACTCTGAGGATGCGGTCCGGGTCGAGCGTCAGCGATCCGCCGCCGGTGAAGGTGATCGTGACGGGTCCGGAGTCGGGAAACTTGCCGATGACCTTGCCATGGATGACGCGGCCATTGCGCAGCTCGACCGTGTCGGCGAGGGACGAGTCGGCGCCGGCGGCCAGCAGGACGGTGAGGATCAGCAGGGTCTTTTTCATGGTTCTCCGGAGACTCTCAGTTCACACATCAATTATAGAACGCCGGGGGCGAACTGTCCGGTCGGAAAAGAGCGGCCCTCCCAGGAGGCTCTTCGCAGCCGTTTTCGACCGATAATTCAGCTTGCCGGTCCGCCGCCGGTTTCGAGCCGCACCCGGATGCCCTCTGCGGCGAGATCGCTCTTGATGCCGGGGATCGTGAAGCCGAGGAAGTGTACCATGCTGGCGATGAGGGCGGCATCGGCCTCGCCTTCGGTGAGCACCCGGGCGAGGTGTTCACTGGTTCCCGCTCCGCCGCTGGCGATGACCGGGATCTCCACGGCGCGCGAGACCATGCGCGTGGCTGTCAGCTCGTAGCCGTCGCGGGTGCCGTCTGCGTTGATGGAGTTGAGGCAGATCTCTCCGGCGCCCAGCTCCTCGGCTCTCTTCGCCCACTCGAGCATATCGATGCCGGTACGTTCGCGACCTCCCTTGACGACGATTTCGTAGCCCGAGGGGATCTTCTCGCTGGCTTCGACTTCGAGGGCGTCCATTCCCAGCACGATGCACTGGTTGCCGAAGGCGCGGGCGCCATCGGAGATGATTTCGGGTTCGCGTACGGCGAGGGAGTTGACGCTGACCTTCTCGGCGCCGGCCAGCAGCACCTCGCGCATATCATCGAGATTGCGGATGCCTCCCCCGACAGAGAAGGGGATGAAGATCCGCCGCGCCACCTCGCGGACCATCTCGATATCGATGGGACGTCCCTCGGCCGAGGCGGTGATGTCGTAGAAGACCAGCTCATCGACGCCCTGGCGGTAGTATTCTTCCGCCATGGCCACGGGCTCTCCGACCTCCACGTTGCCCTTGAACTGGACTCCCTTGGTGACCTTCCCGTCGCGAACGTCGAGACAGACGATGAGGCGTTTGGACAGCATCAGGGACTCCACTCCAGGAAGTTCTCGAGCAGCTTCAGGCCGGCCGGTCCGCTCTTCTCGGCGTGGAATTGGACAGCCACGAGGTTGTCGCGGGCCACGGCCGCGGTGAAATCGATGTCTCCGTAGGAGGCCGTTCCAAGAACGAGAGCCGGCTCGGCGGGCACGACGTGGTAGCTGTGAACGAAATAAAACTGCGAGCCGGCGGGTATGCCTTCGAGCACGGCGTGGGGGCCGCCGAAGCGCACCTCGTTCCAGCCCATGTGAGGCACCTTGCGGTCGACGCCCTCGGCGAAGCTGAAGCGCACCGCCTCGCCCTCGAGGAGCCCGAGGCAGTCGGTGCCGCCGTCTTCTTCGCTCCTCGAGAAGGCGACCTGGCAGCCGATGCAGATGCCGAGGATCGGCCGGCCGGCCGAGTGGACGTCCCTGAGGGCGTCGGCCAGCCCGAGCTTCTCGAGGGTGGCCATCGATGAGCCGGCGGCGCCGACCCCGGGAAAGATGACGCGATCGGCCGAGCGGACAACCTCGGGGTCGCGGGTGATCTCGGGTTCATGGCCGAGGTGGCGAACGGCGCAGGCGACGCTCGTCAGGTTTCCGGCATCGTAATCAAGTACGGCTATCATTTCTCTCGGTGGCTCCGTGGCAAGCGGCACATTATACAGCTTGCTTCCCCGGGTCCGGCTGGAAAAAGGCTCCACTGAGAAGGGCGGGGGCGGTAGCATGCGCGGCATGAAAGAAAAGAAAGATCGTGGAGAGCGGGCTGGCGGCAAGCGCGAGGGAGTGCTCCAGGTCCTGCACGGAAGCGTCCGGGAGGTCTACCGGGATGACTGGATCTGGGTGCTCGACAAGCCCGCGGGCGTCCTCTCCCAACCGAACCAGCCGACCAGGAAGGCATCCAACGCCCTGCTGAAGGGAGAGTTCGATTTCGAGGATGAGAGCTACAGAACGGAGGTGCCCGGCGAGGGCGAGCGCCGGGTGTGGCTTCTCCACCGGCTGGATCTCGACACCAGCGGGCTGATCGTCTGCGCCTTCGATCCGGAGGCGGCCGCGATCTTCAAGCAGGCCCTGCACGAGCGCGAGATCGAGAAGGCCTACAAGGCGCTCCTGCTTTCGGCGCCGAAGCCGCCCTTCGGCCGCTGGAGCGACTGCCTCGCCCGGTCGTCGCGCGGCGGGCGGGTGGATGTGCGGGTGCGTTCAGGCCGCAAGGTCAACGCGGAGACCAGCTATGAGCTCGAGCGTACCTTCCCCGGAACGGGTCTGTCCCTGGTCCGCCTGATGCCGCATACCGGCCGCACCCACCAGCTGCGGGTGCAGGCGGCGTGGCACGGCGTACCAGTCATCGGAGACCAGCGCTACGGAGACTTCGAGGCCAACAAGTTTCTCGCCGAGAAGATCGGGCTCAAGCATATGTTTCTTCATGCCTGGGGCCTGGCCTTCCGCCATCCGATCACGGGTCATCGCCTGAGCTTTACCCAGGAGCTCAGCCAGCGCCTGAAGCTTCCTCTCGATCGTCTCGAAAATCTAGGCACGAAGATACCGAGACGGGAGCGGCCCGAGGCGGACGCTAACAAGGGCTACCGGGGGAAGCGCCGCCGGGGCAAGGAGAAGGGGAGAGACCAGGAGCGCGAGCGCGGGCGAGGTCGAGGCCGCGGCGTTCGAGGCGCAAACCGCGGACGCGGCAACAAAAAGAAGAAACGGAAGAAGTAACTCTCAGCAGAGGCGCGCTGGGGAATAATCCTTAGCGTGTAAGTCTGTACTGAGTTGCGAAAAAACTATGTCTGAAAGATATGTCTTCCATAGTTGTCGAAATGTCAAAGCAGGTAAGACGGTCTTTAGTGAATGAATAGTCTTTATTATTTGGCAGGATTCGTCCGATCGTGAAGCCTTCCATGAATAGAGATAAAGATTTGACAAGATTCGAAACAACAGAAGGGGGTGTTTAATTTCCTGTAATTTACAAAGGATGTCTTCGTAGATAGCTTCCTTGTCATTTACTCCCTGCTCGGAGAGAAGGATTGATGACAGCAATGTAGAGTAAGTAAACAGATTGTTGTCTTGGAGCGATTTAGCTAAAGACAGGCTACGGTTTATGCATTCTTGGACTGCGAGATATTCTTTTTTTTCCAGGAGGAATTCACCTTTGATTAGGACCGTTGTGGCTAAGCCATGCCAGCCTTTGCTACCTAAAGAAGAAAAGATAGTTTCTGCTTTTTGGAGTATGCGGTCAGTGAAGGCAGAGCCCTGACTTTTCGCGTTTCCTGCATAGATTGTTAATTTGGCTAATTCGCGATAGTAATACCCCGAGAGTTCTCTCCTGTTGTTGATTGGAAGGAGTTTACGTATAGATCTCAAAGCAGATTTGGCTCCTTGGAAGTCTCGGCACTTTATAGCAAGTTCATTTAACGAGAATAGAGCCTGAACCATCGCGGATCTTTGGTAAGGCCACTTCATTGATAAGGTACTTAGTTGTGTAGAGATTAGCTTCCTGACCTTTGAAGGGGATTGGACTCTTGTAGCCGCGGCGATATTACTACTGAAATATTTCTGTGCGGGGTAAATGGATCTGGAGTCATTAATCAGTGTTGTCATCTTAGAGGAGTGTTTTTGGGCCATTAGGTTTAATCCGAGTTCCGTATAGATCTTCCCTATGTGGCCTAATAGCTGGGTTTCTAAGAGAGTGTTTCGGAGCGATTTTTCTTCCTTGAGCAAACACAGTGAGCGCTTTGCAGTTGAGAGAGAATTTTGAAAATGTTTTTTCTGAGCCTCTCGCCATGAGATAGCAGCGGCGATTAAGGCTTTTTCATATGGGTTATTTGAACTATTTATCGCACAGATGATGGCCTTCTTTGCTTCCGAATGGTTATTCCGGAGGCTTTCGATACTAAAGCGGAAGGTTTGTAGGATTGCTTGGTTCTCTAAGTGGGACCAGTCAACGGCTTTTATCTGGGAGTCTATTTTCTGCAGATTATGGCGATCAGTGATGGACGTAAATATTAAGTCCAGTGCGTCCAGAAACGAATTATCCAGTTGATTGTTCCGTGTGTTAGAGGCGACTTGCTTTTTATACTGTCGTATAAATTGAGCCATTTTCGCGGGGGAGTCGTAATGTATGGTCAAAGGGAGCAGGTAAAGCATTAAGTCTGCACTCTCAGGCCCAATAGGTTTTGTTTTTAATAGAAGACGGGCCTTTGACCAGGCGTCCTTATTGTTCCCCGAGAGCAATAGCTGATCTATGCAATCCATTTTTATAGGCTTCAGTGGTTTTTAGCGATAGACCGATATGGTGTTGGCCACCCGACTCTTTACTTCTGACCTTAATTTGCTGTTGGCGGTGCGGGCAAGGGTTTTCCTTTGCTGGCGGCCCGTAGCGAGGCTTGTTTAAACGCCCGTTTCTCAGTTATGCTTCTTCGTGTTCCGCCGCCGGGTGGATGTTTGAAGCGAACCTGAAGGAAACCGCCATGATCGATGATCCCGATCTCGACGAGCCTGACTTCGAAGAGCCCGATTTTGACAACCTGGATTTTGAAGAGCCGGCCTTTGTTCCCAGCGCCCTTGACGACACCAGCAAGCTGGAGCCGGGAGTGGTGGAGCTCTGGATGGCCTGGGTAGACTCAGAGGAAGACACCTTCGCGCGCCTCGAGGCGACGCTTTCCGAAGATGAGCTCGAGCGAGCGGCCGAGAAGGATGGCGACCAGCGCCGCCGTTTCATAACCACTCGCGGGATCCTGCGCGAGCTGCTGGCATCCTATGCCGGAGTGCTGCCGACCGAGCTGGCTTTCGAGTATTCAGAGTACGGCAAGCCGAAGGTCTTCACCGCCTCCGGCGATGGGCCGTACTTCAACGTATCTCACTCCGGCGACCTGGCGCTCTTCGCCTTCTCTTCAGACCAGGAGGTCGGCGTCGATGTCGAGGAGGTGAGGGCGCGCGCCCGGCTGGATGAGATCGCCGAGAAATATTTCTCTCCGGCCGAGGCCGAGATGGTCGCCGGCCTCATGGATGAAGAGCGGGACAGCCTGTTCGCCTCCTATTGGACCCGCAAGGAGGCGCTCTACAAGGCCATCGGGACCGGGATCGCCAACCGGCCCGGAACCGTCGACCTCTCGGGGATGGCCGTCGATGGCGCCGAGGTGTCCTGTCCATCGGATGGAGGTGAAGACGAGAGCTGGTACGTTCGCGATATCGAGGTCGAGGATGGCTTCCGCGCCGCGCTCTGTTGCCGCAACCGCCCCGCCGAGCTTCACTGCAAGGACGCGTTCTACGATTGAGGGAGGCCCGGAGAGAAAAGAAAACCCGCCGGAGTCCGGAAGGGACCGCGGCGGGTTTTTTCGTGAGCGTTCGCTTCCAGGCTCAGACGAAGAGCGGCACGAAGACCAGCGAGACGATACACATGAGCTTGACGAGGATATTCAGTGACGGCCCGGAGGTGTCCTTGAACGGATCGCCGACCGTGTCGCCGACGACCGAGGCCTTGTGAGCGGGGGAGCCCTTGCCGCCGTGGACACCGCTCTCGATGTACTTCTTGGCGTTGTCCCAGGCGCCGCCGGAGTTGGCCATGAAGATGGCGAAGAGGACTCCTGTCACCAGCGCTCCGGCGAGCAGTCCGCCCAGTGCCGCGGGGCCGAGGAATTTTCCGACCGCCACGGGGACGGCAACGGCCAGCACACCCGGCAGGATCATTTCTTTGAGGGCGGCCTGGGTTGAGATCGCCACACAGGTGCCGGAATCGGGCTCGTTTTCACCGGAGAGGATCCCGGGAAGCTGACGCCGTACCTCGGTGATCATCTTCTGTGCCGCGCGTCCGACCGCCTTCATGGTAAGGGCCGAGAAGAGGAAGGCGCAGGTGCCGCCGAGGAAGAGCCCGGCGATGACCTTGGGCTCGAGCAGGTCGATCGTGAGGGCTTTGCCGCTGGCGGCGGTGACGGCGGCCTGGTAGGTCACAAAGAGTGCCAGGGCAGTCAGTGCTGCCGAGCCGATGGCAAAACCCTTGCCGATCGCGGCGGTGGTGTTGCCGACGGCGTCGAGCTTGTCGGTGCG
>DCKY01000106.1 GCA_002320775.1 Planctomycetes bacterium UBA1662
TTCCAGGCCCGGGTTGTCGATTCTTTACTGAACTACTCAGATCCCATCAGCGTCCCCTTCTCAGTGGTACTGCCATGGTACGAAGCCTACAAGGTGCCAGCTGGAATTGGTCTTACGATCCTCCTGCTAACCGCCCTGGGATTCTACAATCGCTATCTCCAGCAGAGAAAAGAAGCCCGGCGCCTGAAGATCGAGATGCTCGAACAGGAAGCCGAGAGCCGCAAGGAGCTCGAAAAGACCCTGGTCGAGGTCGACAAGGCGCGTGGCGCGGCCGAGCAGGCCAACCAGGCCAAGAGCACCTTCCTGGCGAATATGAGCCACGAGCTTCGCACTCCCCTCAACGCCATCATCGGCTACAGCGAAATGATCGAGGAGGAGGTCGAGGACCAAAGCGACGAGGAGCTCTCAGAAACCATGATCCCGGACCTCCAGAAAATCCGCAACTCCGGCAAGCACCTGCTGGCGCTCATCAACAGTGTCCTCGATCTCTCGAAGGTCGAAGCCGGCAAGATGGAACTGCTCTTAGAAGACATCGATCTCCCCTCGATGCTGGAAGAAACTCTCGCCACGGCGAAACCGCTGACTGAGAAAAACGGTAGCGTACTCAAGCTCCAGCACTCGGATGATATCGGTGTCATGCATGCCGACCTGACGCGCCTGCGCCAGATCCTCTTCAACCTGCTCTCCAACGCCGCGAAGTTCACCTTGAATGGGACCGTCACCCTCGACGTCTCCCGTGAGGAGAGAGATGGACGCGACACCATCTGCTTCTCGGTAACCGATACAGGAATCGGCATGTCAGATGAGCAATTGCAGAAGGTCTTCGATCCCTTCACCCAGGCCGATGCCACCACCACCCGCGAATACGGGGGGACTGGTCTCGGACTGACCATCACGCGCAAGTTCTGCGAGATGATGGGCGGCAGCATCGGGGTCGAGAGCGAAAAGGACAAAGGAACCCGCTTCACCGTCTGGCTGCCCGCCGAGGTGGAAGATCCCGGCGAGATCACCCTGGATGACTCAGCTCAAACGACCGAAGCCGCCAAGGCAACAGCCGAGACCGCCGCCCCCGAATCGGGGACTGTTCTTGTGATCGATGACGATGATGACGCCCGCGACCTGCTCTCACGGTTCCTTGAGCGTGAAGGCTACAACGTGGCCACCGCGCCGGGCGGAGAGGAAGGTCTTCGCCTGGCCAAGGAGATCAAGCCCGCGGTCATCACCCTCGATGTCATGATGCCGAGCATGGACGGCTGGGCTGTTCTATCCAACCTGAAGCAGGATCCTGAGCTGGCCGCGATCCCCGTCATCATGCTGACCATCGTCGAGGAGGAGCAGATGGGCCTCGCTCTCGGCGCCTCGGAATACCTCACCAAGCCAATCGACTGGGAAAAGCTCTCGGGCATTCTTGAAAAATACAACCTGGACAGCGGCTCCTCCTCAGTCCTCGTGGTAGAGGATGATTCGGCCACCCGTGAGATGATGCGCCGAACCCTCGAGAAGGAGGGCTGGAACGTGGTGGAAGCGGAAAATGGGCGAGTAGGACTCGAGCGCCTCGCCGAAGCGAAGCCGGACCTGATCCTGCTCGACCTGATGATGCCGGAAATGGACGGCTTCGAGTTCGTCTCCCATTTGCAGGCGGACGCAGACAGCCGCTCGATTCCAATCGTGGTCGTCACCGCCAAGGACACCACAGCGGAAGAACGCCAGGCCCTGAAAGGCCATGTCCAGGAGGTACTCCAGAAAGGAGAATACTCTCGCGACGGGCTCCTTACCCGCATTCGGGACCTTGTCACTGATCACCTTCCATCCTCTCCCAACTCGGACAACTAACCGGTAAAAAACCGGCAGCGCGGCCATGAGACTGTCACCCTATTCACGATCCTGCCTGCTCCTGTTACTGCTGCTGCCGGCCGTCGTCTACGCTCATCCTCCCGGCCTCAGCAGCATCGATATAACCGTGCAACAGGGCGGAGGTTTCAAGCTCCTGCTGACGTTGTCTCGGTTTGATGCGGAAATACTCTCGCCAATGGATGCCGACCGCGACGGCAGGGTCTCCGAGGGCGAACTGGATGACGCCCGGAGCGATCTCGAGGCGCTCCCGGCGTCAATCTTCGAACTGAAGATCGATGGGAATCCAACCAGGGGGCGCTGCGAAGAGGTCTGGGCTGACGACAAGGACAACGTACTCCTGCTGATGTCCTATCCCGGCCCGAGCGGCAAACACATCATCCTGCAATCGAACATCTTCGACCGTCTGCCCGGCGGCCACCGTCAACTCGCCAGCCTGTCCGCAAGTGGGCAGGAAGAGCCTGTCTCCACCGACACTCTCACCGAACGCCACAGGGTCTTCGATTCGGAAATCCCCGGCGGCAACATGACCTTTCTCATCCTCGGGATCGAACACATCCTGACCGGCTACGATCACCTGCTCTTTCTCTTCGGTCTGCTGGTCATTGGCATCGGTTTCCGGGATGCGGCGCTGATCATCACCTCCTTCACTGTCGCCCACTCGATCACCCTCGCCCTTGCCACCTACGACATCGTCCGCCTTCCAGGCGACATCGTCGAGCCGCTCATCGCGCTCTCGATCGTCTACGTCGGAATCGAGAACATCCTGAAAAAAGAGACACGCTACCGCTGGGCTCTGACCTTTGTCTTCGGCCTGGTACATGGGCTTGGCTTCGCCTCAGTCCTTCGTGACCTGGGCATCGGTGACAGGACAGGGGATGGATGGATCGTCCTGCTCTTCAACCTCGGGGTCGAACTCGGGCAGCTCGGCATCGCCTGCCTGGTGCTTCCCTTTATCTGGAAGGTTCTCCAGCCGCGAGCGAGCTTTCGCCGCATCTCCATCGCGCTTTCTGTTCTCGTAGCGCTGCTGGGGCTCTACTGGTTTATCGAACGAACTCTTCTATAAAAAATTTCGTTCCTCAACGCTGGCAATTGTTGGCGCAGCCCTTCAGCCTCACGCACTCATCTCCGAGCCGCGGAGCCGGCCCGCCCTGGAACATATAGCCCAGCAGGTAGATGGCATCGGATAGGTTGAAGACGGCATCCTCGTTGACATCGAACAGGGCCAGGTTGCCGCCTTCCTGCAGAGAGCCCTCGCAGGGAAGCGGACCGGCGTTGTCGACAAAGAGATGCCTCACCATGGAGAAACCATCGGAGATGTCGATGGCGCCATCCTGGTTACTGTCTCCCGGACGCTGGCGCCCGCCGAGCGTGGGAAAGCCCTCATCGCTGAAGCCGGGCGAACCGCCGAGAACGGTGCTCTCGTCCCAGCCGGCCTGGAGACTCCACTGGCGGGAATCGCCGAGAGGATCCCTGATCACGAGGCTGAGACCGCCTCCATCGGTTTCAGGGTACCAGGAGTCCCTGTAGATGAACTGGTGGATCGGCTCCCCGAGGGCGCCCTCAAAGATGATCTCTTCGCCGGCGTTCTCGAGACGTCCGGTAAACTCCCCGGCAACGAAAACCAGGTCAAGATTGTAGCGCGAGGCGAAGGCCTCGACGTTGTTGACGACGAGGACATATTCACCCGGGAGCAGCGTGGGATTACCGAGAGAGGGAAAGGTAAAGTTCACGCCTCCCTTGAGACTCATTCCGGCCAGGGGCACCGGCTCGTTGCCGATATTCAGGAACTCGATGTACTCAAAGTCCTCATCCGTGAATTCGCTGCCGGCCGGCGGCGCCTCGGGATGGAACATGAACTCGCTGATCACGACACTCGGAAGCTCGGTGTAGAAAGTGCCTGAGACCGGCGGGCTCCAGTCGGTCGAGCTGACCCGTGACCGCGCAACGACCCTGGCCGTCTCAGCAAGACTCACCGACCGGGTATACCTTGTCGCATTGGCCGATGTGGCGCCTCCAGGGGCGCGGGGGTCACTGCCATCGAGGGTGTAGTAGATCGATCCGGTACCGCCTCGCAGGGTAAATACGAAGCCGGGCGTGATCAGACCCGGGCTGGGACTGAAGGACGGCGGCGCTCGGAACTGGCTATCCATCCAGCCCGCCCGCGTCGTAAGCCAGGTCTTGAGGCTGTTGATTTCCGTCCTCCAGCCGTTAGCGGAGATCCGCCCCCACTTTGCGGAATCACGCGGCTGGGCTTCCTGGATCTGGCCGGACATGGTGTCGATGACGTTGCGGATGTTCGTATTCGAAAGTGGTCCCTGGCGGAATTCATGCCAGCGGTCCCTGTAGAGCTGCATGAAGTCCGGATCGTCGAAGAGCCTCCCCCACCAGGGGTAGTTGAAAAAATCAGTTCCATCACCTGTCCCATTCCAGGTCGTGGGATTGTCATCGCGCCCATCGGTGGAATTCATCGAACGATCAAAATCCCAGATCGGACCGAACTCGATCGGGCCATTACGATCCTTATAGAAGTAGGTGCTCAGGCGCAGGGCATCGACATTCTTGGCAAGGACATTGAGCATGTGGTGATCCGCCCAGGAGAGCTTGTCGATATAGGGAGCGTAGCCCCTGACAGGATCCCTGAAATTCGCGCCGTTGAGAGCATCGCCAAAATCATCGAAGTAGTTTCGAATCCAGGTGGCCTGGGCCGAGGGAACGTCATCTTCCTTCGGTTCCACCCAGCGAATGGATCGCCCGGCGGCGCTGAAGCCCCGGTCGCCGGGATCGGCGCGGTCGATCTTCAGCATGTAGCCGCCGCTGATCTCCGGTTCGCTGGTCTGTCCGGAGGACAGCTCCGTGATGTCGACACGGTCCTCCCCCCGCTTGATCTTCTCCATGAAGCTGTAGATCCCCCTGTAATGCGAGCTCGAGAGGGAGCCGTTGCCTGTGTTGAAGTAGACCTCGCAGAAACGGGTACGGGCGGCCCAGCGTCC
>DCKY01000238.1 GCA_002320775.1 Planctomycetes bacterium UBA1662
GCGCCGCAGTTCACCACCTGGGTGCTGGTGACCGGGAAGGGGCCGCATACGGGACTCCTGCTCGCCGATGATCCTGACGGCTCACTGCGCCTGGCGGCCGCGGGCGGGCAGGTGGTGAAGATCAGGCCGGAGGAGGTGCTCAGGCGCCAGCCCCAGAACACATCCCTGATGCCCGGCAATCTGCATGAGCTGATGACGCTGAAGGAACTCGCCGACCTGGTCGCTTTTCTGAAGTCGGCGCGCTGACCATTTACAGGAGCTGAAACATGGCCTGGATTGAAACGATTCCCCCGGAAGAAGCCGGGGGGCCGCTGAAGAAGGAATACGATGAGGCGGTCGCCCGCTCGGGGAGCGTGGCCAACGTCGTCAGCCTCTCGAGCCTGAACCCCGGGGCCCTGTCGGCCTGGATCGGGGTCTACAAGGCGGTCATGCACGGCCCCTCGCCGCTGGAGCGCTATGAGCGCGAGCTGGTGGCGACGATCGTCTCGCAGGAAAACGCCTGTCGCTACTGACTGCTCAGCCATGCCGAGAGCCTCCGGTCGGAGGTTCCTGAAAGAAGCGAGTGGGTCGATGCCGTAAGGGCTGACTGGCGCGCCGCGGAGCTCAGCGGTCGCGAGAGGGCGCTCTGTGAATACGCCGTGGCGTTGACCAGGGATCCCGGCTCCACCGGCGAGGGGGAGTTGGCGGCGCTTCGCGATGCCGGGCTCGACGATCGGGCCATTCTCGATCTCACGCACGTGATCGGCTTCTTCGCCTACGCCAACCGGCTGGTCGATGGTCTCGGCTGTGAGCTCGAGGCGGGAATGGACGAAGCCGAAGCGGACGGAGACTGAAGGGCGTCTTGGCTCGCCGCGCCACAGGCGTTAAGCTGTTCGGTTCAAAATCGCCATGACAACAGCAGTACTCTTGTCGGGAGGCGTCGACAGCTCGGTCGCCCTGCGGCTTCTGCAGGAGGAGGGGCACGACGACCTCACGGCCTTCTATCTCAAGATCTGGCTCGAGGATGAGCTCCACTACCTGGGGGATTGCCCCTGGGAGGAGGATCTTGCCTACGCGCGCGCGGTCTGCGACGCGGCGGGCGTGCCGCTTGAGGTTGTTCCGCTCCAGCGCCAGTACTGGGACCGGGTGGTCTCCTATACCATCGCCGAGCTGAAGGACGGACGCACCCCGAGCCCTGATATCTTCTGCAACCAGCGGGTCAAGTTCGGCGCCTTTTTCGAGGAGGTCGGGGAAGACTTCGACAGGGTGGCCACCGGGCACTATGCGCGAACCGAGGAGGCTGACGGCCTCCACTGGCTGAAGAAGGGCGTGGACCCGGTCAAGGACCAGACCTATTTCCTCTGCTACCTCGACCAGGCGCAGCTTGCGCGCTGTGTTTTTCCCCTCGGCGCTCTGCCCAAGAACGAGGTGCGCGCGCTGGCCGAGCGCTACGGCCTGCCCAACAGCGCCCGTCCCGACAGCCAGGGGATCTGTTTTCTCGGCAAGATCAGCTACAACGATTTCGTTCGCCACCATCTCGGCGAAAAGCCGGGGGACATCATCCGGCGGGAGACCGGCGAGAAGCTCGGCGAGCACCGGGGCTTCTGGTTTCACACCGTCGGACAGCGTCGCGGGCTCGGGCTCGCCCAGGGCCCGTGGTTCGTCTCCGGCAAGGATGTCGAGGAGAACATTGTCTATGTCTCCCACGCCGATGAGCTGCCGGAGGCCAGCCGGAGCGAGTACCGGATTGGGGAGCCGCATTGGATCAGCGCTCCTCCCGGCGAGGGCTCGCTGCAGGTCAAGCTGCGGCATAGCGAGCAGGTCTATGATTGCGAGCTCAGCGGCCCGGGGCCGGGGGATGCCGTGGTGCGGCTGGCCGACGCGGACGCAGGTATTGCCGCTGGCCAGTTTACAGTTTTTTACAAAGGCGACGTCTGCCTCGGCGCTGCTCCGATACTCGGCTGAATACCCGTTTCCAGGCCTTTTTTACCGGCCTGCGGAGCCTTCTGAGCTGACAGGGAGTAAAGGGTTATTTTGCACCCGTATGGCCGAGCGACTACAATTCAGGTGGTCTGTTTCAGAGTCGAGGCAGACGTTCAATTGTGCAACGAAATCCCTTAACAGGAGTAACCGATGAAAAGAGTACTGACCTTTGCCGCCCTGGCGGCCGCCATCGCGATGGCAGGGTCGACGCTCCGTTCGGCCAACCCCAAGGGAACACCGGCCCCCGAGGTGAAGCCATCTGTCTGGCTCAACACCCAGGGCAAGGATGTTTCCTGGAGCAGGCTGAAAGGGCGTGTGATCCTGGTAGAGAAGTGGGCCACCACATGAGGCCCGTGTATCCGGTCAATCCCTCACCTGAACTCTCTGAATAAGAAGTTCGGGCCCAGGGGATTGTCGATCGTCGGAGTTACCGGCGAACCAGCCACACGGATCGAGCCCTTCATCAAGGACAAGGGCATCAATTACCTGATTGCTATCGGTGGTGCTCCGGGCTACCAGACTCGGGGAATTCCCCATTCCTGGCTTGTCGACACCAAGGGCAACATTGTCTGGGAAGGCCATCCTGCGAGCCTGAAGGACCAGCAGATTGAAGCGCTGGTCAAGGACTTCCGGCCCTGGCCGACCCTGAAACTTGGTGGCGATCTGAAGAAGGCCAGCGCCTACGTTAATGGCGGTCGTCTCGGAGATGGCATCAAGGAGCTGACCAAGTATCTCAAGAAGCCCAAGGACGATACGGTTGTCCCGGATGTTGAGAAGGCGCTCAAGCGCATCGAGGAATTCGGTGCGGGCCAGCTTGCCGGAGCCGAGGAGGCAGCCAAGAAGGGTGATTACGATGTCGTTCTCACCAGTCTCGAGCTTGCCGAGAAGTCCTTCAAGGGCCACGATGTCGGCGACCAGGCTAAGGCTCGCCTGAGGGCGCTGAAGAAGGACAAGGCCACCAAGAACGAAATGGCCGCGGCCGCGATCTTTATCAAGGCGCAGAAAAACATCGACAGTGGCCAGAACCGCTTTGCAATGGCGTATCTCAGGCAGATCACCAAGTCAAAGAAGTACGCCGACACGAAGATGAAGGCGAAGGCCGAGAAGCTCTACGAGGACGTGAGCACGAGGCCCTGATTGATGGAAGAACCAGGCGGCGGGGCAGCTGATCCTTCTCTGAAAATGGAGAGGGTCGGCTGCCCCGTTCCTGTTTGTGGCGCGATCTTCGAGATTCCGGCGGGGCGTCTCGGCCGCAACATCTACTGCCTTGAGTGCGGCCGGCGAATGACCGCCCGGCCGGCCGGGCACAGCGAGCGTCTGCGGGCGAGGGAGAGCGGGACCGGTTCCGGGCCGGGAGCGCCGATCGAGCGCCTTCCCCTGGCCGCGGTCCTCGATGACATCCGCAGCCTGTGGAATGTCGGGTCGATTTTTCGCAGCGCCGATGGCTGCGGCGTTCGGAAGCTCTGGCTCGCGGGCATCACGGGCGCGCCTCCCCGGGCCGAGATCACCAAGACCGCGCTCGGTGCCGAGGAGCAGGTCGCCTGGGATTACCGGGCAGATGTGCTCGAGGCCATCGAGCAGGCGCGCGCCGATGGCTACGAGGCGGTGATTATCGAGGCCGGGGACACCGCCGCCAGCCTGGATGATTTTCGCTGGCCTGAGAGGCCCTGCCTGGTGCTCGGCAACGAGGCCACCGGGGTCTCTCCGCTGGTGCTCGATGCCTGTGAGCATCGGGTGTCGATTCCCATGTGCGGGGTGAAGGAGTCCTTCAACGTCGCGGTCGCCTTCGGCATCGCCGCCCATCGAGCGGCCCGGGCTCTCGCTCCGGATCATCCCGAGGTCGTTTTCCGCGGATAAGAGTCCCGTGCCCCCTTGTCTATCCGGGCCGGCCGGCTTAACCTGAGTTCTCTGATCATGAGGCTTCCCCCGTGAGGACTGAGAATAATGAGTGAAAATACCGGCAAGACTGAGCTCTCAGGCTCCAGCCAGAAGTGGTACGAAGGGATCACCCGCTACCAGTGGCTGGTGCTGACCATCGCCTCCCTCGGCTGGATGTTCGACGTCTTCGAGGGACAGATCTTCGTCTCCTCGATGCGCGACGCCATGCCCGCCCTGCTCGGGGTAGACCCGGACGCCCCGGTGGTCTCGAGGTGGAACGACTGGGCGTTTGGCAGCTTCCTGCTGGGGGGGGCGCTTGGCGGCGTGGTGTTCGGGGTTCTCAGCGACAGGATCGGTCGTTCGAAGACCATGATCATCACGATCCTCTTCTACTCGCTCTTCACCTGCGTAACTGCGTTCGCGCAGGAGCCGTGGCATATGGTCGTCCTGCGGTTCTTCGTCGCCATGGGGGTCGGGGGTGAATGGGCCGTCGCCTCCGCGATGGTCGCCGAGGTCATGCCGGCGCGCTCGCGCCCGGTGATGAGCTCGATCTTTCACGCATCGAGCGTCGGCGGCACCTTGATGGCCGCGGCGGCCGGCGCCTACATCGTCGGCAACCCCGACCTGGGAGAGTCGGCCTGGCGCTGGGGTTTCGCGATCGGCGCGGCGCCCGCGGCCCTGACGCTCTGGGTGCGCTGGAAGCTTCGAGAGCCGGAGCAGTGGGTGAAGGCTCGCGAGCGCGCCTTGTCGGACGATGAACAGAAGACCGGTCGAGTTATCGAGCTCTTCCAGGGGACCAACCTGCGCAACACCATCATCGGCGTCAGCCTGGCCTCGATCGGCCTGGTGACCTTCTGGGGCGGACACATCTACGGAAAAAACGCGCTGCTTCGCGAGGCCCAGAAGGAGGCGCTCGTCCTGGAGAGCGTCTCGCTCTCCGCGCCGAAGGATGGCGGCGAGGCTGAGCTGAAGGCCTACAAGGAGTCGCGCCAGGCGGCGCTTGGCAAGCACAAGGAGAGGATCAAGCGCGCCGAGATGCTCAGCATGGTGCTCAACACCATCGGCGGCGGACTTGGGCTGGTGCTCTTCGGGTGGATCTCCACGCGACTCGGCAGGAAGGGGGCCTTCATCCTCTACCACGCGGTGGCCTTCGTGATGATGCTCCTGCTCTTCGAGGTGCTGATCGCCAACGATGTCGGGACGATGTGGCTTGCGATCACGTTGCCGGTCTTTGGCTTCTTCACTCTCGGGATGCACGCGGGCTACGCGGTGTACTTTCCCGAGCTCTATCCAACACGGCTGCGCGGTACCGGGGCGGGCTTCTGCTTCAACATGGGCCGCCTTGCGACAGCCGCGGCGTTCTTCGGTTTCGGGGCATTCCCGGTACCGGCGGAGACGAAGGCGGTCTATCTCGCCCCTCTCTACCTCGTGGGTGTCGTGATCGTGTTCTTCGCCCGGGAGACCCGTAACGAGGAGCTTCCCGAATGACCGTCTCGGGTCCCGTTCGCTACGGGCTCGTCGGCTACGGTTTGTTCGGGGCCCATCACGCGTCGGCGATCGAGGCGGCGCCGAGCGCCGAGCTTGCCGCCATCGCGGTCAAGTCCGAGGCCAGCCAGGCCGCGGCGAGAGAGGCCCATCCCGGTGTCGAGGTCTGCGGCGATTACCGCGAGCTGCTGGGTCGTGCCGATATCGACATCATCGATGTGACGGTTCCGAATGTCTTGCACCACGAGGTGGCCGCGGCGGCGCTCGACGCGGGCAAGCACGTGCTGCTGGAGAAGCCGATGGCTCTTGAGCTGGGGCATTGCGACGACCTCATCTCCCGTGCCGCAGAGAAGAACCTTCTGCTGGCGGTCGGCCACGAGCTGCGCCTGTCCTCTCTCTGGGGGAAGGCGCGTGAGCTGATCGACGAGGGCGTGATCGGGCGTCCCCTTCATGCCATGGTGGAGCTGTCGCGCTTTCCCTACCGCCAGGGGGCGGAGGGGTGGCGCTGGGATATCGGCCGAGTCGGCAGCTGGATCCTCGAGGAGCCGATCCACTTTCTTGACCTGGCCCGCTGGTATCTCGCAGGCAACGGCGAGCCGGTGTCGGTCTACGCCCGCGGCAATTCGCGTCACGCCGGCCAGCCCGAGTTGCGGGACAACTTTTCGGCCCTGGTTAATTTTCCCGATGGCGCCTACGCGCTCGTTTCCCAGACCCTCTCGGCCTTCGGTCATCATCAGACCGCGAAGATCGCCGGCGAGAAGGGCACGATCTGGGCCTGGTGGAGCGCCGCAGATGCCCGCGATGAGCGCTCAAATTACGGTCTTCGCTACGGACTTGGCGACGAGGTTACCGAGCTTGAACTGGAGGCGCCCGCCGGCGAGTTGCTCGAGCTTCACGCGGAGATCGAGGCGGTGGCCCGTTGCGTTCTTGACGGAACCCCGCCGCCGTGTACGGGGGAAGATGGCCGCTGGTCGACGCTCCTTTGCCTCGCGGCGCAGGCCTCGATCGACAGCGGAGCGGTCTGCGACCTGGGAGAATTTACCGCTGCCGGTACGGCCTGAGCCCGCGGCTATTTCGGCCGCGGCCCTCCTCCGCCCTGGCGAAAGGGTTTGCCGGCTTCGTAGAGCCGCAGCCGGCGGCTGATGGCGGCGGCGACCGGTCCGGCTCCCCGCTTGCGCGCGGCCGCGACAGCCTTGCGGGCCTCGCTGGCGGCGGTTTCGAAATCACCGTTCTCGGCGTGGGCGGCGGCGAGCGCGTCGAGGGCGTCCGGATGGCTGTTGGAGGTGAGCTCACAGGCCCGCGTGGCGAGGTCGAGCGCCTGCTGTCCATCCCGCACTGAATTGTCCGGGTGGGAGGAGTAGACCTTGGCCAGCACGATGAGCGTGCGCAGGCGGTCCGGGCTTTCCCCCAGGGCGTCCCGGTAGTGCTTGATGGCGGCCGCCGGCTTCGCCGTCTGCAGAGAGATCATGCCAAGCATGTCGTGGACGTCTCCGAGTCGCCGTCGGTGGTTGAGCAGCTCCGGCGGCTGCAGTGAGGATGTGTCGATGGCGGCCTGCTTGCCGATGAAATCTTTGAGCTGGAAGATCGCGTCATCCGGGTACCGGCCCTCCAGGTAGACGCCGGCGATGGCGATCACGTTGCTCTGGAACTTGTCCCCGCCCCAGCGACCCGGGAAGGGTACGGAGGCGTTGCGGAGGTCCGCGGGGGGGTTCCTGGCGAGCTCCGCGTCCCTGGCGAGCCGGGCGGGACTTACGGGCCCCTTGTAGATGGCGGCCAGGCGGCCGGCCGGGTCGATGAGGAAGCTCGAGGGCAGGGGCAGCTGGCGTTGGCGGTAGATCAGCTCGCGCTGAAGACTTTCCAGTTTTTCTACGAGCGCCTTGTCCGCGAAGCCGTTCGGTGAGGCGGCAGGAGCGAGATCTCCGCCGAGCCTTTCGAGCAGCTCGCCCACCTTCGCCTTGTCGACCTTCGCGCCGAGACTCAGGCTGTCAACATTCAGGAAGAGCAGGTCGAGCCCCGCTGCCTCAAGCTCCGCCGCGTGAGAGTTGAACTCGCGGAGCTCCTTCAGACAGGGGAGGCACCAGGTGGCCCAGAGATTTACCAGCAGGGCGCGGCCCGGGCGCGGGCGGACCGTGTTGGCCTGTCCATCGAGGCCGGTGTAGGCCGCCGGTGGGACGACGGGGCGTTCCGAGAGGACAATCCGGGCGCCGTCGCCCAGCTCCGGCGCCTTCACGGGGCCGGCGGCGAGGGCGGTGGCGGGCGCGAGCTCCCGGGCGGGCGCGGCGCGGCCGCTGCCCTGTGAGAGCAGGTAGCGCCCTCCAGCCCTGGCCCCCTGGTAGAGCTCCGGCTTTCGGCTTCCAGGCCAACGGACGCCCACCTGCCGGATGGTGTCGCCCTCTCCCAGGCCAAAGTGGACCCATTTGCTCGACTGGCTGAGGTAGCCATCGCCGGCGTAGAGGGTGCGGATCCGGCTGGGGGTTTCCTTGCCGCTAAGGGTAAGCTCCACCCGGGCGCCGATGGCATCCCGGCTGCATCCCCTTTCCGGATCGCCGCGCAGCCTGAAGGCGATCGAGCGCGTCCCTTCACCAAGCCCGTTTCTCATGAAGCGCAGACGGGGCCCGGTACGGCTGGCGAGCCAGAGGTCGAGATCCCCATCCCGATCCCAGTCGCTCAGGGCCACGGTGCGTCCGTCATCGATGTGGTCGAGGCCGGTGACCGAGGAGACATCCGCGAAACGACCCTGGCGTGTGTTCAGGAAGCAGCAGTTTCTCTCTTTGCCGCTGAAGGAGCGTCCCTTGCGGATCAGCCCCGCCAGCTCTCCCCAGGAATCCAGGTAGGACTGCGATGGATCGGTGGAGGCTCCATCGACCGGTGAGCGCGACACGACCTGTCGCCAGTAGAAGCTTCACAAGTCACCGGTGTCCTGCTGGGTGATGAAGCCGTTGGTCACGAGCAGATCTTCCCAGCCGTCATTGTTGAGGTCGGCGAACTTGGAGCCCCAGGCCCAGCGGCCGATGGAGATGCCGGCCTCGCCGCTGACATCATTGAAGCGGCCGTCGCCGAGGTTCTTCAGCAGGGTGTTGCCGCGCGCGTGGCGGCGGAACTCGGCGCGGGTCTTGTCGCTGGCTCCCTGGTGAAAGCGCCCCTGGGAGGTGATGCGGTTGCCGGCGGAGGAGAACATATTGCTGACGTAGAGGTCCATCCAACCATCGTTATCGTAATCGCCCCAGCAGCTTGACATGCCCGGGGAGATATCCTCGGCGCCGGCGGCCGCCGCGATGTCGGTGAATCGTCCGGAATCGTTGCGGTAGAGATTGTTGCGCCCGAAATCATTCGCAACGTAGAGGTCCTGGTCTCCATCGTTGTCGAAGTCCTCCCAGGCCGCCGCGTAGCTGAAGCGCCGGTTTTTTACGTCGAGCCCGGCACGTACGGTCGCGTGCGAGAAGCGCCAGCGGCCATCGTTTCGAAGCAGCACGTTGCGCCCCCCGTTGTTGGCATCGTGGTAGGGCACCGGCCGCGCGAAGACGAGATGGCGGTTGGCTCCCTTTCGCCTGTTGTAGCAGCAGACATAGATGTCGATGTCGCCATCGAGATCATAGTCGGCCGCCGCCAGGGAATAGGGAAGGGCCGCCGGCAGGAGCTTGGCCGTCCTTGGGGTAAAGTTTCCCTTGCCGTCGTTTTCGTGGATCATCACCCCGGGTTCGAGGCCGGCGAGGAGGTCCTGGTCTCCATCGTTGTCGAGGTCTACGAAGAGCGCTCCGTGGGTTGATTCGAGCCAGTCAACACCGAGCTCCGCCGAGCGCTCCGCAGCTGAGCCGTCAGCGTTCTGGACAAAGAGGCGGTTGGGCAGGCCTCCCGGCTGGCAGACATAGAGGTCGTCGCGGCCGTCTCCGTTGATGTCGCCGACAGCGAGGCCCTGCCAGCCTCCGATGTCGATCCCCATTCCCAGCTCGATTTTCCCCATCCAGTGGTCGAGCCCGGGCAGCAGCTGGGATGTGAAGGCGGGGCTGGCTGACAGGAGGGAGCTTGTGCAGTCGCCGAAGAGAGGCTTCTTGCCGCCGAGGCTGAGAGTCTCTTCGTAGGTCTCTGCCGCGAGCTCCTGGAGGAGCCACTTTTCTCCGTCGCGTTTCCAGGCTGACCGCCAGGTCGCCTTGACCTGGAAGCGGCCTTTGCTGAAGCGTCCGGAGAGCTGGAAGTAGGTTCGTGTCCGGGCGCTGTCTTTGCCGGAGGTTTCTACATCGAAGAGCTTGAGCTTGCTGTGGCGGTCGCTGGATCCCTCAAAGGCGGCGAGCAGCTCCCCGAAGGCTCTCTCCAGTCCGGCGCGTCCCTTGCGCCCCGCGGGAGATTCTGTCTTATTGCCGCCGCGGCGTACAATAAAGTGCCGGTCGCGGAAGGTTTCCTCCAGCTCCGCCGGACGGAGCGTCGAACACTGGAAGTCATCCGCCAACAGGCCGGCTTCCGGGCCCTTTCCGGGGGGTGACTCGAGCAGGAGGGCGAAGGCCTTGAGGGTGTCCTGGGCCCGGGCGCTGAAGACCTCGGTGTCCCAGCCGTCTCTGTTCGTGTCTTCAGGTGGCGGCGCGCCCCGCGCGCCGGAGACGACCGCATCGAGATCATTTCTCAGGTTATCCAGCCGGGCCGGGTCGATGTCGCCCTTACAGCCCGGCAGGAGCAAGGCCAGGAGCAAGGCCAGAGAGCGAGGTGAGGTGGCTGGTGTGTGATTCATCACTGCGTAATAGAGTTCGAATGAAATGAACCAATAAGATACACGATTGAACGGGATGGCCGTTCTACGAATGGGCTGAAAGCCTTTTTCGGCATTGAGATCCCACGCTGCGGGACCTGCTGCTTTGTGGGATTTATGAATTCAGTTGGGCTTTTTTATCCACAAATGACGGAATCACTGGATGATAGAATAAATGTCCGTGTCCGTAGCGCTGGGGCCTCTACAGGCACCTGAACAGATATGAATAGAGATATGAAATATAATTCACCGTTGGTCGTCCTCTTTACCGCTGTCTTCTTTGTACTGGGTGGTTTCTCTCCGGAGTCGCTGCGCGCCGATACGATTGCCGACTCTGTTGACGACTGGTCGAGTACCGGCGAGCAGGGGGCCAACGGTTGGAGCTACGGTTATTACAATCTCACCGAAGATGGCAACAACAGCTATTCCGCCGATGAGTTCATCGAGTTTGAGGCGGCTCATTGGCGAGGCGAGGGCTGGCGCCTGGCTTCTTCCAATTGTCCGTGGACCTATATTGCCCAGGAAGGCGTTCATCCCAACGGCACCAACAGCTGTCCGGGCGAAGAGCACTGGCCGATCCGGCGGTGGACCAGCGATGTCGCCGGCGCGGTTGAGGTCACCTGGCAGACCCGCGAGGTGAATCTCGCCGGAGCCGGCGTGAGCGGTCTCCTCTTTCACAATGGCGAGCTGGTCGATTCCGCGGTGATCGCCGGCGGCGACGGCGGCGGCGTCACGCGGACGGTGGACCTCGTTCTCGCGGTCGGCGACGTGCTCGACCTGGCGAATTCGCCGGTGGGGCCGAACTCCAATCGCAACGATGGCTCGGATGGATCAGCCAATCGTCTTACCATTGATGATGGCGTCAACGATCCCGATGCAGATGGTGTCAACTCCGGCGAGGACAATTGCCCTGAAGATGCCAACGCGGGGCAGGCGGATGCCGATGGAGATAATGTCGGCGATGCCTGCGACAACTGTCCCAATGACGACAACGCCGACCAGCGCGACCGGGACCGCGATGGTCTTGGCGATGCCTGTGACGAGGCCGAAGAGGCCTCGCCCCGCTACGGCGTGGTCATCAACGAGATTCACTACAATCCACAGGAGGGTGCCGATCTCGAATTCATCGAGCTCTACAATTCCGGCGCGTTGACCGTTGATCTGTCGCGGTGGGCTTTCACCGGCGGCATTCGTCACGAGTTCGAGGCTGGTACGGCGATCGAGTCGGGCGGCTTCCTGGTGATCTGCCGGAACCCTCTCGCCCTCGGTCCCGAGTTCGGCCTGGTGCCTAGCCGCCTCGTGCTCTGGGCTGGTTCGGCGCTCAACAATGGCGGCGAGAACATCGAGCTGATCGATGCCACCTCCGCGGTCGTCGATTCTGTACGCTACGATGACGACGCGCCCTGGGAGACCGGGGCCGATGGAGACGGGGGCTCGCTGCAGCGGCTCTGCGCCCTGTTTGAGAGCGACAATCCCAGGAACTGGCGCGGCCGGGCGGATGTCGCGCCGACACCCATGGCGGTGAACGCCGCCATCGAGTGCCCTCCGCCGCCGAGACCTTCTCCGGCGATCGCCATCAACGAGATCATGTACCACACTGCTGACAACGACCCCTACGATCTGCGGGAGTACATTGAGCTGAC
This sequence comes from Planctomycetes bacterium UBA1662, assembly GCA_002320775.1. Taxonomy (GTDB): domain Bacteria; phylum Planctomycetota; class UBA8108; order UBA8108; family UBA8108; genus UBA8108. The sequence goes on from DCKY01000238.1 coordinate 11,707, forward strand.
CAATACGACGGCGGCTCCGATCGACCTGCAGGGGTATTGCTTTACCCAGGGTGTCGATTTCTGCTTCGCGGAGAGTACAGTTCTCCTGCCCGGCGGCTATCTCGTCGTTTGCAGGGACGAGGCGGCCGCCCGCGATGGGTACGGCATCAGCAATACGATCGGGGACTGGGAAGGACAGCTCTCTAATGATGGAGAGAGAATCACCCTGGTCGATGCCGCCGGAGCCCTGGTTGACTCCGCCCGCTACGGGGAGACCCAGGACTGGAATGTCGGCGCCGATGGCCTGGGCTACAGCCTCGAGAAGATCGTCTCCGACGCGGTCTCGGATGATCCCGCCAGCTGGACGGATTCGGGCGCCATGGACAGCCAGGCCGCCGGCGGAGGCGATGAGTGGAGCACGGTCAGCGTCTCCGGAACGGCCACCAGCAGCAGGATCTATATCTATATCCAGGAAGCCGGCGAGTATCTTCTCGACAATCTTTCGCTGGTTGATACCCGCGCGCCGGAGGACAACCTGATTGCCGGCGGCGGCTTTGACAACGGTATCGGAGATTGGGACGCGCGTGGAAACCACTCCGGCAGCCGCTGGAGCCGCGCCGCAGGCGGGGAGATCTTTGATGAGCCTGCTCTCCACCTCGTGTCCACCGGACGCGGGACCGGGTCGGCCAATTCCGTACGCCTGGATCTTCCCGAAGCTCTCGACCGTTCGGCTGCGGTCACCTACACCCTCAGCTTTTCCTATTTCCAGCTCAGAGGCGGCGACACCCTTACGGCCCGCCTCTCGGTTTCTACCGCGAGCCGGGGCATTTTCTGGCAGCGCGGCGGAGGCGGGGGAGGGATCGCCAGCCCCGGCGAGGCCAACGTGGTCTCGAGGGATTGCCTGCCGCCCTTCGTCAGTAACCTGAATCGCTGGCCCCAGGAGCCCACCTCCGGGGATGTGACCACCCTCACGGCCAGGGTGAGGGGAGAGCCCACCGAGGTCAAGCTGGTGACCTCCTTGAGCGGAGCGAACCGGGAGCTTGAAATGCTCGATGATGGCCTGTCCAACGATGGCGCGGCCGGCGATGGCGTCTATGGTGTCGATGTGCCCGCCCAGCCGCACAACACCGTGGTGACCTTCAAGGTCGAGGCGCGAAGCGAGTGCGGCCTGCGCGTATTTCCTCCGCGGACCGACACCGAGGATGTCTACGGCTACTACGTCAATGATAACCAGCCTGAGTCGCCCCTGCCGAGGATCACGCTCATTACGCCTTCAGCCAACGGACGCAGCTGGCTCTCGGGGCTTGGACGCGCCTATATGCGTTTCTCCATCGCCTCCGGAGGAGACATCTTCCACCAGGTGCAGATTCGCCGCCGGGGCGGCAGCGTCTACAGCGCCACCAAGCCCTACCTGAAGGTGAAGATGAACAAGGGCCATCTCTTCTTCGGCAAGAAGCGCTTCAACCTGCAGAGCCTGTGGACAGACAAGGCGCTCGTGCGCGAGGGCATGGCCTGGACGCTCTTTGATGAGATGGATAATCCCGCCCTGAGCCACGACCTCTTCCGGATCCACGCCAATGGCAACTACCACGCCCTCTACGCGGTGATGGAGAACCCTGAGGAGCGCTGGCTGGACCGTGTAGGGCTCAACGCCGATGGCAATCTCTACAAGGCGACCGCTTCTCGTGAAGAGCGCAACGGCACCTACGAAAAGAAGACCAACCAGCATGAGGATTACAGCGACCTGCGCTCCTTCCTCAACGCTCTTCACGACACATCCCGAAACCAGCTTACGAATTTCTTTCTCGAGAAGACCGTGCCGGACACCATCATTGACTACCAGGCGGGCCAGGTCCTGATCAACAACCGCGACTATCCTCATAAGAATCACTATCTCTACCATGACACCGAGACCGACCGGTGGATTCCGACCGGCTGGGACCTGGACCTCGCCTATGGCAAGCGCTGGGACGGCGGCAACGGCGGGGTCTACAACGACCGCATGGACAATCCCGGCATGACGATCTGGAATACCACCACCGTTCGCGGCGGGGGTGTCGGAAACCATCTCCTTGACAAGTTCTTCGCCCAGTCCGGAACCCATTTTCGCCGCGCCTACCTGGCTCGACTCTGGGGCGCCATCCACGAGAAGTACACGCTCGATTTTTACGAGCAGCGACTGGCCGATCTGAGTGAACTGCTCATGGAGGAGCAGCGTGATGATTTCAGAGTCTGGGGCCGCACCAGTCCGGCCGGCGATCGGTCGGCCCCCTCCGGGTTCGAACCCAACATAGACAGGGTCATGGCCCATATTCGTTCGCGCCGCAGCTACATGGTTAACTATCTCCGCAGCACCGAGCGTTTCACCGGCTATGACCGGCTGATGATCACCGAGATCATGTACAACCCCCTGGGAGATGACGAGGCCGAATACCTTGAGCTCTGGAATAACTCCGGCTCACAGGTGGACATCTCGGGGTGGAAGATCGAGGGGCTCGGCGCCACCAATGAGGCGGGCGTCTTCGAGGAGCACAGCTTTCCCAATGGAACGAATGTCGCCGCTGACGAGGTCGTTATTCTGGCGAAGGACCCTGTCGCCTTCCGGAGGATTTACGGAAATCCGGCGCGAATCTTTGGTCCCTATCCCGGCAGCCTCAGCAATGAAGGTGAGAAGCTGCGTGTTAAAGATGATGGGCCCGGCTATCCCGCCACCGTTGATCTCGTCAGGTATTCTCAGGATGCGCCGTGGCCCGCCCGCGCCGATGGCCTGGGTTACAGCCTCGAGCTCTTTGAGATCCACGAGGACATGGACAATGACGTCTCTGAAAATTGGCAGGTCTCGAGCCGCATCTACGGCTCACCGGGCTCCATCCAGCGCCTTGGCGAGGCGACGCCGTCCTTCGTGCGCGGCAACTGTAATGGTGATCAGACGGTCGACATCTCCGACGCGGTCACGATCCTCTTTTATCTCTTCCTTGGCGAGAGCGAGCCGCGCTGCCTCCAGGGTTGCGATGTGAACGCGAATGCCCAGGTTTCCATCGATGATGCCATTGGCCTGTTGCGCTATCTCTTCAGTGCCGATGGGTTCCCGATCCCGGCGCCCGCGCCCGGCAGCGATTGCGCTCCCTCCGAGGAGGGTTCCTGCGAAGTCTCCAACTGCGTTACCCAGGGCTGAGACGTTTTCCGACGAACTTTCTTCCCGGCGCAGTTTTCTCGTTCCCTAGGACCCTTCCGCGGGGTTAGATGGATAGGCGTCCGTCCTCTGGATGGACGCTTCCAGTTGATTGAGACATTGACGAACTGTGGCTATACATTGAGAAGAGGTTGATGATGAGGGACCTGAATGCCCGCTTTATTGCGGCCGCGATGCTTTCCTGCCTGGCTCTCCAGGCCGGCTTGAGCGCCCAGGACGACGCGCCGGAAGCGAAGCCCGGCGAGGAGAAGCCGGCGGAACGAGCTGAAGACCGCCAGAGACCGGAGACTTCCGGCTCTCGACGAATCAACCCGATGGCGAAGCTCCTCGAGCTCATGGACCCCGATGGCGATGGCACGATCACCGCCAGGGAGCTCGATGGCTTTATCGCCAAGCTCGACAGTGACGGTGACAAGCGGGTCAACGATGATGAGTTGCGCGTCAGGATGCGCGCCATACTGAGCGCCCTTCGTCCCGGCTCTTCAGGTGGGCGTTCCGGTTTCGGCGGCCGCTCTCGCGGATCCGGAGGCCGGCAGCGCCGCTCGATTGACGACCCCGGGGTCTCAAGAGAGTCGGCCGAGGCATCCAACGCATTGAAACAGGCGACTCGTTCAGGCGGGCTCCCCGGCCCGGGCGACCGTGCTCCGGACTTCAGGCTCTCCCTGCTGGAAGGCTCCTCCGCGCCTGATCATGTCAAGCCGGATGAGAAAGGCCTTGTCAGGCTGTCCCAGCATCAGGACAAGAAGCCTGTCGTGCTGATCTTCGGGAGCTACACATGACCTCCTTTCGCCAGCCAGGCCGGGCGCCTGGAAGAACTCTACAGCAAGTATCGTAAGTCGGCCGCATTCTTTGTCGTTTACATTCGTGAAGCGCATCCGATCGATGGCCTGAGCCCTTTGCCGGCGAGTCGTTCGGTGAATGACCCGAAGACTCTTCTCGAGCGTACCGAGGTGGCAAGCAGCTGCGCCAAGAAGCTGAATTTCACCATGCCGATGCTGATTGATGACATGAAGGACTCAACAGCGAAGAATTACGGGGGCTACCCTGACCGTCTCTATCTTGTCGGCAAGGATGGCAAGGTTGTTTACCAGGGAGGCCCCGGGCCCCGGGGCTTCAAGCCCGATGAGCTCGAGGAGCAGCTGAAGAAGCTGCCGGGCGCCTCCCCCGCCGGCAAGAAATAACAGCCCGGGCTCTCTGCAGCGGCGGTCTTTTCCAGCGGAGAACAGGCCGATCCGGGGCCTTCGTGCCTGGGTGAAAAGGCCAGCTCTTTCGAGTGTCGCGGGCGACGGAGATTCTCTTCATTTCATCGATGCCGTTTGTATTTCAAGGGGTACTATTGATGCAACGCGCCAGCCTGTTCGGGTTGGAGGGGAGCGTCTTGTTTCTCTTTTGGTTACCAGGGGCACTCAGTGGGTTGTGTGGGGCTAACCGCCCCTCCATGAAGCATG
>DCKY01000011.1 GCA_002320775.1 Planctomycetes bacterium UBA1662
TTCACATGGGCGTTGGCAATCAGGAAGATGCGGTGCTTGGCATGGTCAAAGGCTACGAGGGTGTCGTGAAAATGAAGCTGGGCATCGGGCAGCTCCGTTTCGCGGGCATGGGTATCCGGTATCTCTTCGATATAGCGAATCGTGTCGTAGCTCAGGTAGCCGACGGCCCCGCCCGTCAGCGGCGGCAGGCCGGGAACCGGAACCGTCACGCAGGTGTCGATGGTGTCCTGCAGGATCTCGAAAAAATCACCCGGCAGGCTCTCCTCCTGCCCATCAGCCCTGCGCAAGGTGGTGGTCTCGCCGACCGCCGACAGGGTCAGGAAGGGGTCTCCACCCAGGAAGGAATAGCGGCCGATCCTCTCTCCTCCCTCGACGCTCTCAAAAAGAAAGGAGGCGCTGTCATCACGCCGCAAGCGCAGGAAGGCGATCACCGGGGTCAGGGTATCGGCGGAGAGCTCCCGGTAGACCGGGACCATCGTACCCTTGTCGGCATAGCTCTCGAAATCGCGATACTGCACAGCGCTCTCCAGCAAGCTCAGAACAAAAAAAAACTCCCCACCGGACTCATGATAGGTGGGGAGGGTGAGATTGTCTCTACCAGACCCCTAGGGAATCCACCACAGCACGCAAACCGCCTCCTGGGCGGGTTTCTCGCAATCTGAAAGACGCGGCGTGATCATGGCTGGTTCCTTCCAGGGGTTTTGGCCGTCATCCGGCTCTTTGGACCAGATAGAAGTATAAAAGTGCCGATGGGCTCAAGTCAAGCCGGGCGCAGCGGGTGATAACCTCAGCCGGCCACGGTGCAGGATTGCCGGGAGTTACCGATGAAGCTCTCGAGGCAGGATGCCGTCGGAGAATCCGGTGCGCCATTGATCAGCCCCGCCACAGGGCCCTGGTAAAGAAGCTCCCCACCCGCATCTCCCCCACCCGGCCCAAGATCAATCATCCAGTCAGCACCGGCTATGACCTCCAGGTTGTGCTCAATCACGACCACTGCATGCCCACCGGCAGCTAGCTCTCCGAGGACCTCCACCAGCCGGGCCACGTCTCTCATATGGAGCCCCGTGGTCGGCTCATCAAAGAGATAGAGCCCGGCGCCCCGGGTGGTCTTGGATAATTCGACGGCCAGCTTGACCCGCTGGGCCTCTCCGCCGGAGAGGGTGGTGCTCGACTGGCCAAGGGTCAGGTACCCAAGCCCCAGGGAATCGAGCGCCCTGAGGGGGCGCGTCAGATCCCGAAAGGAATCGAAAAACTCGGCCGCCTCCTCCACCGTCATCTCCAGCACGTCGGCGATACTCTTGCCCTTGTAGATAATCTCCAGGGTCTCGGGATTGAAGCGGCGCCCCTGGCAGACCTCGCAATCCACCGTCATGTCAGGAAGGAAGTTCATCTCCATGCGCTTTCGACCCTGGCCAGAACAAGCATCGCAGCGGCCATCGGAAACATTGAAGGAGAAACGCCTGGCCTCCCACCCGCGGGTTTTAGCTGCGGGGGTCGCCGCGAAGATCTGCCGGATCCTGTTCCAGAAGCCGACATAGGTGGCCGGGGTGGAGCGCGGCGTTCTGCCGATGGGCCGCTGGTCCACCTCGCGCAGAGAATCGATCAGCTCGACACCATGGACCTCCCGGACACCGGCAAGCGGATCACGCAGTCCGCGGAACTGCCTGCGGATGGATCTTTCAAGCAGGTCACGCACCAGGGTCGACTTCCCCGCACCCGAGACACCCGTCACCACCGTCACGGCTCCCATGGGGATCCGTACATCGATATCCTTGAGGTTGTGCAGTGTCGCACCGCGAACCTCGAGAAAGGCCGAGTCCTCCAGCGGATCAGCCGCAAACTCGAAACTTCTCTGGTCACGATCTCTGAAATAGCGAGCCGTCTCCGAGTTCCTGCTGGAGATAATCTCCGCCAGCGGCCCCTGGGCAACAATTTCGCCCCCATGCCGGCCGGGACCGGGCCCCATATCGATCACATGATCAGCCGCCTCGATGGTCGCATCATCGTGCTCAATCACGTAGACGCTGTTGCCCTTGTCTCGAAGGTCTCCCAGGGTCTCCAGCAAGCGCTCGTTATCCCTGGGATGAAGACCTATGGTCGGCTCATCGAGAATGTAACAGGCTCCCCTGAGATTGGACCCCAGCGCCGCTGCGAGGCGAATACGCTGCGCCTCTCCACCTGAGAGGGTGTTGGCTGAGCGGTTAAGAGCGAGGTAATCGAGCCCCACCTCGCGCAGGAAATCCAGGCGAGAGCCGATCTCAACCAGGATCGGCTCAACGATGGGCCGGGCACGCTCGCTGATTTCCATCCGGCTGAGGGCTTCACTGAGCTCTTCGACCGAGAGACCCGTCATCTCACCTATGCTCCTGCCGCCAACCCGTACAGCCCCCCAGCGCCGGGCGATCCGCGTCCCTCTGCAGGAAGGACATTCCATCTCGGAGCCTTTCTGCTCCAGGTACTTGTCACGGTCATCCTTTTCGAGCATGTCGATCAGCTCCGAGGTCATGGGAATGAGGCCGGGAAAGCCGGAGCGGCCCTTGCCCTCCAGCAGAATCCCCAGGGCCCGTTTACCCCAGCGTGAGAGCTTCCTCCCGTCTGTGGGAAGCCCGGCCAGCCCGGCTGTCTCCTTGAGAACAGACCGCCGCAGGCCGCGCTTGAAAGGCCATTCATCCAGGAAGGCCAGTGGGCCGTTCTTCTTTGCATCCAGCGGCGCATCCCAGTTCCCGATCAGCTTCAGGGGGTCCAACCTGTAGAACGATCCATAACCGGAACACTCCGGGCAGGAGCCATGGCGCGAATGAAAGCTGAAGTTCCTCGGATCAGGCTCATCGAAATCCCGGCTGCAGGATGGACAGGATCTATTCCTGCTCAGGAGGGTCTCGCCGCCTTCATCATCAAGGAAACGAACGACCCCGCGGCCGAGCTCCAGGGCACGAGAGAGAGCCCTCGACAGGTCGGCGGCAGCTCTCCTGGACCCGGCACCGGAAAACCTTCTGAGCACCAGGTCAATATCATGGACCTTGTGGCGGTCGAGGCGATGCTCTTCCTCGGGAATTTCGAGCCAGCCCCCATCGATCCGAGCCTCCTCGATCCCCTCCGCCCGCGCCCTGGAAAGAACCGTGTGATGGAAGCCCTTCTTGCCGCGGATCACCGGGGCCAGCAGGGCTCCTCCGCCGGCGGCCAGCCCCCTGACCCTCTCCAGGATCTCATCAAATGACCGCGGAACCGCCTCCACATCGCATTCGGGGCAGATCTGCTCCCCCGCCCTGGTATAGAGCAGGCGAAGGAAATGGTAGACCTCGGTTACGGTACCCACCGTCGACTTCCGGCCGCCGACGGTGGTGCGCTGCTCGATCGCCACCGCCGGGGGAATTCCCTCGAGATGGTCGATATCCGGTCGATGGAGGTCCTCAACAAACTGGCGGGCATAGGGCGACAGGCAATCGAGGTAGCGGCGTTGCCCCTCGGAGAAGACGATGTCATAGAGCAGGGATGATTTCCCCGAGCCGCTGAGCCCTGTAACGACAACGAAAGAATTGCGCGGGATCTCCGCATTGATGTTCTTGAGATTGTTCTCGCGCGCACCCACCACACGGATCACGTTTTTTCGCCGCGCAGGCCGCCGCCGCTTCGCGGCGCCGCCGGCGGGAGAGGAAGAAAGCTTCGCCGGGCCTTCCAGCAGCTTCGCAATCCAGCGCCCTGTTATCGAATCTTCAGCACCGGCAAGCTCCACCGGGGTCCCACTGGCTACAAGGCGTCCGCCCCCATCTCCGCCCTCGGGCCCCAGGTCGATGAGATGGTCGGCCTGGGCAAGCACATCCACCTGGTGCTCGATAATGACCACCCCGTGCCCCCGGTCAACCAACCCGTGAAGCACCTCGAGCAACCGACGAATATCCTCGAGGTGAAGCCCCGTGGTAGGTTCATCCAGGAGGAAAAGCAGGCGGCCGCCACGCCTGGCGGCCAGCACCCGCGAGGCCAGCTTCAGGCGCTGCGATTCTCCCCCCGAGAGCGTATTGAGGGGTTGGCCGAGCTGCAGGTAGCCGAGCCCCAGCGAGCTGAGAAAGCGCAGCGTCTCCGCGAGCTTCTCCTCGTGGCTGAAGAATTCAGCCGCGTCATCGATCGTAAGCTGGAGGACCTCGTGAACATTCAGGTCCCGGTACCTGATCTCGAGCACCTCGCTGCGGAACCTGCGGCCGTCACAGGCCTCGCAGACCAGGGTGACATCGGAAAGAAACTGCATCTCAACCTGCACCATTCCCGCCCCCTTGCACTCCTCACAGCGTCCGCCCTTCACATTGAAGCTGAAGGCACCCGCATCAAAACCCGCATCAAGGGCCTCCTCCGTCAACGCGAAGAGCTTCCGGATCCGGTCAAAGACCTTGGTATAGGTGGCGGGATTGCCCCGGGGGGTTTTGCCGATGGGAGACTGGTCGACCAGCACGAGCTCATCGATGAGCTCCAGGCCGCTGATCGAATCGACTAGCACCTCTCCATCGACCGCAAGGCCCTGCTCCCTCTGCCAGTGGCGCCAGAGCACCTGGTGGAGCAGGGAGCTCTTTCCTGATCCGGATACCCCGCTGACCGCGGTAAAGAGATCAACCGGGATATCGAGGTCCAGACCCTGGAGATTGTTCTCCCTGGCACCCCTGATTCGCAGGCACCGTGACCTGGCCGGCTTGCGGCGTTTTTTTCGGGAGGCCGCCACCTGCGTATCTCCACGCAGATAGGCACCGGTGAGTGATTTCCTGCAGGCCCTCACCTTGTCGATTCCCCCGGCGACAACCACCTGCCCCCCGGCACTTCCTGAGCCAGGCCCCATATCGATGACGTGGTCGGCAGCGGCGATAATCTCCGGGTCGTGCTCCACGACAACCACCGTATTGCCGCGGTCGCGAACCTGGCGGAGGATCTCGAGCAGGCGGGCGTTATCCCGCGCATGCAGACCGATGGACGGCTCGTCGAGAACAAAGAGGGTATCGACCAGTGACGCCCCGAGAGCAGCCGTCAGGTTGACCCGCTCCACCTCTCCTCCCGAGAGGGTACGGGACTGCCTGTCGAGCGACAGGTAGCCGAGGCCGACTGACTGCAGATAACCCAGCCGCGAGGAGATCTCCTCCACAACGAGCCGCTCGGGCCGCTGAAGGTCCTCCGCCTCGATGCCGGAAAGAAGCTCGACGCCCGAGCGCACCGGAAGTTTCCAGAAATCGGGCAGCGTCACCCCCCCGACCCGGAAGCAGAAGGCCTCCGGCCTCAGGCGGCCTCCCTTGCAGGACGGGCATTCGTTGAAGCCCCTGTAGCGTGACAGGAGGACCCGAATGTGCATCCTGTATTTCTTGCGTTCGAGGCTGCGAAAATAGCCCTTCGCCCCCGACCAGCCGCGGCCCCCGCCTTCGATAACGAAGTCCCTCTCCTCCTCGGAGAGCTCCTCCCAGGGAGTGTCCATATCGACTCCGCGGTCATCACAGGCATTCCTGCACCTCGTACGCCACTGACTCGAACGCTTTCCCTTGGCTCTCCACGGCTTGATGGCGCCGGCGCGAAGCGACAGCCGGCGGTCCGGAACCACCCGGCCCCAGTCGATCTCGATAATCCTGCCGAACCCGCGGCACTCTTCACAGGCGCCGTAGGGAGTATTGAAGGAGAAAAGGCCCGGGGTAGGATTCGGCAGGGCGACATCACAGGCCGAGCAACGCAGGCCGCGGATGAAATCCCTCGAGCCGCGCGCAGTGACAAGCCTCAACCTGCCGTGGGCGACCTTGAAGGCCTGCTCGATCGAATCCACCCGGCGCTGCCTCGAGGCAGTCCGCTTCGACAGGCGGTCAACAACGATATCGACACGGCCTCTTTCGAGATCTTCGGCGCAAAGCTCCGTAATGCGAAGAACCTCGCCGTCTCGAAGAAAACGCAGAAACCCCTGCCCCTGGAAGGCGGAGGAGACCACCTCGACAGATTCAAAACCCCCGAGTGGAACGGGTGCCACGATAAGGACCGGCCAGTCCGAAGGCTCAAGACCGGCGAGGCACTCCAGCACCTCTGATGTATTCTCGGGCTCGATCTCCTCGCCGCACTCCGGACAGTAGCCCCTTGAGCAGCGCGAATAGAGCAGCTTGAGGTAGTCATTGATGCCGGTCATCGTACCCACGGTTGAGCGGGAGGACTTCACCGCCCCGGACTGGTCGATGGCTACGGCCGGGGGGATCCCCTCGATCGAATCCGCATCGGGGCGCGTGAACCGGTCAAGGAACTGGCGCGTATAGGCCGAGAAGGTCTCCACGTAGCGCCGCTGCCCCTCGGCGTAGAGCGTATCGAAGGCCAGGCTGGATTTCCCGGAGCCGCTCACGCCGGTAACGACCGTGAGCTTCCCGAGGGGAATATCGATGTCGATATCGTTCAGGTTATTCTGGCGAAGTCCGCGCAGCCGGATGGCGTCCCTGCCGTTTCGAGAGTTACTCGCGCACATGGCTTCGATTTACCCGACCTTGAAAAAAATGCAAGCCCTCAGGCAGATCCGGGCAACCGGACCTGCCGCTTGAGAAAGTCCACCAGCTCCGCAAAAGACCCCGCCAGGGGTGCCCCGGTCTCTTCAATACCCGGAATGCTGCCGGCTTCTCCCAGCCAGCACATCAGCGGCCGGCGGTATTCAAGCGCCAGCTCGACCTCCGAGCGGGTCCCGGCTCCTCCCGGCAGGGCGACGATGACATCAGCTGAAAGAACGTTGAGATGGTTGCGGCTCATCGGATCCCGGCCCTGTTCGCCGCTGAGCGGAAGATGGGTGCGAATCGGGATCTCGACCCATTGATTCGGATAACCGGAAGGAGCCACCGGCTCACCTGTGCCAACATCTCCCGGCAACACTCCGATCACCCGGCCCTTCCTGCCCTCCACCGAATGAAAGGCCCGGCTGACAGCGGCCATCACACCGCTGCCGCCGCCGGTGAGCAGGTGGCTGCCGCTGGAGGCGACCCACTCCCCCAGCGGTCCGGCAAGCTCTCTATATTCCCGGCGCCCAGAGCCCATCACCCCCACTATTGGCTGATGGAACCCACCTGGGGTGCTATATTCATCCGGCATGACTGATTCTCTTCAAATGAAACCCCGCTCGGTATTCCTCGGAGGAGTCATCCTCGAGGGCGGCCTGGTCCTGGTCGC
>DCKY01000034.1:0-19310 GCA_002320775.1 Planctomycetes bacterium UBA1662
CCGGGAGCGAGCGACTGGGCCAGGGGGATCACGTGGTAGCGCTCAACGCCCGGGATCCAGGTGTTCACCTTGCCGGAGACCTCCTGTGGGCTTCCCTCGTCGATCACCCAGTGAAAGACCCCGCCGTTGAAGGTTCGAGCTCCGACCCAGGATATTCCCGTACCCTCAAAGGTGAAGCTTGCTGAATCGCCATGAGTGGTTGTCAGGGCCGCTATCTTTTCACTGTAGGACGGGTTTCTCTCGGTCTCCCAGGAGCCCTTCAATTCGAGGTCGTCGTGTTCCAGCCGTTCAATCCGGCTCGGCTCTCCGAAGATCTCGCGCAGCCAGGCGAATGCCGAGGCCAGGTCGGCCGCGGAGACCGCCTTGTCAAGGTCCTCCGGCATGAGTGATTTCCCTGCGGCCTGCATGAGCCTGATGTCTTTTCTGAGTACCGTCGCCGTATTCCCCTCGGCCCAGCGGAGCTTGACGCTGGTCGCTGATTCCGAGTCGACGACTCCGCTGTAGGTCCGGCCGTTGTTTGTAACCAGGGTGTAGGTGTCGAAGCCCGAGGTGATGATACCGCTAGGGTTCAGGACATCGAGCAGGAGCGATTCGTCAGGCCGGTTCCTGGCCTGGGCGAGATCCGGGCCGACGGCATATCCTTCGCCGGCGACCTGGTGGCACTTGGCGCAGTGGGCGAGAAAAACCTCCTTGCCGCGAAGGGGGTCGGTCTTGCCGCTGAGGGCCTCAGTATATTTCGTGATGATTTTTTCCCTGTCCTTGTTCAGTCTTGCCGCTCCGATCACCGCTGCGGCCCGTTGACGCAGGGACAGGTCGGGGTGTTTAAGCAGACGGTCGATGCGGAGGGCCCCGAGGCTCTGGACAGGAACGGTCTTGTCCTCGAGACCTGAGACCAGCGCCCCGAGCCGGTTCTCACGGCTGAAGACCGCCTCGATGACCTGTTCCTGGAGGGATGGTGAATAGTTTTTCCAGTTTTTCAGCAGCAGGGGACCGGCGCGGGGATCTTCCATGGCGGAGATAGCCTTGACCGAGGCCAGCTGGATCCCGGGTGATTGCGCCGGGGCCAGCAGCCTGTCGCTGACGCCGGCGAGGGTTTCAAATGGACCGGCCGCGAGGAATCCAAGGGTCTTGCGGCGGTCTTTTTCAGCGCGATTTTCGTCGATGGCGTCCGCGGCGAGCTTGTCGTAGAAATCCTTGAGGCCTCTGCTGCCTGAAAGTTTCAGCTGTCCGGCGATCTTGAGGCAGAGCTCCAGGGATTCACCCTCAGTGCGTTTCAACATCCGGATGAGCGAGCTTCGGGCTCGCTTGTCCTCCAGGGGGCTGGCGGCTCCGTGTTCCAGTCCCCTGTAGAGTCCCTTCAGGCACGGGATGAGCAGGCGGCCATCGTCATTTCCCAGCTTCTCAAGGGCAGCGATGAGTCCTGCCAGCTCCGCCTGGTGCCGCCTGGAGCCGGCTATCATCGCCAGGGATTCAGCGAGTGCCGGATCGGGTTTTATTTTTTTTCCGGCAAGAAGACCGCCGAGGAGCTCTCCGGCTATGTCCTTAACGGAGCTCAGGATCGCCGCCTTCATCCATCTCTCGTCGAGTCTCTGGCGCGTCAGCTGAACCAGGGCGGCGACAGCTGCCGGCTTCGAGCTCTCGCCAAGGCTCATGGCGACCTGGAGCCGAACCAGGGGGTCGGGGTCGTCGACCATCCCCGTCATCTTTTTGAGTAACCTCTCATCTTCGCCAAGCCTTGCGTCTGCGAGGCGGAGGGAGTGGAGGCGAACGCAGTAGTTCGCGTCGGCGAGACCCGCGAGCAGGTCATCGACTGAGAGCGTGCCGAGGCCGTTGAGAGTATAGGCGGCCTGGAGGCGCCCCTGTGGATGCGCCGCAGCTCGCAGGGATTTTCCGAGTTCCGCTGTCGCGTCGGTCATCTTCTTTTCAATGAGCAGGCGCTGGGCGGTAAGCCTTTGCCATGGAGTGGGCTGGTCCAGCTTCGCGACCAGCTCGGAGGGTTTGAGCTTCGCCAGGTTCGAAGGCCGAAGGTAGCCGGACGCCGCTGGCGAGATCCTCCAGATCCGGCCGCGGTCGTCTCCCTTGACGAGTCCGTATTGCTGCTGCAGGTAGCGCGGGATCGCCGAGTAGTCCTCGATGATCTCCCTGTAGAAGTCCACCACGTAGAGCGCCCCGTCAGGGCCTGTGCGCACCCCGTTGGGCCGGAACCATTGATCGGTCGAGGCGAGGAATTCTCGCGAGCGTTCAGTCTCCGGCCGCGAGGCCTTGTACCCGGCGCCATCGCGGCGGAGCTCGGAACGCCGGACCATGTTCTGTTGCGGGTCACAGGCGAAGTGGCTGCCCAGGTATTTTTCTCCGAGGAGCTGCGCCCGATAGACCAGCTGGCCGCAGGCGGAGGTGAGGTAGCCGTTAGCGGTTGCCTCCATGGGCCCGTAAAATTTGACCCAGCGCGGATCCTCGCTGCGGGCCACACGCCAGGGGTGCGGCTTGCTGATGGGGAAAACCCGCGGGTCCTGTCCCGCGTTGGCTACGGCCCCGGGCGTTGGTACGTGTGGGTTACGAGCCAGGTATCTGTAGGGCAGCGGGATGGCATAGAGGGTATGGGAGCCGGTGCTGATGAGGAACCGGTCTCCGGAGTCGGTAAGGCTGAGGCCAAAGGTATGGTTGGTTCCGGTCACAGGCTCGATCGCGCTGCCATCGGCCTTAAAGCGAAAGTCGTTTCTTCCCAGGTTGACCTTGCCGCCGAGGTGAGGCCCCGTTACCGTCGCGCTCCGGTTGGATCCCGCTACGTAGATCCAGTTGTCCTGGCCCCAGCGCGGATTGTTGATGGCTCTCTCGATGATATGCATCTCGAAGCCATCGAAGAGGGTCTCGCGGATATCCGCTTTTCCATCACCTGTGCTGTCGTTCAGATAGATGATCTTGTATGCCGTGATGGCGATGATGCCCCCGCGCGCGGGGACAATACCGAAGCAGCCCGGCAGGTCATCTGCCCAGGTGTCGGCCCGGTCCATCTTTCCATCTCCATCCACGTCGTGGAGAAGCTTGACCCTGCCGTAGGTCTGCCTGCGGGCCTCCTCGAGAGCCTGGGGATTGGCGTAGATTCGCCTGATCTTTTTGTCGAGCTTGCCCGTCTTGTTGAGCTCGACGATGTCCAGGTGCCCTTCCAGGTTATAGCCGTGGATCTCGCAGACGAACAGGCGGCCCTGCTCATCCCAGGCGATGCCGGTAGGATCAGCCAGCAGGGGTTCGCTGGCGACCAGCTCGATCTTCAGGTCCCCGGAGAGCCTGAATCTCTTGCGGCTCTCCTGCGGCGTGAGAGGCCTGGGAGCGTCAGGGGCGGGCTGGATCTCTTCGGCCTGGGCGCAGGGCATCGTTAGCGAGCAGATGACGGCCAGGCTGAACACCCTCGCCGCGACGATTGAAAGCAGGTTGAGCCGGCGCATGCCTGTTATTCCTTCTGATCCTGAGATACCGGATACGATTTTGAAGAGTGAGGCGGATGGAATCAAGCTCCAGTAGAGCGGTCAGACAAATAGTAAGCTGAAAGTTCCTTGCGGGTCACTCTGGACCTGAGCAAATTGAGTTGATAGATTGTGGGTTCTGAAACGTCAAATTGTATGGGAAATAATCGTTGAGCCGACGTCCGGGCGGACCGGGCTGGAGCTTGATGAGGAAATTGAGAGGTACAGCAATGAGCCAGAGTAAGAAAGTCTCTCGCCGCGGTTTCCTTGGAGCTTCCGCTTCAGCGTTAGCCGTTCCTTATTTCGTACCCGGAAGCGCCCTGGGCCTCGGTGGTACGGTCGCGCCCAGTGAACGGATCGTCATGGGGGTTATCGGTGTTGGCGGCATGGGCCGCGGCAACATGGGAGCCTTCATGCGTAATAAGGATGTTCAGGTCACCGCCGTTTGCGATGTCGACAATAACAACCTGAACAACGCGAAGAACCAGGTCGACAAGCGCTATAAGAGCAAGGATTGCCAGACCCACGGAGATTACAGGAAGCTCGTCGCTGATGAGAAGATCGATGCCGTATGTATCGCCACTCCTGATCACTGGCATGCCTTGTGTTGCGTCGAAGCGGCCAACAACAAGAAGCATATCTACTGCCAGAAGCCCATGACCCACACCTTCGCCGAGGGCCAGGCGGTCGTTGCGGCGGTCAAGAAGAACGATGTGATCTTCCAGGTCGGCAGCCAGCAGCGCTCATCGGGTAATTTCCGCCGCGCGGCCGAGCTTGTTCAGAATGGTGTGCTCGGTAAGCTCAAGAACGTAGAGGTCGGACTTCCCCAGGGAAACAGGAATCCTCCGCCGGCTCCGAAAGAGCCGGTCAAGCCTCCGGCACATGTCGACTATAATTTCTGGGTCGGCCCCTCCGAGATGGTTCCCTTTATCCCGGCGCGTTTTCATTTCCATTGGCGCTGGCATCTCAACTTCGGCGGCGGTCAGTTGATGGACTGGATTGGCCATCACAACGACATCGCCCACTGGGGGATGGGAATGGACAATAGTGGTCCTGTAGAGGTCCAGGCCGAGGGATTCAAGTATCCCAAGAAGCTGGATGTCTACGATGCGGCCTATCACTACAAGATCAAATGTAAGTACGCCAATGGCGTAACCTCGACCATTACCTCGAATGAGGATAACGCTCAGGGTGCCAAGTGGTATGGCGAAGACGGAAGCTGGATCTACGTCAGACGCGGTCGCCTGGACGCTTCAAACAAGGAGTGGATCAAGGGCGGCTTCGATGCCGGTCCCAAGAAGGTCTACAACTCACGTGAACACCATCGGAACTTCCTCGATGGTTGTAAGACCAGCAAGCCCTGCATTTGCACTGCGGAAATCGGACATCGTTCGATCACCCCGGGGCACCTTGGCATGGTGAGCCAGGCGCTTGGCGGTAAGAAGCTCAATTGGGATCCCGAGAACGAGAAGATCATCGGTGATGCCGCGGCTGACAAGCTTCTCAAGGCTGTCGACTATCGTAAGCCCTGGACCCTCTGAGTTAAGGACGGGGTTCCTTCATTGCGGCTTAAGATGATTGAAACCAGGACGGTGAGGCTGACTGGCCTTGCCGTCCTGGTTTTGTTTTTTATCCAGGCTCCAGGGCTGCGCGCCCAGGAGAAGCGAGAGCCGCGGCTCGATTTCGCCGTCGAGCTGGCTCCGTTGTTGAAGAAGTTCTGTTTCAGCTGCCATAGCGCGAAACGAAAAAAAGGCGACATCGATATCGAGTCGGCGCTTGGTTCACAGCCGCTGGTCAGCCGTAAAGATCTCTGGATCAATGTTCTTGCCAGGGTCCGGGATGGCGACATGCCTCCCGAAGATGAAGACCAGCCGAGCTTTTCGCAGCGCAGGGAGCTCATCAGGTGGCTTGATGATTCCATCAACAAGTTTGACTACAGCAAGGTCCGCGATCCCGGCTATGAGCGAGCCAGGCGGCTCACAAACCGTGAATACAACAATACGGTTGAGGATCTCTTCGGTATCAAGGGCAGCTTCAGCGGAGGTTTTCCAGAGGATCTGAGCGGCAGGAGCGGCTTCGACAATAGCGCCAACACTCTCTTCACCACGACCCTTCTGCTGGAGCGTTACATCGGGGCCGCGGATCTTGTCTTGAGAACCGCTCTGCCCGGGCAGGCGCGAAGCGAGGCGGAAAAAAAACGCCGTGAGGCGGTGTTTGTTTCTCGGCCCGGAGCCGGGGTCTCGCAGGAGAAGGCTGCGCGCAAGGTCTTTGAAAGCTTTCTTCCCCGAGCCTACCGCCGCGTTCTCGCGCCTGGTGAAATCGAGGAGGCGCTCACTCGCTTCAGGAGATTCCGCTCCGGCGGGCGTGATTTTGAGGCGGCGATCAGGGAGGTTATCAGGGTGGTCCTGATCTCTCCGAAGTTCCTGATGAAGACGGAGAAGAAACGCACCGGTGACAAGGAATACCAGGTGGATCACTGGGCGCTTGCCAGCAGGTTGTCATATTTCCTCTGGGCCTCGATGCCGGATGCTGAATTGTTCACCCTTGCACGGCAGGGGAAGCTTTCAGATCCAGCCACTCTTGATGGGCAGGTCGCTCGGATGCTTGCCGATCCAAGGGCTGCGACCCTGGGCTATATTTTCGCCGCGCAGTGGCTTGGCTACGAGATCCTCGGGACGAGAATCCGGCTCGACCCGATCGACAATCCCTGGTGTACCGATACCCTGATGGCTTCGATGAAGAAGGAGACCTCGATGTTCTTCAACGAGTTGATCAGGGAGAACAGGCCGGTTACGGAGCTGATCGATGCCGACTTCACCTACCTCAACGAGGAGCTGGCCAGGCATTACGGTATTCGAGGGGTGAAGGGACGCAGGATGAGACGCGTTGAGCTCGACAACAGCGTTCGAGGCGGAATCCTCGGCCAGGGCAGCATTCTCGCCTGCACGTCCTTTCCCGGCCGCACCAGCCCGGTTGTTCGGGGTAATTGGATCCTCTCTGAAATCCTCGGTACGCCGCCCCCGCCTCCTCCTCCGGATGCCGGAGAGCTGGATGAGAAGATCAGCGAGAATCGCCGCCTGGACGCCCGCCAGAAGCTTGAGCTTCACAGCCGCAAGGCATCCTGCAGGGCCTGCCATAGCCTGATGGACCCCCTGGGCTTCGGCCTGGAAAACTTCGACTGGTTCGGGAGGTGGCGCGAGAATAACAGGGGCCGAAAGATCGATGCGCGCGGAAGCCTTCCGGATGGAACCAGGTTTGATGGGGTGAAAGGGCTGAAGAAGGTCCTGGTAGAGCGAAGAAGAGACGAGCTGGCCAGGCAGTTGATCAGAAAATTTCTCTCCTACGCGCTTGGCCGGCAACTTGAATACTACGATGAAGGTGTTGTTCGGGAGATTGCCGCGAAGGTCGCCAGGGGAGATCTTCGCTTCAATTCCTTGATCGGCGAGGTGGTGCGAAGTTACCCTTTCCAATATAAGAAAAACCGTTCCACACGGTAGTAGAGGCTTGAGTTGAAGAACTGGAAAATATCGCGAAGAGCTGTCCTGCGGGGAATCGGCGCCAGCCTGGCCCTTCCCTTCCTGGATGTCATGACGGCGGAGGCCATTCCGGCTGTGGACGGAAAGCGCCCGGTTCGGCTGGGCTATCTCTATTTTCCAAACGGAGCGGCCGAGGGTAGCTGGGAAGCGAAAAAAACAGGGGCTGGCGGCAAGCTGCTTCAGCTCAACAAGTGGATGGCTCCGCTGGAGCCCTTCAGAAATGACATCGTCATTCCGCGAAATATATGGACTCCCCATGGCAATGGGCATGGAGCGGGGACAGCGACCTGGCTTACCGGTCATTCCTACGATGGCCAGGAAATTGATGCGGGCGGCCAATCGGTCGACCAGCTGGCTGCCCGGCATTTCAGCGGAAAGACGCTTCTTCCTTCCCTCGAGCTTTCCTGCAGGGGTGAGGGACATTTTTCGAATGACCTGCCTCGCAACAGCATCTCCTGGGCAGCCTCCAATCGACCCACCAGCCGCGAGGTGGTTCCAAGGACAGTTTACGATCGGATGTTTCGTACTTCGCGGCAGGGTCTCGACAAGAGCATTCTCGACCTCGTGCTTGCCGATGCCAGAAGCCTCAGTCTGAAGGTGAGCAGAGATGACAGGCGGAAGATCGACGAATATCTTGAGTCGGTTCGATCGGTGGAGAGGCGGCTCGCGTTTGCCGATACCCAGGCGAAGCGCCTCGAAGCGGACCGGGCGCTCACCGACACCCTGGTCCGGCCCCAGCCGGGTATCCCGGCGAGTCACCAGGAGTATGTGAAGCTGATGCTCGACATGATGTTGCTGGCGTTCTGGTCGAACGCCACCCGGGTCTGCAGCTTCATGCTGGATCATGGGCAGAGCAATCGTTATTTCGATTTCATCGATGGTGTCAAGGGGACCTGGCACGCGCTGTCTCATTACAAGGACATCAACGGCAGGACAGAGGATGATGATGGGAAGAACTCATGGTCTTCGGTCGGCTCCAAGCAAGAAATGTATAATTCCGTGGCCAGGTGGCATCACGCGCAGGTCGCCTATCTCCTCGGCCGCATGAAGGCGATCCGTGAAGGCGATGGCGGTACGCTGCTTGACAACTCCATGATTCTTTACGGCTCGAGCATCTCAGATGGACATGAGCATGGCTCAAAGAACCTGCCGCTGCTGCTCGCGGGCGGACGGAGCTCAACCGCCAGGCTTGGCCGGCAGCTCGAGTTCAAGCGCAGAACCAGCCTCTCGGACCTGCATCTTTCGATGTTGCGCAAGGCGGGGATCCGGGTCGAGGAGTTCGGTGATTCGGAGCAACCGCTGGCGAAGCTCGACGGTTGAGCAGGCTCTCCCCGTATTTCCCATGCGTGTTTTCTACCGTTCGGGAATCCTGAGGTGATGCGGACGGGCCTCAGCCCTGGATGGCTCAAAGCTGCTGGTGCCGGCGGAGTCGAGCGCCCTGGCCTCCACATAGTAACGAACCGTGGCCCCCGGCTTGTAGGTCGGCAGCCGGGCGGAATAGACCAGGTCGTTGGCTTGGCTATCTCCATTCTTTCCATTGTCCAGCATCTCCAGGTGTTCAAAGACCCCTGCGCGGTTCGCGCAATGGTGCAGGAGGACCCGCTCGACCTCTGGCTCCGGGGATAAGCGAACCCGCAGGATGGCCCTCTTGCTGGAGCTGGGAAGGAGCTTGATTGAGGGAACGGGCTGGCTGAGCTCGGGGTGGGAGAGAAGATAATCCCGGCGTTTGTCGATGAAGCTCAGCAGGCCAGAGATCTGTAAGCGCCCGACCTCTACATCTTCCTCGATATTTTTCTCGAAAAGTTCCCGGGAGAAAATCTTCTTCTGGTCCCTGCCGATTTCTTTCGAGATCAGCCGCAGGTGGCGATCCATGATGGGGAAGATGCTTTCCCGGGAGAGCCAGTCCCTGATGATCGTCCTGTAATGAGCCAGGTAGCGGGCGCGCAGATGGGGGACAGCCAGGAGCCTGTAGATCAGCGGGCGCGCAGGATTGTTCTCGTGGAGGACAGGACTGACTCTTGCATCCGCTCCCCATTCCGGACCCCTGACGCCGAAGGGCTCGCTGCCGTCCTGCTGGAGCAGGTGGATTCGGCCCTGAAGACCATCCTGGTAGAGAGCGTAGTCGGAGGCCTTGGCAACGTAACTGTCGTTGTCCATGAAGATGTTTTCGAGGGCCAGGAACCAGAGAGCGCGATCGATGTTGAACAAACTTTCGATCCTGGTCTCGAGCTCAACGGCAGGAGTCTTCTCCAGCAACTCACACACCTTGATGAGGCCGCTCCACGGCTGTTCGATCGAGCTCCCCTTGAGCTCGTAGACTTCGGAGTATTTTTCGCTGGCCGGGCCATTCCAGTTGAAGGCCGCATCGGGTCTTCGGCCCGGAACCTTCCACCTGACGCCTTTCGAGGTACCAAACCAGTCTCGCAGAAAATCCGAGTTGAACTGCTGCAGGTTGACGTAAATCCCCCAGTTTTCTCCGTTGATGACAAGCTTGACGAAGCTGGCCCGGGCGCCTGGCATATAATCCCGGCAGATTCTCGAGTAGAGGATCTCGCGCAGGAAGGTAGGGTCGGCGTGGCAGTTGAGCAGGTTGAGGGTTCGGTATCCCTGGAGCCGCTGTTTCTTATGGGTAAAATCGAGGGATATGTTGAAGGACCGCTTCTCTGATTTCCCGATGGTGAAATAGGATGATTTACCGCGGAATCGTATGCCGACGCCCGGGTAGAGAGCTCCGTCGATGGCAAGATCGGCGGAGAGATCGACATCCGTCAGGTAGAAATCACCAAGCTCTTCGTACCAGTCCTCTTGTGGCAGCCTGAGGTGGATGGTGCGAAGAACGTTTTCATCGTAGAGTCCGCCTCGTGGCGCAGGGGCGCGCTTTGCGTTGACCAGTCCCTCCGGAAAGGGGGTTGATACGCTGGGGGAGCTCAATCGCCTGGGGCTGTTCAGGCGTCCCCTTTTTGAACGGATCTCACGTATATGGGCCCGGGCTTTCTGACGCTCCGCGGAGGAGAGAAGGCCATTCTTGTCCTCATCGAATTGTGTAACCAGGGGCGTTTTTTTGAGGATGTAGGTTCTTGGCTGGTTCTGGCGTTGTCGCTCGCGCGGTTTTTCAGATTCCTGGGACGACAGCTTCAGCTGATCAACGAGGGGGAAGGCTAAGGCCAGGATCAGGATGAGTCGGCCTGTGGAAGGGGCAGGTGGTTTAGCCCAGCGTCGCATTATTGTTTCGAAGAGCCTGGCGGGATCTCTACAAGGACGCTCCATTCGCCCTTGTAGCGAACGCGTGACTTGATGGGGAGACCTTTGCCGGTATCGATGGGCGCTTCATAGGGCCTGGCGGCCGGGTTGACCTTGTCTCCGGCATCTCTCGGGTCTTTGCCGTCAAGGCAGTAATAGATCCTGCCGCGAGGCGCTGACAACTCCATCTTTTCGCCGGACAGTCTCCTGTGGCGCGGGGGGGTTATGTCGGGCATCAGTCCCTGGCGCCACAGCTGGGAGAGGAGAACTCCGCTTCGAAGGGGAAGGTAGTCATTCAGAACGCGCTTCGCCTCACTTCTCCAATGTTCATCTCTGGTCTTGGGGCCGGAGTTTCCAATGCCGAATATGCCCAGGAAGCCCCCTCGTCTTCCGCCGAGGTCTCCCCAGCGGGCCGACTCGCCGACAACCGCCTTCTCGATCTGTTTCATTCGTTTTTCAAAGACTCTGCGGGTGTTCTCAGGGCTGAGAAGTCCGCCGGAGGTGAGCAGGTTGTGGGCGCGGTCGGCGACCAGGCGTCTGAAATCGGCGTTCGCGAGGCATTGTTGCCAGAGCCATTGGGGGTTGCTGCGTTCAAAGCTTTCGCCGGCCGGGAAGGGACCGGTCCTGTTCTCGAGGATGTCGAGAAGGGTGTGTTCCGCATCCCAGATAAAGAAACGGAATCCATGCGAACCGTTTCGGTTTCTCATACCGTGCCAGTTGTTGCCGACGCGGTTCCTGGAAAATCTCGAGATTGGAGAGTCCAGGTTGCCTCCGTAGAGAATGATCAGCATGTAGTCGATGAGCCCCTCGATGTCGAGCAGGTTGTCGTATTCGGCATTCGGGCTGCCGTCCGGGTTTCTTCCCTGGATTAGCTGGTAGGCCGCGGCGTCTTCCAGGCCGGCGGTTGCCAGGTCGTGGAGCTTTCTCCACGCATCGAGATCTCCATCTGTAGCTGTGATGGTATAAGACTGCCCCCGGCCGCTGTCGACCTTGATGACGTCATAGTCTTCTTTTACGCCGCCGAAGTAGCTGACGCCAAAGGATGCCTCGGGTCTCTCGCAGGAGTTGTAGAGACCCCAATACTGTCCGTTGAGGTAGAGGTGGTAGTAATCTCCCCTGGCCGCGGGCCGGCCCATCGCCAGTTGAAGGTCACGGCTGAACTGGTCCCGCAGGAAGAGCCCTTTGCTGTCTCCTCCCATATTCCAGGAATAGTTCTGGGAACAGCGCAGATCGACATTGTCGAATTCCTGGGCCGCATCTGCTCCGAAGAAGGGGAACTTCAATTTCCCGGCTCCGTAGAGCTTGCGGAAGAAGAGCCTGAAGGCATGTTTTGGGTTTTCAGCCGTACGGCTGAAGCCGCCGCGGATCCGGGCCCCGCAGTTGATGTCAAAGCCGGGCTGCGCGGAGGTCGGCAGCAGCTCAAAGGCGGCCGGGCGTTCGTTTTCACGGCCCTGCCTGGTCGCGTTAGAGTAGATGCCGGATTCCGAGCTGAAGAGATCTTTCGGATCGAGCACGAGCGAGATGGATGGAATTGATTTGAGATCCGAGATGATGGTCTTCCTGTAGACGGGATCTTTGACGATGGCGGTATCCATTCCATAGTCGACCCGGTTTTTTCCCCATCGGTAGTAGCCTCCGGGGGGAGGCAGGCCATCGGGGGATTGCCTGATGACGTCTTCGAGGAAAACATAGGTTCGGGTCTCGGAGAAGCTCGGAGCGTGTCCCTCGGCAAAGGCCCTGGCTCGAACAACGGTGCTCTGATCTATTTCGAGTGTCTCATCGAATATCGCCGAGCTGCTCTCGTCAGGATCCGAGCAATCAAGGGTGTAGCGGATCACGGCCCCCTTGAGCGGGCTGCTGAGGTCGAGCTCAAAGGAGGCTTCCTGGAATCCATGGGGATGGCTGAAAACGACTCTCGGCGCGCGCTCGAGCCCCTGGAGTTCCGCTTCAGCTTCCCCTTCTTCCTCCCCGGCGTCTTGCTCCTTTTCAGGGCGGTTCGGCGGGGGCTCCTGGGTCGCCCTGGATTCCCTGAAAGCTTTGAGCTCCTGGGCGTTCAGCCGGTCATCGTAGTCCAGGTCAAAGTCCTCGAGATTCTGCCGGCCGGCGCGCCGCATTTTTGAATCCCGCATCAGGGTCGAGCGGAGATAGGATTCCGGAAGATCACCTACCTTGCCGGCATCGAGATCTTTGTAGAGCTGGTCGATTTCAACTCCATCGAGATATCCATTCTTGTTCGCATCAAAGGCATTGACCACGGCCTGCCACTGTTCGCGCGAGGCGGTGCGGGGGGTGTCCTCTTGCCGTTGCCGCTCTTGTCCATCTTGTCGCCGGTCGCGGCCGCCTCTTCGCCCCCGCCGCCGGGGAAAGGGAGCGCTGGAGCGGGCGAAGGCCTCTTTCCGTAAAGATTCGCGCTCCTGGGCATCCAGCCAGCCGTCCTCATTCGCATCGTGCCTCGAGAGCAGCTCTTTGCGCACCTCTCCAATGCTGGGCAGCCTGTCGCGCTGGCTAAAGGCCGGGGTGGTGCTGAGCGTGGCTAATACGAGGAAGAACAGGCTGGTGACAGGTCGGATCTGGAACATATAGCTGCTGGGCGCGTCCGGTCGTGATTGGCGGTGGAGGAGTCGGCAAAGAGGCCGGCGTCGATAAACTATCGTTGATGAGTCGCAGGAGAATCCATTCACATCTTGTAACCACTTGTCAACGGGGAGTGTCCCCGGGCTGGCTTGCCGCAGTGGTATGCCTCAGGAGAGAATGTCCTTCACGACATGGCTTTCCTCGACCCCGGTGATCTTCTGATCAAGCCCCTGGTGGCGGTAGGTGAAGCGATTGTGGTCGATACCCAGGAGATGCAGGACCGTGGCGTTGAAATTTCGGATCGGAACCGGGTTCTCGACGATGTTGTAGCAGTGATCATCGGTCTTGCCGTATTCGAAGCCCTGCTTGATGCCGGCGCCGGCCATCCACATGCTGAAGCAGCGTCCGTGATGATCGCGGCCGTGGTTGTTCTTGCTCAGCTTGCCCTGGGAATAGATGGTACGTCCGAATTCTCCACCCCAGATGACCAGGGTGTCGTCGAGCATGCCCCTGCGTTTGAGGTCCTTGACGAGACCCGCCGCGGCATGGTCGATGCTTCTGCACTGTCCCCTGATCAGCTTGGGGAGGCTGCCGTGCTGGTCCCAGCCGCGCTGGAACAGCTGGATGAAGGGTACGCCGCGTTCGGCCATACGGCGGGCCAGGACGCAATTGCGCGCGAAGGTGCCAGGCTTTTTTGAATCCGGGCCATAGAGCTCGAAGGTGTCTTCAGGCTCATCCGAGAGGTCCATCAGGCCGGGAACGGATGCCTGCATACGGAAGGCGAGCTCATATTGAGCGATCCGGGTCCGGGTTTCCGGGTCGCCAAACTGTCCGAATTGCTCTTCGTTGATCTCCGCGAGCCTGTCCAGCATCCGTCTTCTCATGGTTCGGTCGATGCCGTTGGGGTCCTGGAGATAAAGGACGGGTTCGGAGCTTGACCGCATCTTGACGCCCTGGTGCTTTGAGGGCAGGAAGCCGCTTCCCCAGAGCCGGGAATAGAGCGCCTGCTTCTGGCCTGGTCCCCTGGAGATCATGACGACATAGGCCGGCAGGTCCTTGTTCGGGCTGCCAAGCCCGTAGCTGAGCCAGGAGCCGAGGCTGGCCTTGCCCGGTTGCTGGACGCCTGTATTGATAAAGGTGATGGCCGGGTCGTGATTGATCGCCTCGGTGTGGAGGGATTTGACAATCGTGATCTCATTGACGATCTCGGAGACCTTCGGAAGGATCTCGGAGACCCAGGTTCCGTGTTTTCCGTGGCGGCTGAACTTGAACATTGGCGCGACACAGGGGAAAGACTTCTGCCCCGAGGTCATGGTCGAGAGCCTCTGCCCCTGTCGGATCGAATCCGGCAGCTCCTTGCCGTGGATCTTTCTGAGCTCTGGCTTGAAATCGAAGGTGTCGATATGGGAGGGGCCTCCCGCCATAAAGAGATAGATCACCCGCTTCGCCTTCGGGGCGAAGTGGGGGAGCTCCGGAAGTCCCTGGGGTTCGTTTCCCGGGATGGTGTCGGCCGCGAAGGCCTGGTCCTGGCCAAGCAACGAGGTGAGCGCGGTCGCGCCGAGGAAACGGGAGCCCGTCGACAGCAGCTGCCGGCGAGTCATTTCAAGTTGGTATTGTTCAAGCGGGTTCATGGATCAACCTTTCGTAACGGTCGCATCAAGGTTCAGGATCATACTGAAGACGATGGTCAGGGCCGCGTGTTCGGCGGCATCGATCGTTTCGTCACGTTTGGACTCGCCTACACTGAGCAGCTTCTTGGCGCGCTCAGGGTCCTTGCGGAACACGGCAAGCTCCTCTTCATAGGCCTTCTTCAGCAGGGCGAGAGTTTTTACCGATGGCCGGTGGGCCGTGGCGAGCCTGTAGGCGAGCACGATCCGGGAGACGATCGAATCGCCGGCCTCCTGGGTAGCTTTTTGAGCCAGGGATCGGGCCGCCTCGATATACTGCGGGTCATTGAGTAAGACCAGGGCTTGCAGGGGCGTGTTGGTTCGAGATCTCCTGAGAACGCATTTCTCTCTTGTGGGGGTGTCGAAGATCGTCAGGCTCGGAGCCGGTGAGGATCGCTTCCAGTAGGTATACATGCCTCGGCGGTAGAGCTTTTCGCCGTGGTCCTGCACGAAGCGGACATTGCCGCCAAGGCTGACCTCGTTCCAGAGTCCGGGAGGCTGGTAGGGCTTGACTCCCCTGCCGCCGATGTCCCTGACGAGGAGGCCCGAGGCGGCGAGGATCGTGTCGCGGATGAATTCAGCCTGCAGCCGGAAACGGGGACCTCTCGCAAGGAGCTTGTTCTCGGCATCCAGCTTCACCAGCTCGCTCGACACCTTCGCGGTCTGCCTGTAGGTGGAGGACATGAGCATCTGCTTGATCATGCGCTTCACGTCCCAGCCGCTCTCGCGGAAATCGACCGCCAGCCAGTCAAGCAGTTGCAGGTTGCTGGGCCAGTCGCCCTGGGAGCCGAACTCTTCGACCGTTTTTACGATTCCTCTGCCGAAGAGCATGTACCAGTAGCGATTGACGGCGACCCTGGAGGTGAGTGGGTGATCGGGCTGGAAGAGCCAGCGGGCGAGGCCCAGTCGGTTCGATGGGCTCTCCTTGGTCTGCGCGGGAAGCACTCCGGGAGTGCCGGGTTCGAGCGGCTTCTCCTTGACCGGGGATGCGTAGTTACCCCTCATGAGCACATAGGTCTTGCGGGGCTTGCCGACATCCGCCATCACCATGACGTTTCCCTGCGGCTTGGCGGCCTCGTTGAGCTTGGCCCGCAGCCTGGCCGCATCTTTCGCGATGGCCATGTATTCTTTGTCGATGGATGAGAGGAAGTGTTTTCTGAGGACCTCAACCTGCGCGGGCTTCCTCGCATTCGCGGGAACCGCGAGGATCGGGGCGAGTGGATCACTACCTGAAAGCGCGGCTACCTCGGCGCCGCTGAGCGCTCGGCCGTAGATCCTGACGTCATCGATCTGGCCCTTATAGGGCGAGCCGGGCTGGCGCCTGCCGATCTTCAGGCTCGCCTTGCTCCGGGTTGAGCTGCGGAGGTTGTTCTGTTCGACCTTGAGTCCCTGGCTCTTCCCGTTGATGTAGACCTTGACCCCCGCCGCGGTACCCGAACCATCGTGGGTGACAAAGACGTGGTTCCATTTTCCGTTCTGAACCTTGCCGTTGCTCATGACCTTCAACGCGTCGTTGGGCCAGGCGCTGATCAGGTGCATCCCGACGTTTCCACCATTCAGGTACAGGTCCCAGCCCCGGAATTTGTTGCCGTCGTTCATCTTCGCCAGGGGGGCGCCATTGCCTTCGGGCCTGATCCAGGCCCCGAAGGAGAACGCGTCGGTCCTGTCGAAGTTGGCGTGGTCGCCGAACTCGATGTAGTTTTTACCGTCGAGCCTGAAGGCCTTGCCGAACTTGCCGTCTACCCAGTGGCTGCTTCCCTTGACGGCTCCCTTGCGGCCGGAGTCAATCGAGTCGGAGGCGGAGTTGCCCTGGCCTTCGTCGAGTGAGAGGTGAAGGTCGAGCCCGGCCGGCTCGGTCGGTCCCGCTTTGGTCTCCTTCTCGGCTTTGCTGACCCAGGCCTTGAATGCTCCTTCGGCGGCCTTGGCCCTTGTCGCGAGCTTCGCCTCGGCTTCCTTCAGCGCCGCCTGCTCTTTCTTCATCATGGCGGCGCGCGCGAAGTTGGGGACTCCCACAACCGGGGCCTGGTTGCCTCCTCGGCTCTGCATGCCGGGGTCCGAGGCCTGGTTGAAGTAGGCGAAGAACCGGTAGTAGTCCTCCTGTGAGATCGGTTCGTATTTATGGTCGTGGCATTGCGCGCATTGCATGGACAGGCCGAGCCATACCAGCGAGGTGGTCATTACCCGGTCGACGGCGTATTCCACCCGGAACTCCTCGGCGATCGCGCCGCCCTCGTCCGTGGTGGCGTTGTTGCGGTTGAAGCCGGTGGCGATTTTCTGTTCGACGGTAGATTCCGGTAGCAGATCGCCGGCGAGCTGCTCAATGGAGAACTTATCAAAGGGCTTGTTGGAGTTGTAGGCGCGGATGACCCAGTCCCTCCAGGGCCACATATCGCGCGGCCCATCAGCGTGAAAGACGCTCGAGTCTCCATAGCGCGCCGCGTCCATCCAGGCCAGGGCCATTCGCTCTCCATAGTGGGGCGAGGCCAGCATGCGGTCGACCATGGCCTCGTAGGCTCCGGGGCTCTTGTCGGCGAGGAAGGTGTCGATCTCCTTGATGGAGGGAGGGAGACCTCTGAGGTCGAGGCTGACCCTGCGGATAAGAATCTCCCGGCCGGCCTCGGCCGAGGTCTCGAGGTTGTTACGCTCCAGGTTGGCCAGCACAAAGTGATCGATTGGGTTTTTAGCCCAGGCCTTCTTACCGGTGGCCGGCAGCTTGGGCTTCTGGGGTGTAATGTAGGCCCAGTGACCCTGCCAGGTCGCGCCGCTTTGGATCCAGGCGCCAATCTTCTCGATTTCCTGCGCCGAGAGTTCCTTGTGGGACTCCGGCGGAGGCATGATTTTTTCTTCGTCCTTCGAGTTGATGCGCAGCCAGGCCTTATTCTCAGCGAGATTTTCTTTTCGGAAGACCCGGATGACCCCTTTCTCCTCGTCGAGGCGCAGCCTGGCTTTCCTGTTGTTTTTGTCGGGTCCGTGACAGGGGAAGCAATTGGCCGCGAGGATCGGACGAATATCGCGATTGAAGCTGATCTCCTGTGGGGCGGCCTTCTTCTCATCAGCCCGCAGCGGCAGGCAGAGACAGGAACAGGCCAGGGCCAGCAGCGCCAGGGAGCGGGGACAAAGCGAATGGGCGAAGATTTCGGGCAGGCGACTTATGATATTCATCAGCTCGATGCTTCTCTCTAGTTACTCTAGTTGAAGATAATACGGACCGTGAAGGCCTGGAGTTTTTCTCAGAGGAACAGTTTAACTCGCAGTAAATCTCCGGGCAACGACTCAAGATGAATTCAGGCGTCTCAAATACAGTGGCCGGGCCAGACGCCTGGCTCCGCTGAGTCATCTCCCGTCAGGGCCAATTCTCTAATTTCGATATTGGGTGTGTAGATGAGGTCTCTGGATGCAATATATTGATGCCTGGAGTCAAGGGATCTAAGGAGTAATGAAATGAGGGGTTACGGATTTAATTCGGTCGTTCTCGCGGCGCCGTCTTCCTGTGTTTTCACGGCGGCGCAGGCAGCCGTACCCAGGCCTAGCAGAAAGAAGAAAAGCCAGTGATGAGCTCGTCGCGGTTGTTTTTCGCGTTTCTTTTCGTCTTCGCTTGCTGGAATTTTTCGGCGCTTCCCGCGGCTGATCGCAAGCCGAATGTACTGATTGTTTTTACCGATCAGTGGAGGGCTCAGGCCCTCGGCTGCAATGGCGATCCCAACGCCCGCACACCGAATCTCGATCGCCTGGCCTCCCAGGGCGCCAACTTCCAGCGTTGCTACGCCACCAATCCGGTCTGCTCACCGGCCAAGGCCACCTTTCAGACCGGCCGCTATCCTCACCAGACAGGCGTCATTAACAACAACATCTACCTGCCCGAGACGAAGGACAGCCTGGCCCATTGCTTTTCGAGGGCTGGCTACGCCACAGGTTATATCGGCAAATGGCATCTCGATGGGCAGTCCAAGCCGGGCTTCGTCAAGCCGGGTCGGCGTCAGGGTTACCAGTTTTTTGAGGGTTTCAACCGGGGGCATTGGTATTACAAGTCGAAGAAGCTGGCCGGGGCGCGCTATTTCACCGATGACGGAAAGCTCATCAAACCCAAGAAGTTCGAATCGATCTACCAGACCGACCTGGCCATCGGCTACATGAAGAGAAACAGGGAGAAGCCCTTTCTTCTCTTTCTCTCCTACGGAACTCCCCATTCTCCCTACGTGCCTCCGCCTCCGTTCGATCACTACAAGCCGGGCGATCTCAAGTGGAGGCCCAACGTCAGCGAGAAAATACGACAGCGGTACGCGAAGGGACTCTGCGGCTACTATGGCCTGATCGAGCTGCTCGACCACGAGGTCGGCCGCCTGGTGAAGTTCATGAAAGGCGCGGGGCTCCTCGACAACACCATCATCTTCTTTACCTCCGATCATGGAGATTCTCACGGCTCCCACGGGCTGCAGCACAAGGGGCATCCCGAGGAGGAGTCCACGGGTATCCCGCTTCTTCTTCACGGCCCGGGGGTCAAAAAGGGGCTGGTGAGCCAGGTGCTCGCCTCGCAGGTCGATTTCGCTCCCACGCTTCTTTCCATGGCGGGTATCCCCGTTCCCGGAAGCATGGCGGGGCGCGACCTGTCGACCGCGGTAGGGGGTGGAAAGCAGGAGGTCCCCTGGGTCTACCTCCAGGGAAAGATGCAGCGGGTGGGTCTTAGGCCCGCTGCTGACACGCGCAACGCGGGGGGACGCGTGGTTTCAGCCGCCTGGCGGACCCTGGTAACCCCTAGATACAAGCTGGCGGTTGATTCACAGCTGAAGGTGAGATTGCTGGTTGACCTCGAGAAAGATCCCTACGAATTGAAG
>DCKY01000034.1:19673-19886 GCA_002320775.1 Planctomycetes bacterium UBA1662
GCTCCTGGAGAAACTCAAAGAGGTCGGTCAGTCCACGGGGGATCCCTTTCCCAAGCCGCTGGGGGAGCCGAAATCAAGGTAGATTATTCGCTGGGAATGTATAGAACAGGACTCGGTTCGTTCAGGACAGCCGGGACAGAGGAAAGAGAACTATGAAAAATAGCCAGGTTGTACGCGCAGGGTTCAGACGCTTGGGCGCTGTGAGCTTTTTCA
>DCKY01000089.1:0-1694 GCA_002320775.1 Planctomycetes bacterium UBA1662
GCATTTCTGGGGAAAGGTTTCGCTCTCCCAGGACATGCCGGGACCCTTGCTTGTCCAGGATTCGGCGATCGGTACAGAGTCTTTGATGACACCTGCCCGATTGTGGCCGCGCCATTGCGGGAAATCATTGGCTTGCGCTTCGCAGGCAGCGAATGCCAGCAAGGTTACGATGACAGGGCGGAATATTTTCATGCCAGCAGGTCGCGTAGGGCCTCTCCATTATATGTGCGTCAGGCGATCATCGCGCCCGGCGTGGTGGTAGGTGAGCCGGTATTTTAGCTCCAGAGGATCAGGGGTTCACCTCATTATTCGTTTCACCAGGAGCTTGTTTCTCAGGTACAACCAAGCTGATGCTTCCGGAGATGCTATCCATGAACCTGTTTAGAGTTGTTGTGCTGGTGCTGTTGCCCGCTTGGGTTTTTGCAGCCGACAGGCCCAACATCCTGTTTATCTTTACCGACGACCAGTCGCATCGAACGGTCAGCTGTTACACGGAGGCCTACGAGTGGGTGAAGACGCCCAACATCGACCGCCTTGCCAGGCAGGGGGTTCGCTTTACCCACGCCTATATGGGGACCTGGTGCATGTCTTCTCGAGCGACCATGCTTACTGGCCATCACCAGTACGGGGTGCGGTCGATGCGCATGGAGGGAGAATATCCAGGTAGTGCCTACGACCCGAAGAAGTGTCCCTTCTGGCCGAGCGTTTTTCGGCGCGAGGGCTATCACACAGCCCAAATCGGAAAATGGCATACCGGTATAGATACGGGCTTCGGGCGGGACTGGGACTACCAGGTTGTCTGGAATCGCCCACGCCATCCAGCCAACGCGGGCAGCTATTACGAAGACCAGTTGATTGAGATCAACGGCAAGCCGGCGGCGAAGGTCGCTGGTTATACAACCGACTGGTACACGGACCGGGCCGATGAGTACATCCGGGGGAAACACAGGGCCGGGCGGAAGCCCTGGTACCTCTGGCTCTGTTACGGAGCGGTGCATGGACCCTATACACCTGCTGAACGCC
Organism: Planctomycetes bacterium UBA1662; assembly: GCA_002320775.1. Lineage (GTDB taxonomy): Bacteria > Planctomycetota > UBA8108 > UBA8108 > UBA8108 > UBA8108. Next base: position 1,024 of record DCKY01000089.1, read on the forward strand.
ATCGAGAGGCTTACGCGGGCGCCAGGGTGCCGGTGCCGGAAGATGTTTTTCCCGGGCGCAGCGGCAAGCCGGAATATGTTCGCAAGAGAGATACCTGGGTTCGCGGCAAGGGAGGTCTTCCCGAGTTGAATCCGTCCCGGAAGTTGAGAACGGTGAAGAATATGCCGCTGTTTGGCAACAGCCTTGCTGGCTGGGTCAGGCAATACCACCAGGGTGTCCTGGCGATTGACGAGGCGGTGGGTCGATTGTTGAAAACGCTTCGTGAGACAGGACAGGATCGAAACACCCTGGTTGTTTTTGCTGCTGATCAGGGGATCGCCTGGGGGCAACATGGTTTTCAGCAGAAGATCGCGCCCTACGATGCCAACATCCGGGGGCCGCTGATTATGAGTTTTCCGGGAGTTATCCCACCCGGAGGTGTCTGCCCGTCACCTGTCGGCGGCACTGACCTGCCTCCGACCTTCTTTGGTTTTGCCGGCCTGGAGCTGCCATGGAAGATGCACGGGCATGACCTGGCCCCGCTTCTGAAAAAACCCGGCAGGGGCTGGGAGCATCCTGCGCTGACAATCCTCACAGGCCAGTCCTTTGGCGCCGATGCAGACAGGGTCCCTGTCGATCCTGCAAAGCTCTACGCCACGGCAAAGGTACCCTGGTGGGTGTCGCTGGCAAAA
>DCKY01000089.1:1817-3326 GCA_002320775.1 Planctomycetes bacterium UBA1662
CGGCTTTGCCGGCCTCAAGTTGCCATGGAAGATGCACGGGCACGACCTGGCACCACTTCTGAAAAAACCCGGCAGGAGCTGGGAGCATCCGGCCCTGACGATCCTGACCGGCCAGTCCTTTGGCGCCGATACCGACAGGGTTCCTTCCGACCCGGCAAAGCTCTACGCCACGGCCAAGGTGCCCTGGTGGGTGTCGCTGGCAAAAGGGAAACACAAATACATCCGGACCCTGGTCGAGGGAGAAATCGAGGAGCTTTACGATCTTGAGAACGATCCCGAGGAGCTTCGCAATCTTGCGCTGGAGCCGGCCCATCGCAAGAGGTTGCGTGACATGCGGGCAGCGACTATTGCTGAGCTGAAGAGGACCGATGCCGTGATGGCTGATTTTCTTCCCGCGGTCGGTACTCCGGAGTGATTCCCCTGTCCGGACAAAAAATGGTATCCCCGGCAGGACTCGAACCTGCTACCTGCGGTTTAGGAAACCGCCGCTCTATCCAGATGAGCTACGGGGACCCAATTGAGAGGTAGGAGGATAGCCGAGGCTCGAAGCCAGTGCAACGATGCGTCTTGCCGTCTCCATACACTACCCTGATATGAGTGATCTGTTATACTTCCGGGCATGATGGGGCGGAGCGAGAGCGAAATCCGGTTTGCTTATTTTGACTGCGGCGGAACCCTGCTGCGGGTTCGCCCCTCGGTGGGGAGGATTTATTCTGAGCGGGCAGCTGCGCTGGGGTTCTGTGTCGATGAAGATCTGCTCAATGAGAGGTTTATCGAGGCCTGGGAAGCTTCCCGGAGACGTTCGAGGGAGCGACAATTCACTTGTTCCGATGAGATCCTGCGAGATGAGTGGCTCCAGATCGTCTCGCATACCTTTGGTGAGACGATTCCCCGAGAGAACCTCGGGAAGGTCTTTGAGGATCTCTATGAATATTTCGTTGCCCCCTCGGCCTGGACGCTGGATCCCGGGATTCGTCCTATGCTAGAGGCTCTGCGCGGTAGAGGAGTAGGTCTCGGAATCCTTTCCAATTGGGACCGTCGCTTGAAGGCGACCCTTGCGAAGCTCGGCTTGCTTGACCTTTTCGATCAATTGGTTGTTTCCAACGAGGTGGGGTTTGAGAAACCTCATGCGGCCATCTTCGATGAAGCGATCGAAAAAAGCGGTTGCGGACCCGATAACATCCTTCATGTCGGGGACTCGCTGGAGGCTGATATATTACCGGCTGTTGAGCTTGGCTTAACGGCCATCTGGGTGAAACCGCCTGGGCCAAGAGCGGGCCCTCCAGATGGCGTTCATTGTTGTGACACCCTGACAGCGCTCGTTGAGAGTGACTGGGACCGCATTCTTCTTCCCCTTAAGTGACTTCTATTAAGTAGCTTGTGACCAAGAAGAGCGTATCCGTATTGAATGGTTACGGTCTGTGGCCGAAATAAAGTTGCAGGCTCCCAAGAGGGGTACTAAAAATATTACAGTGTCCAAGATGACCTACCCCTAAGCATTCTCGCCAA
>DCKY01000141.1 GCA_002320775.1 Planctomycetes bacterium UBA1662
TTTATTGGCGGAGGAGACCAGGAAATCGACCCTGGCCTTCTCCAGGTCCAGCGCGACGGCTCCGAAGCTGCTCATCGCGTCCACGATGTAGGTCTTGCCGCGCTCATGGACGAGAGCCCCGGTCTCCTCGATCGGATTGATGATCCCGGTGGTCGTTTCACAGTGGACGATGGCTACGGTCGTGATCGAGCCATCCGCATCGAGGCGGCTGGCAACCGCGTCCGGGTCGGTCTTCGTGTTCTCTCCGCAGCGCAGGGCCTCGCATTCGATTCCCAGCACACCGGCAATCTTCAGCATTCTCTCGCCATAGGCGCCGTTGATGACCACCAGGAGCTTGCCGCCGGGAGGTACCGCTGAGCCGATAACAGATTCCACCCCGAAGGTTCCACTCCCCTGCATGAGCGCGCACTCGTAGCCTTTTTCCCTGGAGAGTCCGGCAAGGCCGAGGAGACGGTTGCGGATGGTTTCTATCGCCGCGATGAAAGCGGTGTCACGCGAGCCAAGATCACGGAGCATGGCCTCCTTGACCGCGGCGCTGGTGGTCAGCGGGCCCGGGGTAAAGAGGAGCTTGTCTTTTTTTTCACCGGCGCGGTCCGGGCTGGTCATGTTGCTGTCGAGTCCTTTCCTACCACGGCATCGAGAAGGTCTTGACGTAGGTCATTCCCTTCATAGCTTCGATGACGCCCTCCTTCACTCCGAGTCCCGAGTCCTTGACCCCGCCGAAGGGAGAGCACTCGATTCGATAGCCGGGTACCTGGTTGATATTGACAGTCCCTGTCTGGATTCCTTTAACCGCGCGAATAGCCCGATCCATATCCCGGGTTACGATTCCCGAAGAGAGGCCGTAGGCTGTGGCGTTGGCAAGAGAGATCGCGTCGTCGATATCGCTGACCGACATGATGGGGGCCAGTGGACCGAACGATTCCTTGACGACCATCTCCGCATCCCGCGGTACATCCGCGATAACCGTGGGGGTCATCAGGGCGCCCTCTCGCGTTCCTCCCAGGAGCACACGCGCGCCGAGGGCGACTGCATCGTTGACGACCTTTTCGAGGTAGATCGCCGCCTCCTCGTCGATAACCGTTCCAACGCGAGTGTCTGGATCGTTCGGGTCGCCGTAATTGTATTTGCCAGCCTCTTCGACGAAGCGTTCGGTGAACGTTTCAAGGATCGCCTCATGCACCAGGAGCCGCTTGACCGCGGTACAGCGCTGCCCCGAGTTTCTAAAGCAGCCCTCGGCGGCAAGGTTGATCGCGAGGTCGAGATCGGCATCCTCCATGATGATCAGGGGTGAATTTCCTCCGAGTTCGAGCACCAGCTTCTTATAGCCGGCACGCTCGGCGATCATTTTCCCCACCGTCTCTCCTCCGGTGAAACTGACAATCTCGACGCGCGGGTCGGTGACCAGGGTGTCAGCGACCTCCGAGCTCGGTCCCACCAGGACACTCAACATCCAGCCTGGCAGACCCGCCTCGTAGAGGAGCTCGGTGATCTTGACGGCGACCAGGGGAGTCTTGCTCGATGGCTTCAGGATGGTAGCTGCACCGCAGGCGATCGCGGGGGCGATCTTGTGCAGAACCTGGTTGAGAGGGTGGTTGAACGGGGTGATTGCCGCAACCAGCTTGTGAGGCTCACGGAGGGTGAAGATCTTGCGGGATTTTCCATGCGGAGAAACGTCACAGGAAAAAATCTCCCCATCGTCCTTCAGCGCCTCCATGGCGGAGAACTGCAGGACGTCGTGTCCGCGCCCGACCTCGTAGGTGGTCTCTTTGAGACAGAGCCCCGATTCCGCTGTGATGAGCGAAGAGAACTCATCGGCTCTCTCCAGCAGCATGCGGCGCGCCTTGTCGAGAATTTCATAGCGTTGGTAGCGGCTCAGAGTCTCGCCGCCTTGCAGCGCGGTCTCGATGGCCTCGAGGGTTTCAGCTTTGCCGAGGTTGGCGACGGTGCCGGCCACCTCTCCGTTGTAGGGGTTGTAGACGGGCAGCTTGTCTTCCCGGTTGACGGCCTGTCCGGCGATATAGCAGGGATAATCGTTCATACCTGGATTCCGTTAGTGGTGAATTCGAAGATGTCGAAGTTTCTCAGGTCCCCGGTTCTCCTGGAATATTCGGCATTAATCTTTTCCGACAATAAAAAGGGAACCATCTCTTCATAGCGCCCTCCGTGAGAGCGTAGTCCCTCCTGGATGGCCGCGAGGTCATGGTAGTCCGGGGTTCTTCCAATGACGACGTCTCGTCCAGACAATACCACGACATCCCCGATCCTGTCAGCCGGAAGCTCAAGCTTGCGAGCGGCCGTCGCCCGGTCATACGCCTCGGTGATACCATCGAGCTTGAGCAGCCGGGAGATGATCTCCCCGGCATCGATGCAGTCCGGGAGATGGACGCAGGCCAGCGAGCCGAGGGCCCCGTGGTGAAGAACATAGGGGTCGGTGATGGGCAGGATGACCTTGATCTCTTCCTTGAGCTCTTCAGAGAGCAGGCTCTCAAGGTAGATGACGTTGGGCTCTCCTGCGGTGGTTTGCTTGGAGTTCATTCCATGGTCAGCCGTCGCTCCGACAACGGCCCCCAGGTCAAGCAGCCGCCCAAGCTCGTGGTCGAGGGCCGCGTAGAAATCAAGGGACTCGGTGTCTTCCGGGGTGAACTTGTGCTGCATATAGTCGGTCAGCGAAAGGTAAAGAAAATCCGCCTTTTCGCGTTCGATGAGGGCAGCGCCCGCCTTGAGAACAAAGAGGCTGGCGGCGGCGCTGTAGATCTCCGGGGCCGGTTCGCCAACCAGCTCCTCGACTCCTGAGATCCCATGGGTACCCTCGCTGGCCTGGTCGGCCTTTTCGGCGGAGAAGGCGATGCCATCGAGCTCGTGAGAGAGGATGTCCCGGAGCTTTTCCTTCGCCGTAACCATCGCCACCTTCCGGCCGGCCTGTGCCGCGGCCGCAAGGATCGTTCCGCAGCGCAGGTAGGATGGCGAGTTCATCATCACCTCCTCTCCCGTTTCCGGGTCGAGGAAGAAGTTGCCGCTGATCCCATGAACAGCCGGCGGCACCCCGGTGGTGATCGAGGAGTTGTTTACGTTGGTGAAGGAGGGAAGGGCGCCGCGGGCCATGGCCCGGAAGGAGCCTTCCTCGAGCAGTCTGGCCAGCCTGGGCATCCGGCCGAGGGCGAGGGAGGTGTCGAGGTATTCATCCGCGCACCCATCGATGCAGATAACGGCTACTGGCCGCGCGGGCGGGCGGTAGGTCCTGTCGTTGACGGTAAATTCCTTCGTGGCGGGCGGCATGGGGGCCTTCATTTCTGTTTTCTGGGTCCAGTGTGCCGGCTCAAATGAGCCGCAATACCGGGCTGAGGATAGATATACAAGGGATCTATTTCCAGCGTGAAACAGACGGTCGAAGCCCATAGGGAACAATAAGGTCTGAAAAATAAGATCAGGGTCAAGAAGCCGGGGTCGCCTTGGCGAAGAACCCTATAGGGACGAAGAACCCCGATGAGGTTTTAGAGCGACTTTCTTGAGAGGCTGTTGGGGCGGCTCCTCCCGATTCCGGTGCCGGAGGAAGATGTTCAATTCAGGAGCAGGAGATCAGAAATGACATTCTCACGAGACAGCCTCCGGGTTATCGCGGCTTCCGTTCTGCTCCCGGCGTTTCTGCTGGCCAGTTCCTGCGATCGTCCCGCCCCCCGGGAGGGAGAGGCCGGCAAGGTCCTGGCCCGGGTTGGCGCCGAGGCGGTTACGGTCGATGAGTTCAAGGAGGCGCTCGCCAGGGGTACGGAGAAATACCCCAGGATCTATTCCGGCGACCGTAAGAGTGAAAGGCTTCTTCGTCACCTGGTTGATGAGGAGGCGCTTTTCGCCCAGGCGCTGGAGGATGGCTATGACAAGAACCCAGTGGTAGCTGGCGAGTTGCGCAGGCTGGTCGTGGGCGAATATCTCAAGAAGAACCTTATGCCGCTTCTTGATGGGGTGAAGGTGACTGACGAGGAGGTGTCGAAACACTACAGGGAGAACCTGGAGAGGTACCGGACCCATGAGCTCGTGAGGGCGGCGGTGATCTCGTTCAGGGTCCCTTCCGGAACGGACGAGGCCGGCAGAAGCGCGCTCTTCGAGAAGGCCGCCTCTGTCCTTAAGGAGGCTCGAGGCCTTCCCGGCAGAGTTGCGGGCTTTGGTGAACTTGCGGCCAGGCATTCTGATGATTCGAAGACCAGGGTGGCCGGCGGGGATATCGGCTGGATCGTCAGGTCATCGAAGGGCTCGGGTCTCAACCCGGACCTTCGCGCTGAGATTATTCAACTCCAGAAGCCAGGGGATTTGTCCGCGGTGATTGAAACGGAGAAGGCCTTTTATCTCGCGAAGATGATGGAGCTCAGGCCCGCTCGACAGCGGCCTCTCTCGGAGGTGCGCTCCGCGGTCCACGCGATGCTGCTCAATGCCGCCAGGGATGGGGCTCAGGAAAAGTTCTATCGCGAATTGAGAGCCCGCCGGAAAGTTTCCATCAATCTCGAGCTGCTGGAAAAGCTGGAGAGGCCGCCCGCCGCGGATTAGAACCGGGTCTCGCCGGCGGAGGGCCCCCCGTGGCCACCCGGCGGCTTGCCGCTGAAGAGACCTTCACCGTGATAGGCCGCGCTGAGCGATGCGTAGAGCCCGATCTCTTCGTCTAGCGCAGCGGGGATGATTCGGCAACAGGCGAGAGCCTCTTTCCGAGCCTCCCGTTCGAGAGCGCGCTCCATCGCGGGCCGCAGGAATTTTTCGCAGCGAGTGAAGATGGATCCGATGACGACCAGCTCGGGATTGAGGATGTCGATCACCATGGCCAGCCCCTGGCCGAGGTGGTCGCCGGAGATGTCGAGTATCTCGAGGCAGAGAGGGTCTCCGGAGCGCGCACCGCGGCCCACATCGCGGGCAGAGAGAGCTCCATCTTGGAGGCAGGTTTCTTCGGTCCAGGCCGCCCGTCTGTCGCCGGCGAGCTGCTCGATGCCGCCGCCGGAGCAGAACCCCTCGAAGCTGCCGGCCTTGCCGCAGCCGAGAGGGCCGTCCGGCGAGAGCCGGATGTGCCCTATCTCGCCGGCGTAGTTCGAGGAGCCCCTGTAGAGCTCTCCGTTGAGGATCAGTCCTGCCCCAAGGCCGGTTCCGAAGGTGAGGAAGAGCAGGTTCCGGACGGGCTCGTTTTTCCCTGCGCCAAAGTGATACTCGGCCAGGGCACCTGCATTGGCATCGTTTTCGAGGTGAATGGCCGCGCGGGGAAAGGCCTCGCTGAAAAGGTTCACGATGGGGACGTCGCGCCAGCCGGGGAGGTTGGCAGGCTCCTGGATCAGGCCGGCAGCCCGGTCCATCGGCGAACCGCAGGAGATGCCTACAGCCTCTGGGCCGGGGTCGCCCGCCGCCCGGGCCTGCCTGCCGGCCTCCTCCAGCAGCAGGCCAACGGTTTCTTTCCAGCCGTGCGCGCCCTTACCGGTCGTGAAGGATGCGGATGCAAGCAGCCGGCCCTGCCGGTCCGCAGTGCAGACCGCGCAGGTCGTACCGCCGATATCTATTCCAAGGTAAGTTTCAGCCATACCTCTATTCCCGTGACCGCATTGGTCTTCTTCCGCGTGTTCAGTATAGTGTCACTCTATGGTAAGGATCCGCGGGCCGGACCCTCGATGTGCGTCACGACAGGGTAGCAACTGGCGCGGCAAGAGTTTATTGGTAAAGGGCGACGAATGAATTTCTCGACTACCTCGCAGGCCGGGATGGGCGCGCCGAAACGGTTCGTTCAGGGGCGCCTGCCCGGGCTGTTTCTTTTGATCTGCGGTCTCGTGTTTGCTTCAGGATGCGCCGGCCGCCAGCCCACGGGCCCGGCGGGCTTCCCGGTGAAAGACCCGCACTCTTTCTCGAGGCCCGCGGAGGTCTCCGTTACCCACCTTACCCTGCTCCTTGATGTCGATTTTGAAACCAGGACGATCAAGGGAGAGGCCGCCTGGCGGATCAGGAACCCGGGCGGTGTTCGCGAGCTGTGGCTCGATACCCGGGGGCTGACGATCAGGCGGGTTCAGCTTTTCGAGGATGGCCGCATCTCCGAGGGGAGCTTCTCACTTGGAGAGCGGAAGCCGCTCCTGGGCCAGTCGCTGCTCGTGCGTATCGAGCCGGGGACGAAAGAGGTGCTGATAGCGTATGAGACCACGGGAGAGGCGGATGCCTTGCAGTGGCTTGCTGCCCGGCAGACCGCCGGTAAGAAGGAGCCCTTTCTCTTTACCCAATCGCAGGCGATCCTGGCGCGGACCTGGCTTCCCTGCCAGGACACCCCGGCGGTCAGGTTCACATATACCGCCGCGGTTGAGGTTCCCGGTTCGCTTTCGGCGGTGATGAGCGCCGGCCGGAAAGGGGACCCAAAAGAGCTGCCGGGCGGAAGAAAACGTTTTCTCTTTGAGATGCCCCAGGCCATCCCGTCATACCTGATGGCCCTGGCGGTCGGTGACCTCGGATTCCGGCCTCTTGGCAGGCGCTCCGGCGTTTATGCCGAGCCGGCTGTGGTCGAGAGCGCGGCCTGGGAGTTTGCTGATACCGAGAAGATGATGGAGGCCTGTGAAGAGCTCTTCGGGCCTTACCGCTGGGGACGCTACGATATCCTCGTGCTGCCGCCGAGCTTTCCCTTTGGCGGCATGGAAAACCCCCGGCTCACCTTCGCGACGCCTACCATCCTGGCGGGAGATCGTTCGCTGGTCGCTCTCGTCGCTCACGAGCTGGCCCACTCCTGGTCCGGGAACCTGGTTACCAACGCCACCTGGGATGACTTCTGGCTCAACGAAGGCTTTACGGTCTACCTGGAGCACCGGATCATGGAGCGGCTCTACGGCAAAGAATACGATGAGATGCTGGCCCGCCTGGGCCTCGATGAGCTCAGCGAGACGATCCAGGAGCTGCTTGAAGATCACCCTGCGGATACGCATCTGAAGCTGGATCTGGACGGCCGTGATCCCGATGATGGCATGACGGATGTCGCCTACGAGAAGGGTTACTTTTTTTTGAGGATGCTGGAGGACGCCTTTGGCCGTGAGCGCTGGGATATCTTTCTGCGCTCCTATTTCGACCGGTTTTCCTTTCAGCCCATGACCACTGAAGGCTTCCTGGCTTTTCTCGACAAGGGTCTGCTGGCGGGTGATCGGACCCTGGCGAAGAAGCTGAGGATTGATGAATGGGTCTACGGCCCGGGCCTGCCAGCCAACCTTCCCCTGGTGCGTTCGGAGGCGCTCAAGAAGACGGCCGCGGCCGCAGGGTATTTCGCCGCCGGCCTTGGGGCTGAGGCTCTGAAGACCGACGGCTGGACAACGCACGAGTGGCTCCACTTCCTGCGCCACCTTCCAGCCGGCCTGGCGGCTGACCGCCTGGGCGACCTGGACCGGGTGTTCGGGCTTACCGCGTCGAAGAATTCGGAGATTCTCTGCCAGTGGTTCCTGGCGGCTCTCCCCGCCGGCTACAGTCCGGTGATGAAGCCGCTCGAATCTTTTCTCGTCAATGTCGGCAGGCGAAAGTTTCTCAGTCCGCTCTACAGGGAGCTGGCTAAGACTCCCGGCGGTCTCAAGCGGGCCCGGGAGATCTACGCCCGGGCCCGTCCGGGTTACCACCCGGTGGCGATCGGGACTCTCGATGAAATCCTGGGCTGGAAGGACTGAACGCTCACTCCTCGGGCGTCTCTTCCTCCCGCAGCCGAAGATATTTCTCGAGCTCAAGCACCTCCTTCAACTCCTCGAAGCCCATCAGGTCCTCCTTGCGGGCCGCCGCGCTTCCATCTCGCAGGAAGGTTTCCGCCAGCGATTCGATAGCCCGCGCCGCCGCCAGCAGCGTCTCGATCGGCGCGACCACGAACTTGAAGCCCAGCTCTTCGAGCTCCGAGGCTGTCAGCAGGGGAGTTTTGCCGAAGGAGAGCATGTTGGCGAACTTCGGGTAATGGACCCTTTCGGCAATCGCGGACAGCTCTTCTTTTGACTGGGGAGCTTCGACGAAGGCGACATCGGCCCCGGTCGAGCAGTAGCGGTTGATTCTCTCAATGGCCGCGTCGATGCCTTCGCTCTGGCGCGCATCGGTCCGTGCAAAGATAACGAAATCGTCGTCCTGGCGCGCATCCAGGGCGGCCTCGAGCTTGGCGGTCATCTCCTCAGCGGAGATGACCGCGTTGCCATCGAAGTGGCCGCAGCGTTTCGGAGAGACCTGGTCTTCGAGGAGGATTCCGGCGGCTCCCGCCTTTTCAAAGGCTCGAACGCACAGCCTGACCTCCGCCGGCCCTCCGTAGCCAGTGTCTCCATCGGCGATGAGGGGTATTGAGATCCGCTGAGCCATACGCTCGACGGCTGTGCTCATCTCGTCGAGCTCGAGGAGATTGAGGTCGGGGAGACCGCGGAGGCTGGCGCTTGCGCCGAAGCCGCCAAGGAAGACGGTCTCGAAGCCGGCGCGTTCGATCAACAGCGCGGTTAGAACATCGTGGGCGCCCATGGATCGGATGATCCCGGGCTCCTCGAGAAGACGGCGTAGTCTTCGAGCCGGTTTTTCTTTTGCGTTCATTTTCAGGTCTTCCATGGCTGTTCATTCGCGCATGCCCGCTTCATGGCCGGCGTGCTATGCTGACGCTTACAGTTTAACTTGGCTTGAGGAATGAACAAATGCCCGGAATGGATCTCTTTCGTCTGGATGGAAAGGTGGCGCTTGTTACCGGCGGCACCAAGGGGCTGGGGCGCAGCATGGCCGATGGGCTTGCCTCTGCCGGAGCCGATGTCGCTCTCTGCAGCCGCAACGGTGAAGAGGCTGAGAGTGAGGCGGCTCTCCTGGGCGAGGAGACGGGCAGGCGGACCCTCGGTGTTCGTTGTGACGTAACGGAGCCTGGAGAGGTCGAGGCCCTTATTGAGGCGACCGTGTCGCAGCTGGGGCGCCTTGATATTCTTATCAACAACGCGGGAATCAATATCCGCAACCCGATCGAGGAATTGTCGCTGGAAGAGTTTGAACAGGTGATGAGCGTCAATGTTCGCGGCCCCTGGCTCTGCTCCAGGGCGGCGATCCCTCACATGCGGGCGGGGGGCTACGGGCGAGTGATCAACATGGGGAGCACGCTGAGCGTGGTGGGGGTTCCGGGCCGCACGCCCTATGCATCGAGCAAAGGGGCGGTTGCGCAGATGACGCGTGTTCTCGCGCTCGAGTGGGCCGAGGAGGGGATCACCGCCAACACGATCTGCCCCGGGCCGTTTTTGACTCCGATGAACGAGCCGATCGTGGGCCAGCCCGAAACGGAGCGTTTTATTCTCGGCGAGGTGCCGATGGCCCGGTGGGGTGAGATGACCGAGATCCAGGGGGCGGCGATCTTCCTGGCGAGCGAGGCCTCGAGCTACGTCACCGGGTCGACCCTGTTTGTCGATGGCGGGTGGACCGCCCACTGAGGGCGCCTCTCCAGCGGTATAAAAAAAGAGAGGCGAAGCTCGAAAGCTCCGCCTCTCTTTGACGTTCGGATTCGGCTGGAAGAATTACTTCTTCTTGGCCGCGTTGCCGTATTTGCCAGGCATTCCGAAGTCGTATTTGTAACGCTTGATGCCGAGCTTGGTAAACTCACGCGCATCGAACTTTTCGAAAGGAACAAAGGGGCGGGCCGCCATGCGTTCATGAACGACCTGGTCGACGAGCTTGACGCCCTTGACGAAGCCCTTGCTGCCTCGAGTGAAGTCGTTGGTGTTGTTCTTGACGTACTTGACATCAAAGCCCTGCAACTGGGCACCTTCAACGAGACCGTAGTTGTGGCCGTGGGCTTTCTGCAGGTGCATATCAAGGAACTTCTCGTTGCGGTCCGCGTTCGAGATTCTCTTGTTGAAGGCGAGGTTGCCGAGCTGGACGGCGAATCCGGCCTGCGTGTAGAAGTCGGCGGCGTTCCAGTAGCCGGGCAGGCAGTGAACGACACGACCATCGGGGGTCATGAAGTACATCTGGATGTTTCGGCCGCCGGAGCAGGTGTTGATGTTCTTGGCCGCGTAAGAAGGCATGTGGGTATTGGATACACCAGCGTAGCTCTTCCTGCCCTTGATGTTCTGCCAGCCGGAGACGAACGCGGTGTTGATCTGGTTAATGACCTTGTCGTTAGAGAGCGTCACGGCTCTCAGTGAGTGGCCGGCACTTCACAATCCGCCATCGATATCACCGACGATATCGACCCAGAAGATCATCTTCTTCTCAGCCTGGGCCTTTTTCTTGAGCTCATTGAAGTCTTTGCTCCAGTTGATCTTCGACATCATCTTGTCGACGTTAAGCTTTACCTGCTCACCGGTGACGGTTTTGTAGGCCACGTTTTGAGCATGGAGGGCACCTGTCATAAACAGCACCGCAAAGGCTGCTACGGTCAGTTTCCTAAGCATTTCAAAGCTCCTTTCAAAAGGTTCCTGAAAAGTTCAGATAAGAGTTAGGGTCTAAAAAAGTGATGGATACCACAACACTTTACCGTGAGATCTTAAAAGTGTCGAGAAAAACACCAGAAAACATCAATTTGTCGCACTATCGCCATTTTCTTTCCACCAGGCTTCCCAGATCTTTTTATTGTCCCCGAGATTGACTCCAGTGATTGATGCAAGTGCTGACTTCACAAGACCTTTCAGCTCCTGGTCAGGGCTTGAGAGGCTTTTGATCAGAGCCGGGACAGCCTGCAGGGCGTTCGCTTTTGAGAAGGCTCCAACCATTTTACGCTGCATGTTCGGGTCTCTACTCTTTGAATAGACCGATGTGAGGTGTTTTGTCGATTCTACCGAGGTCAGTCGCTCAAAGCCGTTTCCAAGAGCCTTCTGGAAAGCATTGAGCCGTCGCTTCTGGTCTTGCTTGATCTCGACTTTTTTCTCGGACAATTCCAGCAGGCGCTGCAACTGTTCGAGGTAGTGATTGTGCCGCCCTCCGTAGTAGCCGCCGCCGGATTTATATTTGTCCTTGTTGATCTTGTAGGCATTGTCCGTCAGAGCCTTGATGCGTCTTTTCAGGAAGGATGTCGTTTTTTCCATCTTGGCGTGGAGCTCGCTCGAGTAGGCGTAGACCTCTACCAGTCCCCTGGCTCCATCTTTTCCGGTTGCCCTGAGTAGTTCGGTAAGGTCGGGATCGAGATCGGCCGGGCTCGCCACAGGCAGGCCGTAATTACCGACGGTCTCTTTGAGCCGTTCGATCAGGGCGGCATAATCCTTCTTCGACAGCTCTACTTTTTGCGGGATCCTGGCTACGGCGGTTTGCCGTGAATCCTCGTCATCTTCGACATTGAGAATCCGGTTGCCGTTTTCGTTCATCACGGCGGTGCGCCTGGCGATCGAGGCTTCAATCTTTGACGTGTCTGTTCCTCCAGTGAGCCCGCCGTATTGGTCCAGGTTGCCCTGGAGGTTGTCGCGCTCCTTGATCAGGGAGGCTATCAGTTCCCGGGTCTCAGCTATATTGCCGCTGCCGGGGGCCGGGGTGATCGATTCGTCGGAGGGGGCCGCGGAGGCGAGTTCCTCCGGGGGCTCAGGCGGTTCCTGATTTTCTCCGGCGGGCGTGGGCGTTGTCTGCTTGGCTTGTTCCAGGGCCGCAAGCATCTGCTGTAGTTTCGCAATCTGGACATTCGTATTGTTGAGGCGGGCCTTCAGGGCGGTCTCGCGTTCCGTCAGCCTCTTTTCCGCTGCTGATTGCCGTCGCTGGACAATCTGGGCGCTTTCATTGGTCATGCGCTTGGAAACGACGGAGACGACAATCAGCAGCAGGATCAGGATGCCCGCTCCGATGGCCAGGTTGACTCCGGGGTTACCGCCGGACTTTGCCGCAACAACAGGGGTCGGGCTGGTTGTCTTTGGCTTTGGCGCGACCATCTTGCGTTTACGGCGTTTGATCTTCTTCTTGGCTTTCGCCGGGGCCGGTTCGGCTGGAGCGGGGTTGAAGGTCACCGGCTGCTGCCCGGGTGCCGGGTAGTTTTGCGTGGGCTGTTGCGCAGGATACGGTTGCTGCTGCTGCGGCGGCTGACCCTGCTGTGGGGGATACGGT
>DCKY01000267.1 GCA_002320775.1 Planctomycetes bacterium UBA1662
CAGCAGGGCGCGGCAAGGTCTTGAGATAGCCTTTCGGTACACTGGGCACCACGATCTTCTCAGTGGGATACAGGTCAAAGTACTTCTTCGGGGCGACAAAAGGCGTGTGCGGCCGGTAGAGCCCCACGGCCATGAAGAAGGGCTTCTTATTGGCAGCGTATTCCTTCAAGAGCTTCACAGCCTGGGTGGCCGCGATCCCATCGGTCTGCTCTTCGTCGGTGCCATCGGCTGCCAGCCAGCTGAGGGTGCCGCCGTAGGACCCGGGACGCAGCGAGAACACCTTGCTCTCATCTGTCTTATCACGGCCTTTCGGATTGAACTTCCGGGTCCACGACTTCGGGTCATCGTGGCCGTCCGTGCCAATGTCGCGAGGGACACCGTAATGGTAGATCTTGCCGATCCGAATGGCCTCGTAGCCCTTGCGGATGAACATCTGGGACATGCTCTGGACCCCGGGAAGCCTCTCGCGCAGGAGGATCGCGTTGCCCAGGATCGTCGTCTGGTCAGGATAAAGCCCCGTCATGAAGGAGGCCCGGCTAGGCCCGCAGAGAGGGTACTGGCAATAGGCGCGTGAAAAACGAACCCCTCTTTCAGCAAGACGATCGATATTGGGCGACCTGACCTGGGGATGGCCGTAGGAGCCCAGGTCGCAGTTGAGATCATCACAGATGAGAAAGAGAACGTTCATCTTCTCTGCCGCGACGGATCCGGCTGGAGTCGCCAGGATGAAGAGGACGGCCGCCGCCAGCCACCGGGAAATCTTTAATACCGCGCTACTCGCCGCCATCGACTGGCTCCTTCTTTGCTGCTAAAATGCAGGACTGCTACAAACCTCGACCATCATCGAATAACCACCCCGGTAACCCAAGGGAAAACCATGAAGGCAAGACTGTTCATCGCGGCACTGTTCCTGCTGCAGACCTGCCTGCTGCAGGCAACTGAAACACGCCCGAATATCCTCGTGATCATGGCCGATGACCTCGGCTACGGCGATGTCTCCTGCTATGGAGCCACCGAGCTCTCCACGCCGCACATCGACCAGCTGGCCGGCGAAGGCATTCGTTTCACCAGCGGCTATTGTTCGGCCTCCACCTGCACGCCAACACGCTATTCCATGCTGACGGGGACCTATGCCTTTCGCCGCAAAGGCACCGGCATTGCCCCGCCCAGCGCCCCGGCCGTCATCAAGCCGGGAACAGAGACTGTCGCTTCGATCCTGCAACGCGCCGACTACGAAACGGCTGTCATCGGAAAATGGCACCTCGGCCTCGGCGGCGAAAAGGGCCCGGACTGGAATGGAGAGCTGAAACCAGGGCCGCTCGAGATCGGCTTTGACACCTGCTTCCTTCTGCCAACCACCAATGACCGGGTACCCCAGGTCTACGTCCATGATCACCGGGTGCCGAACCTCGACCCGAAGGACCCGCTCTGGGTCGGAAGAAAAAAACCCAGCCCTGACCACCCCACCGGCAGAACCCATCGTGACACGCTCAAGATGGACTGGTCCCACGGTCACAACGCCACCATCCACAACGGCATCAGCCGGATCGGCTTCTACACCGGTGGACACAAGGCCAGGTTTCGCGACGAAGACCTCGCCGACAAGTGGGTCGAAAAATCCGTCGCCTTCATGGAAAAGAACAAGGACAAGCCCTTCTTCCTCTTCTTCTCTTCACACGACATCCACGTACCCCGCATGCCCCACGAACGCTTCCACGGAAAAACGAAGCTGGGCTTCCGAGGGGACGCCATCGTCCAGCTGGATTGGTGCGTCGGGGAATTGATGAAAGCGCTCGACCGCCTCAAGCTTGCGGAAAAAACTCTCGTTATCTTCTGCTCTGACAACGGTCCGGTCCTCGATGACGGCTACAAGGATGGAGCCGTCGAGAAAAACGGCAAGCATCGTGCAGCCGGACCCTACGCCGGTGGCAAGTACAGTGTCTACGAGGGTGGCACCCGCACGCCATTCATCACCCGCTGGAAAGGCCGGATCTCACCCGCAACCAGCGCTGAGATGGTCTGCACGATCGACCTCCCCGCGAGCCTTGCCGCCCTGGGGGCCGCGACTCTTCCCGAGGGCGCCTGTCTTGACAGCTTCAATGTCCTCGATGCCCTGCTGGGAAAGAAGGGCGCCAGGGGGCGCGACCATCTCGTCCAGCAGAACAACGGCAACAACGGCACCTACGCCCTCAAGGTTGGTGACTGGAAACTGCACCGCTACGACAAGAAGACCGCCCGCAACAAGGTGGTCGAAAAGAAGCTGGCCAATACAAAGGTGCCCCGCTACCTGCTCTTCAACCTCGGCGAAGACCGCCGGGAAAGGAAGAACCTCTACGAGAAGAAGCCCGAGGTGGCGAAGCGAATGGTCGCGCAGCTTGAAAAGATTCTCGCCGACGGGAGAACCCGGCCGGGCAAATAGGCGCTCAGTACTTGAGGCCGAGGTCGTTATCCCGAACCGCCCTGAGCTTTCCCTTGAGCTTCGCCTTCAGGCGAGCCACCGTCTTGCGGTGGGCCGGCCGCTTCGCCAGGTTGGTGAACTGGGCGGGATCCTTCTCCATATCAAAGAGCTCCGCCCCTTTCGATCCGTTCTTGCCGTACTCGATATAGGCCCAGCGATCCTCCCTCATCAGGAAACCTTTTCCATTCACGCTGAAGGCCGCATCGCGAACGCTGTGGGACGGGTCATCGAAGACCGGGGCGAGATCCTTGCCCTGTAGGCGAGCCGGAACATCCAGGCCGCAGAGGCTCGAGATGGTCGGGTAGAGATCGAGCAGCTCGGCAAAAGAGTTGCAGACAGCCGGCTTCTTGCCGGGAACGTGAATGATAAGCGGCACCCGGGTGGACTCTTCCAGCAGGCTGACCTTCGCCCAGAAATCATGCTCCCCGAGGTGGTAGCCGTGGTCACTGGTAAAGATCACGATGGTGTTCTCTTCCAGGCCATTCTCCTTGAGCGCCTTCAGCACCTTGCCGACCTGGGCATCCATGTAGGCCACCGAGGCAAAATAGGCGGCGACGGCCTTCTTCTGCCGGACGACGTTCATCTTCATGTTCTTGCTGGTCTTGTAATTGATGCCGGGCTTCGGAATGTCGTCCCAGTCACCCTTGAGCTTCTTCGGCAGAACCATCTCCTTGTGGGGATAGGGCTCATAGTAAGGCCGGGGAGCGACAAAGGGGACGTGGGGACGGACGAAACCGACACCAAGAAAGAACCGCCTGTCCCTGTAGCTCTTGAGAAGCTCACAGGCCTTCGCCGCCGTTTTACCATCGGAATGTACAAGGTCA
>DCKY01000082.1:0-3282 GCA_002320775.1 Planctomycetes bacterium UBA1662
TCCATGCCGCTTCGGCAGATTGACCGGCGCAAGGAGGCCGCCGCCGCCGAAGAATCGATCAGCCAGCTGGCGATCAAGACCGCCGGTCCCGAGGCCCAGGTAACCAGTCTCAGCGGCGGCAACCAGCAGAAGACCATCATCGCCCGCTGGCTGCGCACCGATCCGAAGGTCCTGCTCCTTGACGATCCCACCCGCGGAGTCGACGTCGGGGCCAAGGCGGAGCTCTACCGCCTGATGGACAGCCTGTGCCGGGAGAGTCTCGGCATCCTTCTCACCTCCAGCGAGCTTCCTGAGCTCCTGACCGTCTGCGACCGCATCATCGTTTTCTGCGAGGGTCGTCTCACCGGGGAGTTCACCCGCGAGGAGGCCACCGAGGAGAAGCTGATGGAGGCCGCCACCCAGCTCGAGTAGCGGCCTGCCGCGCCTTTGCCTTACTCGTCTTTGAAGCTGATGAGCTCGACGTCGAAGATCAGGGTCGCCTTGGGCGGGATGACCGGGGGCCTGCCGCCCTCGCCATAGGCCGAGGCATACGGGATGATGAGCTTGCGCTTGCCGCCTGGCTTCATGCCTCCAACTCCTTCGGTCCACCCGGGGATGACCCGGTTCAGGGGGAAGGTCGCGGGCTGACCGCGTTTGACGGAGCTGTCAAACATGGTGCCATCGACGAGCCAGCCGCTGTAGTGAACGGTACAGGCCGAGGTGGGTTTTGGCGAGGCGCCCTTGCCGACCTTGATGTCGTAGTACTGCAGACCAGTCTTGGTTGTTACGGGCTCGCCGGTTACAGGGTCCCCGGGATAGCGCGGCACCACGGAGCTCGAGGCTACCTTGCCGGTGTTCGCATCGATGCTCACCCGGGTCTGCTTGCCTCCGCCGTAGATGGTTACCTCCACCGAGGGCTTCTCGGCATCGAGCTTCATCGCCGCGCTATGGGCTACGCCTCCGGCGCTCTTTTCAGCGGTAGCTATGGCGGTGGCCAGGCTTGTCTTCGAGGCGCGAATCTTCTTTTCCGTCGAGCCGGCCTCGGGAGGCAGCGTGGTGTAGTCCTGGGCAAGGATGCCGAGTGCGAGGGTCGCGGTTAAAGCTGCGGTCGCGCAGACAAGGGCGCTTTTGCGATTCATTTGAGTTTCCCTGGGTTAGAGGATCATGAAAGAGACCGGACAAGGCATCCGGTCTTCAGAAGGTCCGCCCATGTTACAGACTTTGAGTCGCGGGTGGAAATAATTGCGGACGCCGCCGCTGTTTTTCCAGGTCCCCGAGGGCGCTCAGGCGAGGATGTCCCGGATGATCCTCGCCTCGAAGGTGCCGGTGAGTTTCTCCTCGAAGCCGTTGCGATTGTAGGTCAGCTTTTCGTGGTGGAGGCCCAGCTGGTGGAGGATCGTCGCGTGCCAGTCCTGCACGGTGACTCGGTCCTTGACCGCTGAGAAGCCGAGCTCGTCGGTCGCGCCGTGGATGGCACCCCCCTTGACTCCGCCGCCGGCCATCCAGGTGCACATCGCGTTCTTGTTGTGATCCCGCCCGGCGTTCTTCTCGCTCTTATTGTCACCGAGCTGGGCGATCGGCAGGCGGCCGAACTCTCCGCCCCAGACCACCAGGGTTGAATCGAGGAGCCCCCTCTCCTTGAGATCCCGAAGCAGGGCGGCGATGGGCTGGTCGGTCCTTGCGCAGGCCGACTTGAGTCCCTTGAAGATCTGCGTGTGATGGTCCCAGACCTGGAATTCGAGAAAGAGCTGAACGAATCGCACTCCGCGCTCAACCAGCCGCCGGGCGATGAGGCAGCGCTTTCCGTAGGAGTCGGTGGGGTCCTTGCCGATTCCGTACATCTCCCGGGTCTTTTTATTTTCACGGTTGATGTCGAGAGCGTCGGACGCCTCCAGCTGCATCCTCGCCGCGAGCTCATAGCTCGAGATCCTCGCTCCCAGCTGCGGCTGCGCCGGTCTGCGGCTCTTGTGGATCCGGTCGAGCCGGGCGATCAGGTCGCGCTCCTGGCGGGTGATGCCCTCAGGCTCCTTGAACTCGGGTTTCAGGTTGAGGATCGGGGAGCCGGTTGAGCGGAAGCGGGTTCCCTGGTAGAGGGGCGAGAGAAAGCCGGATTGCCAGTTCTGGTGATGGTTGACCGGGAGTCCCTTGGGGTCATCGAGCACCACGTAGGCCGGGAGGTTGCGGTTTTCGGTCCCCAGGCCGTAGGTGATCCAGGCGCCAAGGGTCGGCAGCCCTGTCAGCATCCTGCCGCAGGAGATCTTCCACAGGGCCGGCTCGTGGGTCAGGTTGGTGGTCTGCATCGAGCGGATCAGGGAGATGTCATCGGCATGCCGGCTGAGATGAGGCTGCAGCTCCGAGAAGTCCATCCCCGAGGCGCCGTGTTTTGAGAATTTATACGGGCTCTTGAACAGGGCGCCGGCGGCCGCGGGGTTCTCCACCTCACCGGCGATCTTGTCGAAATAGGATTCGCCATGGCGCTTCTGGAGTTCGGGTTTCGGATCGAAGAGATCCATCTGGCTCGGGCCGCCGTGCATGAACAGCTGGATAACCGATTTCGCCGCCGGTTCATGGTGCGGCCTGCGCGCATCGAGTCCTACCGGGAGGTTCCGCCGGTGGCTTTCGGTCTCCTCGCCGTAGAGGTCGGCGGAAAGCAGAGAGGCGAGAGCCGCGCCCTGCAGGCCGGTACCCACCCGGTCGAAGAAGTTTCTCCGGCTGAGCGCTCCGGGCGCCTGTTGATGTCGGGATGTGTTTTCCGGTTGCATGGTTTCAGTCGATGTAAAGGAATGAGGCCGAATTGATCAATGCGTGGCAGAAATTTTCCAGTGCCCGGCGTGAGGCGGTACTCTCCTCCCCGGCCTTCTCCTGCGCCAGCCATTTTTTCTCGAGCGCTTCGAGCCCGGCCAGGGCTGATTCGAGTTCCTCCTTCTCCGGGGGCCGTGAGGCGGCAAGCAGGTAGGCGCGCCTGACCTGTTTTTCCTTTTCCGGACCCGCCTCCTCGAGGACCCGGGCGGCGAAGATGCCCGCGAGCTGATGGATTCTCTTATTGTTGAGCAGGTGCAGGGCCTGGGGGGCGACGACGGATTCATTTCGCTCCGTGCAGTTGGGGTTCATCTGCGGAAGGTCGAAATTGTCGAGGATCGTGAGTCTCTGGGTGCGCCGCTGCAGGACATAGATGCTGCGCCTCCAGCCGTCTGATTCTTTGCCGGTACGTGTCTTCGAGGTCACCAGGCCGTCACCGCGTTTTTCAACGGCGTCGGCTGTTCCGAAGGGCGTCAGGTCGAGGCGCCCGGCGACACTGAGGAT
>DCKY01000082.1:3644-6730 GCA_002320775.1 Planctomycetes bacterium UBA1662
TCAGCGGCATTCTCGAGAAGAGCCGGTTCTCGGGATCCTTCTTTTCCTGGAGGGCCGAAACAACAGAAGACTGCCTGTAGGCCGAGGAGCTCATCAGCAGCCGGTGCATCTTCTTGATGCTCCAGCCGTCCTCGATAAACCGGGAAGCCAGCCAGTCGAGGAGGCCGGGATGGGTGGGCCTCGCGCCTGTTTTCCCGAAATTATCCAGGGTGTTGACGATTCCCCGGCCGAAGTGATGTTTCCAGATCCTGTTGACCATCACCCTGGCGGTGAGGGGATGATTCGGGCTGGTGAGCCAGCGCGCGAAGGCCAGGCGTCTGCCGGTGGAGGCGGCTCCTTCCCAGGGAGGGGTCGGCCGAAAAGGCTTTCCCTTCTCGCTGAGAGCGGAGAGAACACCGGCCTTGACCGGCCGTCCGGGAGTCAGGTAGCTGCCTCTTTTGAGCAGGTAGGTCGGAGAGGGTGTACCCCTGTCCCACAGCGCGCGCACCAGGGGCTTCTCGGGCTTTTTCTTCTCGAGCTCTTTGATACGTTCGTTGGCGCTGTCGACGGCTTTCTTGAAATCAGCATCTTTCTTTTCAAGCTCTCCGGGCGCGATTCCCAGCTCTGACGACCGTTTTTTCCTCTTTTCCGCCAGCTCTTTCCTGAGCTGGTCGACCTGCGCAACGATGGCGGCGCTTTCGGTCTTCCATTTCGCGAGTATGCTTTCAGGGAGAACGGAGAGGTAGCGTCCGCTGCCCGCGTCCCCGTTCGGCTTCAGCCAGTCGTGTTCATCCAGGGCGCCCTTGAAGGTGGCCGCCAGGCGATAGTAGTCGCGCTGGGGGATCGGGTCGAATTTATGTGAATGACAGCGGGCGCAGTGGAGGGTCAGGCCCAGGAGCGAGGAGCCGACCGTTTCGATCGCGTTGTCGATGACCTCCAGGCGGTCGGGGACGAAATTCGTGATGTTGGCATAGGTTCCATCCACTGACTGGCGCAGAAAGGCTGTGGCGATGAGGTTTGAATAGACCTTATCGGAAATCCCTTCGGGGCCGCGGTAGTCGGCGAGCTCATCGCCGGCGAGCTGTTCGAGGAGGAACCGGTCGTAGGGCTTGTCCTCGTTGAAGGACCGGATGACATAGTCGCGGTAGCGCCAGTTCTGCGGGCGAATCCGGTCGGCGTGCTGGCCGCCTTCGGAATCGGAATAGCCCGCGACATCCAGCCAGTGCCGCCCCCAGCGCTCACCGTAGCGCGGCGACTCGAGCAGGCGGTCCACGAGGCGTTCCCAGGCGCCGGGCTTGTCATCGGCGAGCCACGCTTCGATATCTTCGGGGCGGGGGGGGAGCCCCAGCAGGTCGAAAGAGGCCCGCCGCAGCAGGGTCAACCGTCCGGCATCCGGGGCGAGCTGGAGTCCTGCTTTCTCCATGCGGGCTTCGATGAAGGAGTCTACCGGGTTTCGGATCCGTTCCTTTTTTTTCGGCTCAGGAATCTTTATTTTTTGAAGCGGCCGGAAAGACCAGAAGTCCCGGTCCTTTTCGTCAACGACAGGGTTGCGCTCCGGAGGTTCCTTCGCCTTTTCCGGGGCCCCGGCGCGGATCCAGCCCTCCAGCAATTGAAGCTCGCTGGGGCGCATGAACTTGACGCTCACCTCGACCAGCTTGCGGGCGGGCGGCATCTCGGCGGCCCGGATCTTCCTGACGATCAGGCTCTCATCGGGTTTTCCGGGAACCATCGCGGGCCCGGATTTTCCACCCTTGATCATGCTCTCGCGGCTGCGAAGATCGAGGCCGGCCTCCTTTTTTCTGCCGCCGTGGCAGACGGTGCACCGAAGAAGGAAAATCGGGGTAATCTGGTGTTCTGTGACTTTTCGCGCCACGGGCGCGCCTTCGGGATGTTCGCGGCTTCGCGCGCCGTCCTTGATCCAGGCACGTAAACGTTTCACTCCGCTGGGGGCTACTCGTCCGAACTTTTTCCCCGGAGGCATCTCTCCCTTGCTGATGAGCTGGATCATCAGGCTTTTGTCCGGTTGCCCCGGGATAATGGCGGGCCCTGACTCGCCTCCCTGCAGGACCGAGGCGGCGGTTGTCAGGTCGAGCCCTCCTTTTCGCTTCTTCTCGTTGTGGCAACGGAGGCAGCTGTTGTTGTCCAGGGTGGCGTAGATTTTCTTGAAGGTGAGAGCCTCCTCCGGGCGTTCCGTGGCAGGGTTGTCATCTTCGGCCTGGGCGCCAGCGGGGAAGAAAATCAGGCAAAGCACCAGGGAGGTGAGGGCCGTGAGTCCACTTTGTAAAGGTATGCTTATGACCCGGAAATTTCTCATTTTTTCGGATTACCCAGCCAGCTGATTTCTGTTTTCATAGACTTGGTTGAGTTTGATGAACTCTGCAGAGAGTTGATGATTCACCTAGTGGGTAGCGGTGTCAAGCAAACCATGCTCCCCCTTTCCTCGTTAGCTCCCAGTAGCTATTGGACTTTCACTTTTGAGTAAGTACACGGTGCTGGTTGTAGAAGATGAGGAAGATATCCTGGATGTCATCCAGTACAACCTCGAGCAGGAGGGCTACGAGGTCATCTCCTGCATGGATGGCCTCGAGGGTCTCAAGCGAGCGAGGAAAGACAAGCCCGATCTCGTGCTGCTCGACATCATGTTGCCGGGGATGGATGGAGTCGAGATCTGTCGCAACCTGAAGGAGGATGACAGCACGAGGCTGATACCCATCATCATGGTTACAGCGAAGGGTGAGGAGATCGATGTCGTTCTCGGGCTGGGTGTCGGGGCGGATGATTACATTCCCAAGCCCTTCAAGGTCCGGGAGCTCGTCGCCCGGGTCAAGGCCATGCTGAGGCGGACAAACCTCCAGCAGGACATTACCGGAGAAAAGCGGATCTCTGTGGGAGACCTGGTTATCGAGCCCGACCGGCACGCGGTCCTCTGTTGCGGAGAGACGGTTGATTTTACCGCCACGGAGTTCCGCCTTCTCTACTACCTCGCCTCTCATCCGGGCAGGGTCTACAGCCGGTCCCAGCTCTTGGAGCCTGCCGTCGGGGACGATGTCGTGGTGTCGAATCGAAATATCGATGTGCATATCCGCTCCCTGCGCAAGAAATTGTGT
>DCKY01000062.1:0-14447 GCA_002320775.1 Planctomycetes bacterium UBA1662
GCCTGAGGCGACCGCCCAGACCCGTTGATCCGCCTTGTCGATCAGCGGCAGCAACCTCTTCCACTCCTCGCGGAAAGGTATGTAGTCCTTGCCGCCACGGGTAAAGACGCGGCGAGAGTCATCTCCATAGAGAAGCTTCCAGTTTGCCGGGCGCCAGTAGTCGTACCAGAGCCGATGTTTCTCGACAACGGCCTGGCGCAGCGGCTCGAGCACGGCGGCGGCGGGGATCTTCACCCCGAGCTGGTCGGCGATGGCATGGGCCACCTTCACCTGGGCCCCGGGAGTGACGTGCATCCCGTTGTCCATCAGGCCACCCTTCGCGCCGGTGAAGAGGTCGACAAAGAGCAGCTTCCGCTCTTCGGCAAGCTCCCTGGTAGCCTTCACGTAAAGAGCCAGGTCGGCGTTTCGAAGGCTCAGGTCAGGAATGAGCTCGCTTGGAGGTTTCTCGAAGGGAGGCGGGGTTACCAGGACGACCAGGCGCGCCTGCCTGCTGAAGGCATCGAGGAGCTTGCCGTAGGCCTCGCGGAAGCGAGCGACACCGGCGGCACCTTCGAGGGACTCGAGCTGGCCAAACTGCGCGATGAAAACCGTCGCGCCAACGCGCTTGAACTGCTCATCACGGCGGCCGAAGCCGTCCTTGCGCCAGCGCTCGATGTCGCTGCCGAGGCGGAAGACCGTATCGGCTTCCCAGGACAGGTCGCGAAACCTGGCCTTCGCCGGCGCGGCGGCCTTCGTGATGATCGCCTCGAGATGGCCGGCCTGCTGCAGGTAGAGCATGTTGGCTCCTCCCGCGAAAACGACCACGTCATCCCCTGAGAGCTTGAAGGGTGTCTTCGCCCGGACGGAGCCCGCGGCGCAGAGGACCACAACTGCAAAGAGCATAGAGCCAACGGCAATTCTTCCGGTTCTTTTCATCGGGCTTTCCATGGCGCGGTGACGGTTGTTCATCCAGAGCGTATGATTCTATCCACTTCCGGATTTTCGATCATTGCCCTTTCGGGAAAATCATCTCATTTCACTCCCGGGCTGAAACCATCAGGAGAGGATGCCGCGCACCACCTCGCCGTGGACATCAGTCAGTCGATACTGCCGCCCCTGGTACTTGAACAGGAGTCTTTCATGGTCGATCCCCAGCAGGTGCAGGATCGTCGCGTTGAGATCGTGAACGTGGACCGGATCCTCGGCGACGTTGTAAGAGAAGTCGTCGGTGCTTCCATGGACATGGCCCTTTTTCACCCCCGCCCCGGCGAGCATCGTCGTGAAGCAACGCGGATGATGGTCGCGGCCGCGCTGCTTTTCGGGAGCCTGGGCATAGACCGTTCGCCCGAACTCTCCTCCCCAGACGATCAGCGTGTCCTCTAGCAGGCCGCGCTGTTTGAGATCAGTGATCAGGCCGGCGGTGGCCTGGTCCGTGTCGGAGCACTGGCGCGGCAGGTCCTGCTCGAGCTTGAAGTGGTGATCCCAGCCCATGTGGAAGAGCTGGATAAAGCGAACATCGCGCTCGGCGAGCCTCCTCGCCAGAAGACAATTCCTGGCGAAGGACCCCGGCTTGCGAACATTGGGCCCGTAGAGATCGAGAACCTTATCCGGCTCGCCCGAGACATCTGACAACTCTGGAACGCTCGACTGCATCCTGAAGGCCAGCTCGTATTGAGCGATCCTGGCCTCGATCTCCGGGTCCCCCACCACTCCCTGGCGTCTCCTGTTCAGCCCGACGATGTCATCGAGCATGTCGCGCCGAAGCGGCCCATCGATTCCGGGCGGGTTGGAAAGGTAATAGACTGGGTCGCCGGTATTGCGAAATTTCACCCCCGAGTGCTCACTCGGCAGAAAACCTGAGTCCCAGAGCCGGCTGTAGAGCGGCTGGGCATCGCTGGCGCCTCCCCTGGAGGTCAGAACCACGTAGGCGGGCAGGTCCCTGTTGAGCGCCCCAAGGCCGTAGGCAAGCCAGGAGCCGATGCTCGGCCGCCCGGCGAGCTGCGAGCCGGTCTGGAAAAAGGTGATGGCCGGGTCATGGTTGATTGCCTCGGTGTGCATGGAACGAACGAGGCAGAGCTCATCGGCCACCCCGGCGAGGCGGGGCAGCTGGTCGCTGAGAGACAGCCCACTCTCGCCATGGGGCCTGAAACCGTATTGGGAGGGCAGGACCGGCAAGGTCTTCTGGCCGGAGGTCATCGTCGTGATGCGCTGGCTGCCGCGAATCGAATCCGGCAGCTGCTTGCCGGCAAGCTTCTCGAGGCCCGGCTTGGGGTCGAAAAGATCAAGCTGCGAGGGGCCGCCAGACTGAAACAGGTAGATCACCCGCTTGGCCTTCGGCTGGTGGTGCGGCTTATCGAGAATCGAGTCGGCGCCAAGAGCCTCCCCCGCCAGCAGGGAACCCAGGGCGGCCGCGCCGAACCCATGTGCCGACGCCTTCAGGAAGGCCCTGCGTTGGAGCTTCGTTTTCTCCGTTTCAAACATCCGCATCCCTTCTCCCAGGCTCATTTATTGATCACCTCGTCAAGGTTAAGAAGAACCCCGGCCACCGTCGTCATGGCCGCGAGCTCAACCGGACTGAGCTTCTCAGAGACCTTCGCCTCCCCCCGTCCAAGAAGCTTCGCGGCGCTCTGGGGTGACGCCTTGAATCGCTCGAGGCGGCGCCCGTATCCCGCCAGCAGAACCCGGAGCTCTTCTTCATCTGGCACTCGCTGGGTGGCGCTGCGGAACCCCCAGGCGATCCGCTCCCCGACTGAGGCGCCCTGCCCCATCATCCTTTCGGCGAATTTTTTCGCCGCCTCGACATAGGTCACCTCGTTCATCAGGGCGAGGGCCTGCAGGGGCGTGTTCGTGCGAGCGCGCTGAACCGTGCAGACCTCGCGGCTCGGCATATCAAAAAGCAGCATGCTCGGTGGCGCCACCGTTCTGCGAATATTAGTGTAGAGGCTCCGACGGTAGAGATCCTGGCCATTGCCGCGTTTGAACTTACCCCGCTTCTCAACCTCCTCCCAGAGACCGGCGGGCTGGTAGGGTTTGACGCTTGGTCCCCCGACCCGCTCGACCAGGAGCCCTGAAAGCGCCAGGGCCTGGTCCCGCACCATCTCCGCCTGCAGGCGGAGCCTCGGGCCCCGGGACAGGAGGCGGTTCTCGGGATCGAGCCGCAGTCTCTTCGCATCAACGACGTGACTCTGGCGATAGGTCGAGCTCAGGACCAGCTTCCGGATGAAGGCCTTCAGGTCCCAGCCTCCGCTAGAAAAATCAACCGCCAGCCAGTCCAGCAACTCCGGGTGGCTGGGCCACTCAGCCTGGACCCCCAGGTTCTCGACGCTCTTGACGATTCCGGAGCCGAAGAACTGTTCCCAGATCCTGTTCACCAGGACTCGCGCGGTGAGAGGATGCTCTCCGCTGACCAGCCAGCGCGCCAACCCCAGGCGCCCCATCTTCTCCCCCGGCGGCAGAGGCGGCAGGAAGGCGGGCAGCCCGGGCTGGACCTCATCCCCGGGCGCGTCGTACTGCCCGCCCACGAGAATCCTCGTAACGCGGGGCTTTTCCTTTTCTCTCATGATCATGACCTGCACCTTGGGGTTGGCCTTGTAGGCCACCCGGGGCTCAGCGCTTCCCCGCAGGTTGTTGATAAAGCCCTTCTCCTCCAGGTTGTTGAAGAAGGCGAAGAGCTGGTAGAACTCTTCCTGGCTCAGGGGATCGTACTTGTGCTCATGACAGCGGGCGCAGCCCAGGCTCAGGCCCATCCAGACCGTCCCCATGGTCTCGACCCTGTCGATAACATACTCGGTACGCCACTCCTCATCGATCGCGCCTCCCTCGGTGTTGATGCGATGGTTCCGGTTGAAGCCGGTGGCGATCAACTGGTCGTTGGTCGGCTTGTCGAGCAGGTCCCCGGCGAGTTGCTCGATGGTGAACTCATCGAAGGGCTTGTTGGCGTTAAACGACCGGATCACCCAGTCCCGCCAAGGCCACTGGCTGTTCTCGAGGTCGTTGTCATAGCCATGGCTGTCACCATAGCGCGCCCCGTCAAGCCACCAGGCGGCCAGGCGCTCACCGAATCGAGGAGATGCCAGGAGCCGATCGACCTCCCTCTCATAGGCTCCGGGTGTCTTGTCAGAGAGAAAGGCGTCGAGCTCCTCGATGGTCGGCGGCAGGCCGGTCAGGTCGAGGGTCGCCCGGCGCAGCAGCTCTTCCTTCGATGCGGGCGACTGCGGATCCAGCCCTCTCGCCTCGAGCCCGGCGAGGATAAAGCGGTCCACCTCGTTGGCCGCCCAGTCGACCGCCTTCGGAACCTCAGGCCTCGAGGGTTTACTGAAGGCCCAATGTTCACGATACACAGCCCCTTCGGCCACCCATTCCCTGAGAATCGTTTTCTCAGCATCGCTGAGAGTTCTCCCTTTACCGGGAGGCGGCATAACCTCGCCCTTTTCAGCTGAAAAGATCCGGCTGACCAGGGCGCTCTCGCCCGGCTTCCCCGGGACGATCGCGCGCACACCATCGCGCTCGGCGAAGGCGACCTCCTTCACATCAAGACGCAGCTTCGCCTTGCGCTGCTTTTCATCCACTCCATGACAGGCGTAGCACTTGCTGGCAAGGATCGGAAGAACGTCCCTGTTGTAATCCACCTGGGCCCGGACCGAAGCCTGGCAAAGACCGACCAGGGCCAAGGCGGTGAGAAACCGCGAGTCAAAGACAGGGGGCGTCAGGCCTCTCATTGAATCCTCGTAGCGCGAAAGACGACCCGGTAATCCCTCTCCGGGTCACATTTCACCGGGCGGGGAACCAGGATAAAATCATCCGCGACCACCGGCCGCAGTTCCTTGCCCTCGAGCACCTCGATGTCCTTTACCCTGTGCCCAAGGAAGGCGACGAACGGCCGTCCGCCTCGCTGGGAACCGTTGGAGTTGACCGTAGCGAAGCTCTTTTCACCCTGCAGCGGCTCAAGCTCGAAGGTGTAGGCGCCATCGGCAAAAGAGAGCTTCTGCCCGTAGGCCAGCTTGCCGGGAGCCATCCTGGCGGACCAGGCCGGGTCGCCATAGAAGGCGACCACATCGCGATCAAAAGCCAGCCCCCGCTTGTCACCCTTGCTGGTGGTCGGCACGCCCAGGCGCTGCACCAGGGCGTGATGGTTGGCGAAGAAGGCCTCGGTCAGGGTGTAGCGGCCCGGCTGCTCAATGAAATAATCGAGCACCCCCCAACCCCCGTAGCCGAACCAGGTCGGCTTGGTGTAGCCAAGCATCTGCTTCACGCCGGCGTCATTCATCCAGGCCAGCGCCATGGCATCCGGCCCGTTGATGTTCCCCATCAGGCAGTTACCGATCGGCAGATAGACCTTGGGGTTCGGCGAGTCGATCTCGATGCGCCGCTTGCTCGTGTCCTCACCAAAGATCTGCCCGCCCTGCGACTTGAAGAAGCCGTTTCGGTAACGAAAGCCGATCATCCAATCACGCTCCGTGGCGTGCCCCGAGGTCACAAAGAGATCGGTCTTGTAGCGGTTGAGCGTATCGACGAGCACCTCGGTTGTGTCATCGGGCCCGCGAAGCTGTTCAGCAACACCTCCCGGTTTCTTGCGCACCATCTTGTTCTTCACCAGCTCGTCATACCAGAGCCCCTCGACACAGCACTCGAGGGCGAGCTCGGTTCCGGATGCCACCTTGCGAACGGTAAGGGGTGTCTGGTGTTGCGCGATAGCCAGGGCGTTTTTCGCATCGTAGCCTGTCAGGATCCCCCAGAGCGTGTCGGTGTAGGGATCCTCATCAAGCTTTCTAGTCAACCGATGAACCTCGGCGACAAAGGCTCCCGTGGCCTCTTTCGGGGTCGCGACAAAACAGGTGTAGCGTGGGAACCGCTTTCTCAACCCGTCGATCGACTCGCTTACCGCGCCATCAAAAACAAGCAGTTCCGCGTCATGCTTCGCGACCAGGGTCTTCACCACCCGCCCCCAGTCGGCCACGGCGTTGGTCTGCTTCGAGACCACCACGGTGTAGCCGTCGCCGGCCACCGCCGAGCCGAGGAAAAAGAGCGAAAGAAAAACCGCCGGGAGAGATCTCAGGTGAAACATCAGGTGGATTCCTTCCTCTGTCGAGCCTATCCGCCTCAGAGATCATCCCGGCGTCGGCGGAGGTCCACCGGGACAGGAAACATTGTCACGAAGATGTTTCCTTACGGGGAGTGTTTTTTTCAACAACTCGACTATTCCTGGAAACCCATTTCTGGTCTGAAGAGACGATGTTCCAGCTATACTGGAGGCCCGGGGGAAATCCCCTTCTTCACCAGGAAACAAGCCATGAACAAAACCGAGCCTCTGCGTGGTCTGTATCTGAAAATCGCCTCACTTGCCCTCGTGGCCAGCTGCCTCTGCGGGACGACCTGCTTCGGGGAGCCCCGGAAAAACCAGCCCAACATACTGCTGCTGCTGGCTGACAACTGGGCCTGGCCGCACGCGAGCGCCTGCGGTGACAGTTCCGTCAGCACCCCGACCTTCGATCGCATCGCGAAAAACGGGGCGCTCTTCAACTACACCTTCTGCCAGGTGCCGTCCTGCTCGGCCGCGCGCGCTGTGCTCCTGACCGGCCAGGCCATGCATCGCCTCGGCCAGGCGGCGAACCTCTGGGGGCGGTTCCCGGCCAGGCTTCCGGTCTACCCGCAGCTCCTGGCGAAAAACGGCTACACCACCGGCTATACGATCAAGGGCTGGGGACCGGGATTTTACAAGGGAAAGAAACACTCCAGCCAGAATCCCGCGGGTAAAAAGTACAAGAGCTTCGCCGACTTCCTCGACAAGGCCCCCGCCGGTAAGCCCTTCTGCTTCTGGTTCGGCTCTCACGACCCCCACCAGCCCTGGAATCGCGGCGACGACTTCCGCGCGGGCCTCGACCCCTCGAAGGTGAAGGTGCCGCCCTATGTTCCCGATCACCCGGTGGTTCGAAACACCATCGTCGATTACTACGCCGAGGTTCAACGCTTTGACCACGAATGTGGCCAGCTGCTGGCCCTGCTGAAGCGCCGGGGGCGACTCGCCAACACTCTCGTGATGATGGTCGGCGACAACGGCTGGCAGATGCCGCGAGGCCTGGCCAACGTCTACGACGCCGGAACCCGGGTGCCCATGGCCGTACAGTGGCCCGGACGGATCGAGGGAGGCCAGTCTCTCGATGAATTCATCAGCTTTGAAGATTTCGCTCCCACCTTCCTCGCCGCGGCCGGCCTTCCTGCGCTGAAAGAGATGACCGGGAAAGACTTCCTGCCCCTGGTCACCGGCGGCGAATCCCCCTGGCGAAGCGCGGTCTTCCTCGAGCGCGAACGACATGCCAACGTCCGCGCCGGAAACCGCTCCTATCCATGTCGTGCCATCCGAACCAAACAGCATCTCTATGTTCGCAACATCGAGCCCGACCTCTGGGCGGCTGGCGATCCGAAAACGCACTGGGCGGTCGGGCCCTATGGCGATATCGACAACACGCCGATCAAGGAGCTGATCCTCTCGCAAAAGGACAAGCCGGAGATCCGGCCATTCTTCGAGCTGGGCTTTCTCAAGCGGCCGGCCGAGGAGCTCTACGATCTCGATAAGGATCCCCACCAGGTAAACAACGTGGCGGCCGACAAGGCCTACGCCGAAAAGAAACGCGAGCTGTCCAGCCGCCTGGAAGCCTGGATGAAAAACACGAACGACCCAAGGGCTGGAGACAGCGCCGGCGTTCGCTTCGACTCCTTCGATTACTTCGGCAGGGCCGCGCGAAAAAAGGCTCCCCCACCTAAAAAGAAGAAGGCCTCGGGGGCGAAGAAGCCACCTGGCAAGCCGATCAGGCCTGGTAAGGAAGCGCCGAATGATGGAGCTGGATCCTGAGCTCCCCGGCGGCTCCGCGCACATAGACGAAGGAATACTCCACCTTGAGCTCCGAACCATCGGCCCGCCCGAAGAAATAGTTGCCCATGGCGATCCCGACGTCTTCGCGCTCGATGATGCCCGCGTTCTCAAAGCGAACCGAGGACCAGGGCTCCAGGGCGAAGCCGGCATCCTCTTCGTGGTCGGGATCGCGGCCAACGAAATAGGAAAGAACATCCTTCAGGCTCGCCCTGAACTGATTTACCGACGCCTTGGTGGGACAGAACAGGAGCTCTCCGCCATCGATGGCGTAGAGCTCTTCGGCGAGCTTGACCGCAAGGGACCGGGCCTCTTCCCATGTAGGCGCGGCACCTACGGCGACCACCGCCTTTCCCCAGGCTTCCTGTACCGCCTTGATCTCGTGAGTCTCTATCATGACAGGATTATGCATCAACGCAGCCGAACGGCTACAGGCGAATCCGCCGGCAGTGTCTCGGTTGACAGCATGCGGACATAGAGCCGCTCATCTTCCGCTGTTTGAACAAGGTACAGGGTGGTTGAACCCTCCGGGAAGATCCGATCGATCCTGCAGCCTCCCTCCTCTGACGCAACCAGGATAAGCTGTTCCGGGCGCAGAAGAATGGTGTCGGGATGATCCGGGTCCTGCGTAGAGAGCTCCACCTCCCCTATCGAGGTCCTGATGCGATCTCCCTTCCTCTCGCCGCCTAGGCGGTTGATCACCCCGAAGGTCTCCGCGGCTTCCCGCCCTGATGGCTGGTGGTAGATCGCCTCGGGGCTGCCAGTCTGAATCATTTTACCGCCTCGCAGGATGCTGACACGATCGCCACAGGAGAGAGCCTCCGCGGGATCATGGGTAACCATGACCGTCGCGACACCGGCCTCTCGAAGGATTCGCAGGGTCGTCTCACGAACACCTGCTCGCAGCTGAGCATCGAGACTCGAAAATGGTTCATCCAGCAGCATGACCCTCGGCGACCTGGCCATCGCCCGGGCGAGCGCCACGCGCTGCTGCTCCCCGCCGCTGAGCGTGTGAGGCATCGAGTCCACGCGATCAACCAACCCGACATCGTCCAGCAAGCCCTCAGCCCTGGTTCGAGCCTCGGAAGTTTTTCGATCGGGTATTCCGAAGAGAACATTTTCGAGAGCGGTCAAATGAGGAAATAGGGCGTAATCCTGCAATACGAAACCAACCGACCTCCGCTCAGCTTCCGTATGTCCAGCCGCGTCCGACACCACCTCGCCATCGATGGAAACGACGCCTTCCCGCTGCCGCTCGAGGCCGGCGATGATCCTCAACAAGGTTGATTTTCCGCTTCCGGAGGCTCCCAGCAGGCAGTGAATCTCACCAAGAGAGACATCAAGGCTGACCTGGTCCACCGCGACCACATCGCCATAGCTATGCGAGACGTTTTCAAGCTGGATTGCCGGGGCTGGGGTCATGATTTTCCTCGATCCCGGCCCGGTACCGTCGAGACGGTATGGGCCGACCTGAGTATGCGGGTCAAAAGGACAACAGGAACCAGGCCGACCAGGATGATGGCCAGGGCGCCTGTCGACGCCTCCGACAGCCGCTCATCCGATGCCAGCTGATATACACGAACCGCAAGTGTGTCGAAATTGAATGGACGCAGGATAAGGGTTGCCGGCAGCTCCTTCAAGACATCGACAAAGACCAACAGGCCGGCGCAAAAAAGACTGCCCCTGAGCAGGGGCACGTGAACCCCAAGGAGCAATCGCAGCCGGGAGGCTCCCAGCGTTCTCGCCGCGTCATCCACTGTCGAGCGAATCCTCTCAAATCCCGCCCCGATCACATTCAAGGGAATCGCGAGGAAGCGGACCTGGTACCCGAAGAGAACAGCGAAGACCGTGCCGCTGAGAAACAGGCCGGGACTCCAGCTGAACACGCCATTGGCCACATCATTCACTCCAGCCTCGATCCACCACAACGGCCCCAGCACCCCGATCGCGATGACCCCACCCGGGATCGCGTAGCCCAGCCCGGCAACCCGGACGGTGAATCGATTCAGGGAGGTCGGCATTGTCCTGAGAAGCTGGGCAAGCAGAAGACCGCAGGCGACGGCGACGACGGCCGTGATCCCAGCTACGAGGGCGCTATTACCACCCAGCTCCAGGAACAGCTCACGGCTCCGGGCATCGCCCCCCTCGACCGTCAGCTGCAGGAAGCGGACGACCGGGAGCAGGAAGCCCCCCAGGACCGGAGCCGCGCAGGCGATGAACGCCGCCCAGGCCCGCGCCCCCTCCAGGCGAACAGGCGCCGGCGGCTGGGTTCGCTGGGTCGCGTGATGGAATTTCGCCGATCTTCGAAACCGGCTCTCCAGGAGATAGAGCAGCCCGACGGCTCCGAGGAGACAGGTCGAGAGCTGGGCAGCGGCGACAAGAGAGCCCCTCCCCATCCAGGTGCGGTAGATCCCGGTCGAGAAGGTGTCCACCGCGCAATAATCAACAGCTCCAAAATCGGCCATGGTCTCCATCACCACCAGCGCCAGGCCCGCGAAGATCGACGGCCGGGCAAGCGGCAGGACCACCCGCCAGAAGCGGCCCCAGGAGCTGACGCCCAATGTCCTGCTCGCCTCGATGACCGATGCGGAGAGGCTCAGGAAGCCGGTCGATGCGGCGAGGTAGACATAGGGATAGAGACAGAGGACGAGAATAAATACCGCTCCTTGTAGTGAGCGAACCTCTGGAAACCAATAGTCGCCCCGGCTCCAGCCCGTCGCCTCCCGAAGCCAGGTCTGCGCCGGCCCACTGAACTGGAGCAGATCCGTCATGGCGTAGGCCATCAGGTAGCCTGGGATAGCCAAGGGAAGCAGCAGGGCCCATCGAAAGAAGCCCACCGCTGGAAAGGAGAAGGCGGTAACAAGCCAGGCTGTCAGCACCCCTATAAGAAGGGTGCCACAGCCCACCCCGATGGCCAGCAGCAGGGTATTGCTGATGTACTTTCCGAGGACCGTTTCGGCCAGGTGCCCCCAGACCCCCTCGGAATCCTGCCCCAGGCTCCAGGTCACGGAAAAAATTGGCACCAGCACGACAGCCGCGAGTGCGAAGCAAACCACCGACCAATTACGTCCAGGGTTGCTTTTCATTGAGTATCCAGAGCCCCGTGGTTTTCCCGGGAAGCTTGCCTCAACGCCAGCCGGCTCGATCCATGATGCGAATCGCCGCCGCGTTGTTCTTCCCGAAGACGGCCGCGTTCACCTTGTCTTCCTTGAACTTCCCGAAAGCCTTCAGGGCTGGAACAGTCCCGGCTCCCTTCACAACGGGGTACTCATTGTTTCCAGCGGCGAAGACCTCCTGCGCCTCGGCACCCATCAGGTACTCGATAAAGCGAACAGCATTGGCCTTGTTCGGTGAGCTCGCGCACACCCCGATACCGGAGAGGTTGACATGCGCACCACGGTCTCCCTGGTTGGGAAAGACAACCGCGACCTTGGCCGCGGCGGCTTTCTCAGCGTCAGTGCCATTGAGCATACGGGCAAAATAATAGGAGTTGGCGACCGCGATATCTCCCTCACCGGCAGCCACGGCCTTGATCTGGTCACGATCACCACCCTGGGGTACACGGGCAAGGTTGGCAACGAGGCCCCTGCACCATTTCTCCGCGCCGGCTTCACCATGGGCGGCGATCAGCGATCCGACCAGGGACTGGTTGTAGATATTGCTGCTGCTTCGAATGAGCACCTTCCCCTTCCACCGCGGCTTCACCAGGTCTTCATAGGAGGCAATCTCGCCCTCCTTTACCCTGTCCCTGGACCTCAGAAAGATCCTCGCACGCTTGGTCAGGCCAAACCACTTACCCTCGGGATGCCGCAGGTTGGCTGGAACCAGCTTTGAGAGAAGCGCCGACTTCACCGGCTGGAAAACTCCGGCCACCTCCGCCTGGTACAGCCGGCCCGCGTCTACCGTGATCAACACATCAGCGGGGCTGCGCTTGCCTTCCCGCTTGAGCCTTTCAAGGATCGCGCCCGAGCTGCCCTCGATCAGGTTGACCTTGATACCGGTCTTCTTCTCAAACTTCCCGTAGATCTCATCGTCGGTATCGTAATGCCGGGCTGAGTAGACATTCACGACCTGCGCAGAAAGAGAGGACGATACAAAAAGAAGGAAACAGGAAAAGACTAGAGCGATTCGTTTCATTTCAGACTCCAGGAAATTTTCAGATCAGTACAAGGGCCGCTCGAATGGTAATCCAAACTATTGTTTGGCATACCATACACAAGAGAGCTTACGTGTCAACACTCGAAGTCTTTATTCTGCATGGAGACCGGACTGCTCGAAAGCGGCCTTATTTCGAAATACAGAAAAGGTGCTTCTCGCCGCGGATGAACAATTCCTTGCCAACCGGAGCCGGGGTCGCATCGACCCCCTCGCCGACTGAATTGGTCGAAACAACCTCCAGCTTCCCCGCATCCTTGATCACCACGGTGGTGCCACTGCGCCCCGTGATGTAGACGTGGCCGCCAGCAGCGATCGGAGACGCGTAGGTGCTGTTGATCCCGGAGATCCTCTGCACGGTGTAATGCGGCTTGCCTGTAGCCGCGTCAACGCAGGAGAGCATCCCTGATTTCCCCTTATGGAAATAGACCCGACCGGCGGAATAAAGCGGCGAGGCGATGTCCGGGGTGTCGCGATCAATCACCCAGGCGACGCTCTTGGAATCTTCAATGTCTCCCTTGCCGTCAAGCCGGAACGCTCCGAGAAAAGATCCGCGAAACCCGCTGCCGACAAAGACCAGGCCAGCGCCAGCTACCGGCGAGGCCACAGGGCGCTGGGTCTGGCCGCCGCAGCGCCAGAGCTCCTTGCCCGTCTGAAGATCGTATCCGCGGGCGCAGGTCTGCCCGTTCATCACCACCTGCTTCTTCTTTCCATTCTCAACGATGAGGGGAGTCGCCCAGCAGCTCGGCTCATCCCGGGTTGTCTTCCAGAGCGTCTTTCCGCTGGCCTTGTCCAGGGCGTAAACAAAAGATTGCTCTTCATGGTCCCAGGGAACGATGAGCTTATCGCCGGCAAGTGTAGGCGAACTGCCCTCACCAAACCCAGCCCTCATGGTCATCTTCCCGAAGTCAGTCCGTTTCCATTTCAGCTTCCCGGAGAGCGTGTAGCAGTACAGCCCGCGGGAGCCGAAGTGAGCATAGACATGTTCCCCGTCGGTGCAGGGAGAGCCCGAGGCGAATCCATTGGTCGAATGAGTTCCTTCGTGCGGCTTCGCCTTGGTGGCGGATTGCTGCCAGAGCTCCTTGCCGCTCTTGCGGTCAAAGCAGAGGATTCTGAACTCGAGAGTTGCCAGCGCCCCGCCCCGACTTCCCCCGCGTGACCTGCCGGATCTTCCACGACCGCGGCCACTGGGCCTGCCCTGGGAATCTCGTCCACCCCCGGGCCCCCTCCGGGCCTCCTGCCCCCCTCCGGGACGCCTTGAAGAGCCGCGGCTTTCCTCTCGCGCCTGGCTCTCGCCACCTGCATTGACCGCAGTGACAACGAATACCTTGTCACCCCAGATCACCGGAGACCCGGACCCCTTTCCGGGAATCGCCACCTTCCACTTGATATTCTTTTTTTCGCTCCATTCGGTTGGAGGACTGGCATCCGTAGCAGCTCCATTACCGGTAGGACCCCGCCAATGGCCCCAGTTGTCAGCAAGCGCCGCCTGGCAAACAAAGAGAAGGACGAGAGACACAGTGAATTTGCGCATTGAACTTCCTGTCAGATAAAATGGATCGGTTTAACAACCTGAAATTGTAATACATCACATCCCGCAAGAAAATCATACTGAATCACCCTTTGTTTCGTCGAGAAACGGGTTCGCCTGTCCCGAGCTGATAAAACACCTCAAAAACCCCATAAACCGTGTATAGCAAAGAGCTTCAAGCTCCAGTAACTTTACTGGTACGTTAATAAAGAACTCAAGCAGGGGAACTCCGTAAAGGCTGCCCCCACACACCAGAAATACCCGGGTTGGCAAATGAAGCGACATCACTCTTCCAGCATTCCATTTCACCTACCAGCGCTGTCCGCCCTGCTCGTCCTCATCGGAGCTGTTCACCTTTCAGCCGCCGAGCGGCCGAACATTCTCATCATCTTCACAGATGACCAGGGCTACGCCGACCTTGCCTGCTACGGCAACAAGAAGAACAAGACCCCCCGAATGGACCAGCTGGCGAAGGAGGGAACCCGCTTCACCAGCTTCTACGCCCAGTCAGTCTGCGGACCATCTCGGTCGGCTCTCCTGACAGGACGCTACCCTTTCCGCAGCAAGGGCTGGGGCATGCCGGCCAGTGAGATCACCTTTGCTGAGCTGATCCGCAAGACCGGCTACCAGACCGCCTGTATCGGAAAATGGGATGTCTCCAACCGCAAACCCATCATAGATCGCATGCCGAACGCCCAGGGCTTCGATTATTACTTCGGCACCCTTGGAGCGAACGATAACGGCCGCGTCGCCTTCCACAAGGACAACGAACCCGCGGGCAAGACCCGGGACATGGGAAGCCTGACCCGCCTCTACACCGACAAGGCCATCGACTTCCTTGAGAACAGGCGCGACAAGAAGAAGCCCTTCGTTCTCTACATCGCCCACACAATGATGCACACCATCATCGATGCC
>DCKY01000062.1:14754-14908 GCA_002320775.1 Planctomycetes bacterium UBA1662
ATGCACACCATCATCGATGCCTCGGAGCGTTTTCGCGGAAAATCAGCCGGCGGACTCTACGGCGACGTGGTGGAAGAGTTTGATTTTGAGACAGGGCGCCTCCTCGATGCTCTCGACAAGCTGGGCCTTCGCGACAACACCCTGGTGATCTACA
>DCKY01000097.1:0-1358 GCA_002320775.1 Planctomycetes bacterium UBA1662
TCTGCCCGGCTTGGACGCCGTGATTTCCTTCGCATCGGCAGCCTCTGCGGCCTGTCCTTACCGAGCCTTCTTGCAAACCTCTCCCAGGCCGCACCCGGGCGGGATCTCTACAAAAAGAAATCGGTCGTCTTCCTCTTCCTGCAGGGCGGGCCGCCCCAGATCGAGACCTTTGACCCCAAATTTGATGTTCCAGCTAACATTCGCAGTTGCACCGGTGAGGTCCAGACCAACCTGCCGGGTGTCTGGTTCGGCGGAACCTTCCCCCAGATGGCGAAGCGAGCCGACCGCATGGCGATCGTGCGCTCTTTCGCCACCAATGATGGGGGGCACAACCATATTCCGATCCTGACCGGCCGCCATCCTTCGGGAGCGGCCATGGGAGCACTTTGCTCTCAAGGCACCGGGGTCATCCATCCCAGCTCCGGGATCCCCATGAACACGGTCATCATCCCGGAAGCCGTACAACCCGATCTCAAGCTCGGAAAACCGACCGTCACCTTCGGGCTCCAGAGGATCGAGGCCCAGGTCGCCGGGGCGGGAAACACCGGCGGTCTCTACAGGGGTTTTATTCGAAACGGAAAAGCCGAGCAGCTCGCCAACTTCAACCTGAAGCTTCCCCGGGATCGCTTCGAGAATCGCTACCGGCTCCTTGACAAGCTCGACGGCCTCAAGCGCCGCCTCGATGAGACCGGCGAGGTCGATGGAGTGAGCGAGGTGGAGCGCCAGGCCTACGACCTGCTGCTTCGCGGCGTCTCCGATGCTTTCGACCTCTCGAAGGAAGACCCGAAGACCATCGCGAAATACGACACCAGCCACCTCTTCAACATGCGCGACTACCACGAGGGCGGCAAGTACTTCCTCTTCAACGGTGGGACGGAAGGCCGAATCAATAAGCGGCTCGTTGACCAGCTGAGATGGAGCAACCTGCTGGGTAAGGAGATGCTCCTGGCCCGGCGGCTGTGCGAGGCCGGCTGCGGATACGTAACCATCGTCGACTCGAGCTGGGACTTCCATGGCAATGGGGATAATAACCCAGGTACCATCGTCGGAATGAACGCGCTGGGTAACCAGGTCGACCACGCGGTCTCCGCCTTCCTCGACGACCTGGAGGACCGAGGCATGAGCGATGACGTGCTCCTGGTTATCTCAGGAGAGATGGGCCGCTCCCCGGTCAAGAAGAACAAGGATGCCGGCACCGACCATCACGGCCACCTGACCCCCCTGCTCCTCGCCGGCGGAGGTCTCAAGATGGGCCAGGTGATCGGGCGTTCCGACAAGACCGGCCACCGTCCGGCCTCGACCCCCTACACCCCCGAGAACCTCCTCGCCACGATTCTCCACACTATGTTCGACGCCGC
>DCKY01000097.1:1759-2069 GCA_002320775.1 Planctomycetes bacterium UBA1662
TGTTCTAAGCAACCCTCCACAGGGCGCCTGAAGATGCATCTTTCTGGCAGCCCCATCGCCTGTTCCCTGCCTGTTACCATTCAGCTATCATTCCTATCCACTATCTATCGAAACCACATATCACGACCTCATGGGTCGCAAGGATGAAAACCATGCGCTTCAACACACTCGCCACCATCATCACAGCTTTGCTGGTCACCTCCATGGCCCTGCCCGTTTCAGCCGGGGAAAAGACCCTGCCCGACCCCGACGGAAAACCTGCTGACCTGTCCAAGCCAGTCCAGGTTTATATCCTCCTGGGACAATCCAA
>DCKY01000097.1:2465-4142 GCA_002320775.1 Planctomycetes bacterium UBA1662
CTCTACCCCTACCTCGTCGATGAAGCCGGCGCCTGGACCGAGCGCAAGGACGTGCGGAATGTACGCGTCATGGGCAGCGGCACCGGCGGCATGCGACAGTTCAACAACGAGTGGATGACGATCAAGGGCGGCAGGATCGGCCCGGAGATCGGCATTGGCCACCACCTTGGCAACGCCGTCGACGCGCCGGTGATGGTTCTCAAGAGCTGTATCGGCAACCGTGCCCTGGGATGGGACCTGCTGCCCCCTGGCGGTGAAGGCTTTGAGTTCACCGACAAGAAGGGCGTCACCTGGGTCCACCCCGGCTACAAGGGTTCGCCTGAACGTTGGAAAAAGGGCACCGAGCCGAAGAAGATCAAGTGGTACGCCGGCATGCAATACGATGGCGACATCTCCAGGGCAAAGAAGGTCCTGGCGGAACTCGACAAGTACTACCCCGGCGCCAAGAAATACGAGGTCGCCGGCTTCTTCTGGTGGCAGGGTGATCGCGACAGCCGCAGCGCCGCGCTCTCGGGCCGCTACGAGAAGAACCTGGTCCACATCATCAAGCAGCTGCGCAAGGACTTCAACGCGCCCAAGGCGAAGTTCGTCTGCGCCTCTCTTGGCCAGACGAAGAAGGGCGCCGCCAATGGCGGAGGAAAAATCCTCGAGGCCATGCTCGCGGTCGACGGCCGATCCGGCAAATACGCCGAATTCAAAGGCAACGTCGCCGCCGTCTACACCCACCCGCTTTCAAAAGGCGGCAGCTCAGGCGGACACTATGGCGGCAATGCCGAAACCTACATGAACGTAGGCGAGGCGATGGGCCGGGCAATGGTCGGACTCCTGAAGTCTTCCAGGTAAATAGAGCGGTTGGCCAGCTTGATAGATCCGGAAAAATTCAAACTGAAGCGTTCAGGCTGGCTGTTTCTCACAAACGACTGGCTCCTTTGCACATACCTGGTATTCCTGGTCTCGTTGATTCCTTTCTGGCTCTTCGAGAGGACCGCCTTTGAGGTCGCGGAAACTCTCCTCGCTCCATGGTTCCTTATCTGCAGGTCCCTCACGCCATCCTCATGGATTGCCGAAAGGGGAAACATACTGCTCGCTATGATGTGGCTCTTCTCCGGCTGCTTCGCATACTCCATTCTCATCAGCGCCTGCCTTGTTACCTGCAAACGTTACCTGGCAAGACGCAGATAACTTTCCCCGGAACAATTGGCCCTTGTTCAGCGCAATGATTCTGTAAGCTGACATCCAGTTCTTACAGGCCATCCCCTGAAGACCCACTCAGGGATGTCGGGCCTTGAACTCCGGAAAGGGCCCTTCGGCGTCCTGGGGAAACCTGTCGAGAATCATCTGAAGACGCAGGCGGCGGCCCGGGGCGATCTTGTCAAGAGGGTTCACCTTGCGCTCCTGACGCGGATCCTTCAGCAGGTTGTGGAAGGCGCCCTTGCTGTCGACGATGTGGGTCCAGTCCCGAATCATGCGGAACTTGCCGATCTGGGAATAGACCCAGCTGCGTTTTTTATAGGGGTCCTCGCTTCCCCGCAGGCTGGGGACGAAGGATTTCCCATCGAGCTTCAGCTTCGCCGGTGGTTTCGCCCCGGCCAGCTCGAGAAAGGTCGGGTACACGTCGGTGAAATCCACCAGGTCGCGCGACACGACGCCACCCTTGTTGAGAAAGGGCGCCCGGAC
>DCKY01000097.1:4535-12145 GCA_002320775.1 Planctomycetes bacterium UBA1662
CGATCCCGGTGAGGCGGAGCCGTTGTCGCCGGTAAAAACGATCAAGGTCCTCTCCTTCAAACCCAGCTCGTCCACAGCGGAGACGAGCTGGCCCACCAGGTGGTCCATGTAGGTTACGTTTCCGGCGTAGAGCGCGGGCTTCCCCACGGGCGCCTTGTCGCGGTTCAGAGGCGTGGTGGTATGCGGGCCATGGGTGAGCAACATCGGGTAGTAAACCAGGAAGGGTTTGTCCTTGTGCCGCTTCATGAAATCGATCAGGAAGCGGTTGATCGCATCCGGACCGTAAGGGACCTTGCCACGCTTGCCATTAGTCACCAGGAAACCATCCCAGAAGCGCTCGATGGTCTCAGGTCGCCCCGCCTCGACTCCAGGCCATACGCAGTGCTCATCGAAGCCGTGCCGCTTGAGAATATCGGCCTGCTTGCCAAGATGGTTGATCTGCCATTTCCCGCCGATGGCGGTGGCGTAACCAGCATCTCTCAACACCCGGGCGAAGGTCGTGAAACGATC
This sequence comes from Planctomycetes bacterium UBA1662, assembly GCA_002320775.1. GTDB lineage: Bacteria > Planctomycetota > UBA8108 > UBA8108 > UBA8108 > UBA8108. The sequence goes on from DCKY01000097.1 coordinate 5,046, forward strand.
AGGTCGCAGCCCGGCACCACCCCAGCGCGGAACGTCGTAGTGCTGCACCCAGCCATGGCGGAAGGGGTACTGGCCGGTGAGCAGGGTCACGCGAGTCGGTGTGCAGATCGGCATACACCAGGCGGTCTCATAGCGTACCCCCTGACTGGCCAACCGGTCTATGTTCGGGGTCTGGTGGGCGGCGCCGTAGCAGCTGACCCAGTCCCGCCCCATGTCATCGACCATGATGAAGATGATGTTGGGCTTCTGGGCCGCTTCCGCGGAGCCGGCGATGAGGAGCAAGAGGATCAGCTTTTTCATTTGGTATGAAAGGCCTCGCTGGCGACGATCTGCTGAATGAGCTCGCGCAGGCCATAGTTGTGCTTTGGCATACTGACTACGATTCGGTCGATATCATCACGATCGGTAAAGCTGATCCTTCTGCCGAGGGCGTAGATGAAGAGCTTCTCAGCCAGGCAGCGGGTGAACTGACCGGGACGTGCGGCGAGATATCGCTTGATCCCCGCGGGCCCCTTGATCGCCGTACCATCCGGCATCTCCCCCGAAGCATCAATGGCCAGCCGCTTCGTATAACGCTCACGCCAGGCGCCCACGTAGTCATAATGCTCCATCGACAAGCCCAGCGGGTCGATCTTCCGGTGGCATTCATGGCAGGTGGGGTTGTTCCGGTGTTTTTCCATCTGGGCGCGAATGGTGGTTACGCCCCGGGTGTCGGGCTCAATAGGGTCCACATCCGGTGGCGGAGGACTTGGAGGCGTGCCCAACAGGTTCTCGAGGATCCACACCCCACGCACGACCGGCTGGGTCTCCACGCCGTTGGAGGTCGCGGTGAGAATACTTCCATGACCTAGCAACCCGCCACGGTGATGCCCAGGCTTGAGGCTGACCTTCCTGAAGCCCTCGTGCCCAACACCGGGGATCCCGTAATGGCGAGCGAGAGCCGCGTTGAGAAAGGTATAGTCTGAATCGACAAAGTCGAGAATGCTCCGGTTCCCAGACAACACGTGCTGGAAGAACCGGCTGGTCTCCTCGCGCATCGCATCCTCCAGGTTGTCGGCGTAATAGGCCCGGCTCTTCTCGGGATCGGGCGGCATCTCCCCCAGCTTCCGCAGGTGCAGCCACTGCCCGACAAAGTTCTCATTCAGAGCCTTCGCCCTGGGATCCTTGAGCATTCGCTCCACCTGCGAACGCAATTCAGCTGGCGCCCTGAGCTTCCCCGAAGCGGCCGCGGCGCGAAGATTCGCATCCGGCATCGAGCTCCAGAGAAAATACGACAACCTGGTCGCCAGCTCATAGCTGTCGAGCTTCCCGGCGCCTCCCCGGGGAGCGGCCTCCGCCAGGAAGAGAAAACGCGGAGAGGTCAGGATCGCTCTCACCCCGTAGCGGGCGGCGTCCCAGAAATCCTTTTTCTCGACGAGATACCTTTCGGCGAGGGCCAGGTAGGGCTCGAGTTCCTGCGCGCCTACGGGGCGGCGAAAGGCCTCCGCTGCGAGGCGAGCGAGGCTGGCCCGCAGGTATTCGGGCCCGGGCCTCTTCGGAGGGTCGGGGAAGTACCTGGCAAAACCGGGCAGGGGCCACTCATCGTAGAACGGCCCCTCGATCTCCAGGCTGTAAACATGGAGCTCGGGGCCGGAGCCGATATACATCTCAGGCGGGTTGCGGGCGGGAAAGAGAGCGTCTTTATTGTACTTGGGCAGGACCTTACGCAGGATGCGCTTGAAGGATCCGTTGGGTCCATTGGCCCAATGCACATGAAAGGTGAACCCTTTCTGAAGCCACACCCTGTGTTCAACCTCAATCGTCTTGTCGTCGGGGATCTCGTATTCACCGATGATCCGGTGAGCTGTCTTCCCCAGGGCGCGCGAATCGATCGAGATCGACAGTCGCATGGGCTCGTCTGAGTTGTAGCGCAGGTCCCCGTCCTTGTAGCGCGACTTCCTGCGGATCGCCCGGGCCGAGAAACGAATGGCGTACTCTCCATCCGCCAGCACCCCGCGCTTCTTGTCGAGCCGGGTGATGCCCAGCGGCTGGCGGAACTTGATGAACATACGCCCCGCCTCACGGCGGGCTGTCTTGTTGAACTCCCCGGCTGAATCGCCGGGGCGGGCCCCCACCTGGTAGCGAATCATCTCTGGCTTCGGGCCGGGACGAATGGCCTTTTCCGCCACCTTGCGAGCCGCCTCGAGGTAGTTCTCGAGCAGGTGCCCTGAGGCGACCAGACCTTCTCCGACATTATCAAATCCTTCGAGAGGCTCATCGGGAGGAAAGGTCGTGGTGGGATCAAAGTCGGCCATCTTCAGCGAGAACAGGTCCCTGACCGTGTTGAGATATTCGGCCCGGTTCAACCGACGCAGCACCACCTTGCCGACGTTCTCCCTCGCGGCCGCCCGCGCCCGGGCGAGTGAACCTGTCAGGCTCGCGACGACCCGCCGGGTCGCAGCCTCCGGAGGCTGCTTCGCCTTCTTCGGAGGCATCTCGGCGAGGTTGAGCTGATCCAGGATCTCCTGGAAAAGTTCGGCCTCTTTGAGGATCGAAAAATCACCGGTGAGCTTGTCAAACCGCCGATCACCCTTTTGCTTTTCCGGCCCGTGACACTGGACGCAGTAGGTCTCGAGAAAAGAGACCAGCTGAGCAGGCTTATCCGCCAGCGCCATCCCGGGCGAGAACAAAGCGAGAGTGAAGATAAAGCCCGGCGCCCTCATGTCAGCAGGTGATTCAGGTTGGCGGTGCTGGTGGAGAATCGATCAACCTCAACCCCGAGCCGTTGAAGAATCGAGACGTAGAGATCGCAGAGCGGCCGCCCGTCCCGGCCCCTGCGCTCGAAGCTGTGGTGTTTCCCGTTCTTGAAGCCACCACCGGCGACCATGATGGGCAGATTGCGGCTGGAGTGAGAGCTGGCGTTGCCCATGCCGCTGCCGAACATCACCACTGTCGTATCAAGAAGCGGTCGACCCTCGGAATCATGAACCGCCTTGAGCCGATCGAGGAAACGCGCGAACTGCTGAGAGTAGTAGGTCTCGATGATGGTCAGCTCTCGGAGCAGGTCCGGACGCTTGCCGTGATGGGTGAGTGAATGATAGCCGAGGGTGATCCCCTCGAAGGGGAACAGGCGGTTGCCGCCGGGATGTCCGAAGGTGATGACATTGGTGGCGTTACTCTGCAGGGCGAGGACCATGAGGTCGTACATCACCGAGGTGTTGTAGGGGTAGCTGAGGTCCACCACCAGCTCATCGTCTCCCTTGATGACCTTGTCGCTCGCACTGGGCTTAGGTATATCGATCCAGTCCGACCGCCGCTTCAGCTTACGCTCCACCTCGCGAATGGCCTCCAGGTACTCCGATAGCTTGGCCTGGTCGGCCCTGGAAAGGCTCGGATTGAGACGCCGGGTGTCCTCACGCACCACGTCGAGAATACTGGCGTCTTCGCGAAGCAGCTCCCGGGTCTTCGCCTTGACCTTCGGATTGTCATCTAGAAACAGCCGGGCGAAAGCCCTGGTCGGATTGCCCTCAGTGGGAAGGATCACCCCGGCCCGCGACCAGGAAATCCCCGATGAGCCCATCCGCAAAGATGGGAACCGGGTTTTCTGGCCGATCTTCTCAGCCAGGAACTGGTCGAGGGAAAGGAGCCGCTGCGGATTGTCCTTGGTGTCCTTAAGCTCCACCCCGTTGAGCAGCGTATTCGAGCACCCGTGACCGCCGCCTACCTGTGGATGATCGAGATTGGAAAATACGCTCAGGTCGCGGCGATGCCGCTCCAGCGGTTTCAGCAGGGTCGGAAGGGTATAGTTCGCGCCGGTCTCCAGGGGGAAAAATCCGCCCGGGTTCATTCCGTAGCCAGGCGAAACGCACACAAAGCGCTTCGCGGCCGAAGGCGCGGCTGGGGCGGCTGCAAGTGACTCAAGGGCGGGCAGGGCGATGCAGGCCCCGACCCCGCGCAGGAATTTTCTCCGAGTCAATGAAGGCATCAGCTGTTACTCCAGCTCCTGCGAGGATCCTTCACTCCCTGCACGGCTATACCGGGAAGATCGAATCGCTGACCGTTCCCCTGCTGTCGCCGAAGGACTCTTCTTTGATACCCATGGAGCGCAGGATGCTCAGGTAGACGTCGGTCATGCGCGCACCGCCGCTCTTCCAGTACTGCCTGTGTTTCAGCCCCATATTGGCGCCGCCCGCTATGAGGGTGGGAAGGTTCTCGTTTTTGTGGGTGGTGCTGGCGCCGCTGCCAAAGAGCACGATGCTGTTGTCGAGAACACTACCGTTGGTGTCCTTGAACTCATTCATCCGACCCAGGAAATAGGCCACCTGCTCACTCAGGAAGCGGTCGTATTTCGCCCATTGGAGGAGGCCGCCTTTATCATTCGAATGAGAGAGATTGTGGTGAGTTCGCTTCATGCCCAACTTGCGCGGAAAAGTGTCGCTGATGCCCATGCCGTCTTCCCGGCTCATCATAAAGGTGACGCTACGGGTGATATCAGCATCAAACGCCAGGGCGATGAGATCGAACATGGTTCGGTAGTAGGCTTGTGGATCCATCTCCGGAGAAGCATCGAGATCAAGGTGCGAGTAGTCCTGTTCCTTGAGTGGAATATCAATCCACTTCTCCGAGGCCTCCAACCGCATCTCAAACTCGTTCAGGGAGGTTAGGTACTGTTCCATCTTCTGGCTGTCGGCGCGCCCCAGGCGCTTGTCGAGCACCCTGGCATTTTCGGAGACGGCATCGACCAGCTTCCTGTGCCGCTGCAGCCTGGCGCGCTGGACATCGAGGGAGCCTCGACTCCACTTGAAGACGTTCTCAAAAATCCGACGCGGATTGTTCTCGGCCGGGATCGGCTTGCCATCCCGATCGTAGGATATGGTAGCTGTCCGGGACATGTAGCCGCTGCCGGCATCGATGGAAAGAACAAGCGAAGGGCGGCGGCAGAAACCGCGCGTATGACTGGCGACCACCTGGTCGAGTCCCACTGTATTGTATTGTCCCGGCTCAGGGTCATGAAGCGGAGCACCGGTCAGCCACATATCAGAACAGACATGAGGATCATTCCTGGGGCCGTTGGCATGGGCTAACCCACCGAGAAAACTGACCTGCTCGCGGTAAGGATTCAGCGACTCGTTTGACTTTCCAAAAACGAACTCTCCGTCCTTGCCCTGGCGGGGAAACCAATTCCATTCGGCGATCCCGTGTTTCTCCTCGGGAAGAGACATCCCGTTGGCGCTGTAGATCCCGCAAAAACGACGAGGCGGCTTCGCGGCCACTTCCTCCCCCATCACCTCAAGCAGAGGCAGGGGCAGGACAACCCCGGCGAGACCTTTCAATACAGCGCGACGATCGAGTTTGAATTGGTTCTGCACGGCTTAATAATAAACTCTTTGGTGGCTTCAGTCTATCTGAATTGAAAGGGGCTCAGCCGCCGGCGCTTCGTCGAGAAAGCCTCATTTTTCCATGAACATCGGGCTCTCAATCACGAAACGGACGCAGTCTTTCATTCGATATCCTCCGGCTCCAAGCGCCTTTTTACCCTCATTTTTCAGGTGCTCGAGCTCGTTGAAGGTCAGACTTCGGCCCACCGCGTAGCTCCCGAGGTGCTGGAGAAAGCTGAAGGCGACCTGGTCAATCCGGTCGGTAGAGAGATATTTCTTCAGCGCCTTGGCATCGGCCACCTCGGTGTTATCCGGAAGGGTCGACCTGGCATCGACCTTCTTTCTCTTCAGCAGCCCCCCGGCGTCAAACTCTTCAAACGGCAGCCCCCACGGATCAATCTTCTGATGACACTGGGCGCAGCCCTCCCTGTTGCGATGCTCCTCGAGCCGCTCACGCAGGGTCTTCCCTTTCGCCTTCTCGCCAAGCTCGGGCACGTTCGGCGGTGGAGGTTCCGGCGGTTCCGCGATAATCTTGCGCGCTATCCACGCCCCACGCTTCACCGGGTTCGACTCATGCCCATCGGTAAGCCCCGAGAGGATCGCCACCTGGGTCAGGACTCCCCCGAGGCTCTTGCTTCCATGGCGCACCGGAACAAACTCGAACCCCTGCGAGTCGCTCCCATCGAGGCCGTAGTAGCTCTCCACCACCTCGTTCGCCATGATAAAGTCGGAGTCGATGAGGTTGCGGAGGGGAAGGTTGCCTCGAATGAGATGCGCGACGAAGTGAACCGGCTCCTGCCGCAGCTCCCTGCGCGTCTCCCGGTTCAGCCGCGGAAAGGCTCCGCGGTTGATGCTCACCACATCAAATTTATCCAGGCTCAGCCACTGGGAGACAAACTCACCGGCGAACTGCTGGAACCGGTCGTCGGCCACCAGGCGGTCAACCTCGGACGACACGGCGGCCTCCAGCTTTCCGCTCGTCGCAAGCTCCAGGAGCTTCTCATCCGGGGTGGTATTCCAGAGGAAGTAGGAAAGCTTGGCCGCCAGCTCATGCGGGGAGAGAGCCTCCGCCTGCGGACCGGCGCTCTCTTCAACCAGGAAGAGGAATTGTGGTGAAGTGAGCGCGACGAGGAGGGCGTCCTTGATGCTCTGCTGGAAATTCTTCTCGCGGGCATAGCTCTCACGCCACACCGCGACCAGGGAGGCGAGCTCCTTCTCGACAACAGGACGGCGAAAGGCCCTTGTGGCAAAACGCTCGAGCACCTCGCGGGCATAGGCCGGCGGGTCGTCTTTGCGTTCAGAAGGAATGAAAATCTCCCGGTGTCCCCTGGGCGGCCAGGTCTCGTAGAAGGGGCCCTCAAATTCTACCGCGCTCAGGAGCAGCCGGGGGACCTGGCGGTCGCCTGAGGGCTCGCTCCGAATGCCGATCTCCCACAACCCGGCGAGGTAGTTGGCGTTGCCTTTCTCGGTCTCCGGAGAGGGAAAGCTGCTGATCGGGGCGCGGAAGCTGTAGCGCTCGACCTTGGCCGAGGGTACCGCCAGGAGCTGGTCCACCCGCGTAGACCTGGGCCCTACGTCTGTCCTGACCCCGATATGGGCGCTCACCGTTGGAGCGCGTTTCTCGAAAGCGGCAAACCTCCTCCCGGCCTCGCTTTCAGCGCTGACCGGTGTCACATAAACCCGCCTCAGGTTCTTCCCATCACCATTGCCGATCTTCATTGGCGAGGCGCCCTTGGCGAAACG
>DCKY01000166.1 GCA_002320775.1 Planctomycetes bacterium UBA1662
GGCGGCGGGATGTACAACGGTATGATCGCCCCGATCGTTCCCTTCGCCATCACGGGCGCCATCTGGTACCAGGGTGAGTCGAATGTCGGTAACGGCGTGGGCTACCACGACCTGAAGAAGAACCTGGTCGAGGGCTGGCGCAGGGTGTGGAAGCAGCCCCTGCCTTTTTACTATGTCCAGATCGCTCCCTGGTCTGGTTACGGCGCCGGGCAGCTTCCGGCGCTCTGGGAGGGACAGACCAAGAGCCTGGCGATTCCGGATACGGGCATGGCGGTTACCACCGACCTGGTCGACAACCTGGGAGACATCCATCCGCAGCTGAAGCTCGAGGTCGGGCGCCGGCTCGCCCTCTGGGCGCTCGCACGGACCTACGGAAAGAAGAAGGTCGTCTTTTCAGGGCCCCTGTACAAAAAGATGGAGGTGGAGGAGAACAGGATCCGGATTCATTTCGCCCACACCGCCGGAAGGCTGGGCTCCCGCGACGGAAAGCCCCTGAGAGAGTTCCAGATCGCCGGCAGCGATGGCCAGTTCTTCCCGGCGACCGCCCTGGTTGACAAGGACACCGTGGTGGTGAGCTCGCCGGAGGTCAAGGCTCCGACCCAGGTCCGCTTCGGCTGGCATAAGCTCGCCAATCCCAACCTGGTCAACAAGGCGATGCTGCCGGCGTCGCCTTTCCAGACGAACAATTGGAGCGGCGGGACCGCGGAGGTCTTCGTGTCATCGGATCCGGCCGAGGCTTCCAGCGGAAAAAGCACCACCGGCCGCAAAAAGAAATGAAAGCCGCTCTCGCCGTACTCTTTGCAGCCCTGGTCGCCTGCTCTCCAGCGGAGGCCCAGGATAAGTCCGTTCGCCGCGAGAAGAGCGCCGAGCTGCTCGAGGAGTTCGGCGCCGGCTACAAGATCCACACCACCCGGCACTGGATTCTCGTCTACAAGGCCGATGTCGAGTGGGTGACGGCCTGTGGGGAGATGCTCGAGCGCACCCATGACACCTTCGTGGCGACCTTTGAGAAGGCCGGCTTCAAGCTCGGGAAGCTCAAGGAAGACCTGGTGGGGGTGCTCATCGGCGATGAGAAGGACTACCGCGAGTACAGGGATCGCAGGCGGTCGCAGAGCGGCAGGCCCTCCGGTCCGTCCCGCGGCGGAGGGGTCTACTCGAGCCGCACCAACCGCATCACCTTTTTCGATGATCGCACCAGGGAGCGGTCGCGCCCCGGCTCACGGTCCCGGCCGGCTGACCTCGTTAACATGAGCAAGGCGGCGCACGAGGGCGCGCACCAGCTGGCCTTCAACCTCGGTCTGCACAAGAGGGGCTCGCGTTATCCGCCCTGGGTCGTCGAGGGGCTGGCGGCCAACTTCGAGATGCAGGACTCGAGCAAGCCCTTCGGTCCCTATACGAAGAATCTCAGCATGAGGCGGCGGAACCTGCTCAAGCTCCACGAGCGCGGCAAGACCTCCGCGCTGGAAGAATTCGTCGCCATGCGAAAGCCACGGGATCCGCAGCCGGGGGAGCTCGGCCTGATCTACTCCCAGGGCTGGGGGCTGTTTCGCTTCCTGCTGCTCGAGTATCCCGACAAGCTGCAGGGCTATCTCGAGAGCTTTTCCGCCGAGGGAGCTGAGCGTCCGAGCCCGCAGGTGTTTCGCCGCCGCTTCGAGAAGGCCTTCGGACCTTTCTCTAAGGTGGAGGCGAGATGGGCGGCCTTTCTCGGGGAGCTTGAGAAGAGCGAGGGCGGTCAGAAGAGTCCGAGCCGAAAACGCCGTCGCCTGTAAGGGATGCCTTATTTGTCGCTTCCAGAAGAGGCGAGCTCTTCCTGCAGCTTCCTGAGACTCTCAATCCTGTCGGTGGTGAGGGGATGGCTCTGGTGGAACTGGCCCCAGCGGGACTGGCCTTCGCGGTATTTGCGCTCGATGAGCTGGTAAAACTCCAGGCAGTCGGCGGTGCTGCCGTAGACGGAGTGAACCAGCCGCATACCGAATTCATCAGCCTCCTGTTCCTGTCTGCGGGAGTAGCCGGCCTCCGCCAGCTGCAGGAAGAGAGTCAGCGAGCCCACCTCGGTGTCGCCCAGGAGGACAGCCAGGATCCCCCGCGTCAGGAGGCTTCGGCCTAACCTCTTCAGGCAGTGACGATGCTGGTGATGTCCCAGCTCGTGGGCGATCACCATGGCGAGGCCTCTCTCGCTCTCCACCTCCTTGAGCAGGCTGCTGGTGACCGCCACGGCTCCGCCGGGCAGCGCGGCGGCGTTTGGCTTGTCAATATCCAGGCCATAGAGCTTGTAGGGAAGGGGGCGAAGGCTCTCGTCCGCGGTCAGGCGCTTGAATATTTCCAGCGCGCGGCCGGAGGTGATTCTCGATTCGAGCATGGAATCGGTCCAGGAGAACCACCGGGTCTCGGTCTCTTCCGAAATATTCGACGTGATGGCGTCGGCTGCCAGTCCCAGGCCGAGATAGGCCAGGGTGATGATGACGACAATTCCCAGGATGTTCTTGATGAGATGGCCGGGGGTGGTCTGCGCGCGTGAGACGTCCGCGGTCTTTTCGAGTTTCCTGGGGACGAATTTCATCCGTCCAGCCCGGGTACCTGGGGAGGCTCTTCAGGTGCAGCGTGGAGGTTTTCCGCCGCCTGGTCGGGATGGGTGGCTCCATCGGCATAGGTGATTGCGGTGGAATAGGCGATCACCTCGACCGTTCCCATGGCCTTGCCCTTGCCTGAGCTG
>DCKY01000006.1 GCA_002320775.1 Planctomycetes bacterium UBA1662
GTCCTCCTCGGCGTTCATGTAGAGTTCTCTGAGAACCCGGTTCTGGCGCGTGTGGCACAGGGCGTGGCCGCCGGCCTCGTGGATCCGTCGAAGCAGCACGGCGGTGAACTCCTCGGGGATATCAAAGGTCTCGACGATGACCTTCTCGCCTTCCTGGACCTTGCACGAATGGCCGACGATCACATCGGCGAGCTGTTGGTACCTGGGGTCTTTCATGGTTGAGCTCCTTTCAGTTTTCTTTTTCCAGTTCCGGGGGCAGGCCGATGAGGTCGCTCTTGTGAGCCTCGCCCGGGATTTCCTGTACGTAGCGGGGGACGGCATACCCCGGCAGCCTGCGGCGAAGCGCCGCGATGAGTTCCAGGCCCCTCTCTACGGGAATCTGGAAATGCAACGATCCCGTCACGGGATCGAGCTGGTGGAGATAGTAGGGCATCGCCGCGAGGTTGACCAGCCGTTCCGACAGCTCTGTCAATACGTCTGCGTTATCGTTGACGCCTTTCAGCAGCACGGCCTGGTTGAGGACGGGGATCCCCGCGTTGATAAACCTGCGCAGGGCCTCGCCGGTGGCGGTGTCGAGTTCGGCGGGATGGTTGGAATGGACCACCACCACGGGAGTGAGCCGGGAGGTTCGCAGGGTGCTGAGCAGCCCATCGGTGACCCGTGATGGGATGACGATGGGCAACCGGCTGTGAATGCGCAGGCGCTGCAGATGGGGGATCCTGTCGAGGCGTTCGACCAGCCGTTCGAGGGCGCTGTCGGTCAGGACCAGCGGGTCGCCACCGCTGAGTATGATCTCGCGAATGGATTCATCGGACTCGAGCGCCCTGAAGGCCGGCTCCCAGGCTTCCATGCCGGCAGGTGTCTGCTCATAGGGGTAGTTGCGTCGAAAGCAATATCGGCAGTTGACGGCGCAGGTGCCTGCGGCGACCAGGAGGGCCCTGCCGTGGTATTTTTTCAGGAGACCGGGCGCGTTGAGGAAATTCTGTTCAGCAAGAGGGTCCTGCCTGCTGCCGGGCGCGTCTTCGTGTTCAAGACCCAGGGGCAGCACCTGGCGAAGGAGGGGATCTCCAGGGTCGCCCGGCCGCATTCGCGCGATAAATTCCCTTGGGACAACCAGGGGGAAAAGTTCTGCGGCCCTTTGCGTTTCAGTGAGCAGGCCTTTATCGAGTTGCAGGAGATCGAGGAGCGTCGCCGGGTCGCGAACAGCCCGGGCCAGCGATTCTTTCCAGGATGGGGCTGTGGCCTCCACGTCGCTCTCAAATGTGGCCCTTTGGCGGCGGTTTGTGATATTCTCCATGCTCGTTCCGGGGGAAAGTTCCTTCGTTCGAGGTACGTTCGAGGTACAGGTATCTTTGCGGAGCTAAAGGTACTTACGAATTTTGCAGAGCACAACAGGCGATTTCGAGCATGGCGACAACATACGGAACCAGTGATTTTCGCAAGGGTCTGCGGGTCGAGTTTGACGGTGACCCCTACCTCGTGGTTGAGTGCGAATTCAGAAAGCCCGGCAAGGGTTCGGCGATCTATACGCTGAAGGTCAAGAACCTCCTCAACGGCAGGGTGCTCGAGAAGACCTTCCGCAGCGGTGACTCTATCTCAGGAGCTGATTGTCATGACCAGAAGATGCAGTACATCTTCAACGATACGAAGGACTGGCACTTCATGGATCCTGAGAACTACGAGCAGTACGCCGTCAGTAAGGAGCAGCTCGGAGATCTGTGGAAATACCTGGTCGAAGAGATGATGTGCGAGGTGACCTTCTACAATGGCAACCCGATCACCGTGACTCCGCCAAACCATGTCGAGCTCGAGGTCGAGTATTGCGAGCCGGGCGCCAAGGGCAATACGGCGACGAATGTCACCAAGCCGGCCAAGGTCCAGACCGGCGCCGAGATCCAGGTGCCGATCTTCATCAAGATCGGCGATGTGCTCAAGGTCGACACCCGAACGGGCGATTATATTGAGCGAGTCCACAGGTAAGAGCGGTGGAGAGCTTCGAGGCGCCGCGGCCGAGGCGCTCAGGCTCCGGGCCAGGTTGCTGGCGCAGGCGCGGGAATTTTTTTCCCAGCGCGGCATCCTCGAGGTTGAGACGCCGCTGCTTTCCCGCGGTGTGGTGGTCGACCGCCATCTGGATCCGCCGGTGTGCCGCTACGGTCCCGCTGCCGGGGGAGGAGAGAATCTCTACCTGCAGACCTCGCCGGAGGCGGCGATGAAACGACTGCTGGCGGCAGGGATGGGGGCGATCTACCAGGTAGCCCACGCCTTTCGCGAGGGCGAGCGCGGCAGGCTGCACAATCCGGAGTTCACCATCATCGAATGGTACCGGCCGGGGCTGAACCATCATGAGCTCATGGACGAGGTGGGAGCTCTCGTCAACCTTCTTCTGCCGGAGCAGTCGAAGGATGGCACCTGGGAGAAGCTCAGCTATCGTCAGCTCTTCCGCGACCGTCTCGGCATCGATCCCATTGAATGCGGAGCGGGGGAACTGGGCCAGGCTGCGGAGAAGCTTGGAGTGGAGCTCGAAGGTGAGTTTGACTGGAAAGACCGGGATGCCTGGCTCGACCTGCTGCTGTCAACAAGACTGCAGGATGATCTCGGAAGAGAGCGCCCGGTTTTCGTTTACGACTACCCCGCCTCCCAGGCGGCGCTGGCACGGCTCTGTCCGGAGGAGCCTCGGCTGGCGGAGCGTTTCGAGCTCTACATCGACGGCATCGAGCTTTGCAACGGTTACCATGAGCTGCTTGATGCCGCTGAGCAGCGGACCCGCTTCGAGAAGGCCAACGACCAGCGGCGAAGCGATGGGCGGGAGCCGCTTGCGCCGGATGAGCGCCTGCTGGAGGCGCTTGAGTCCGGGCTTCCGGAGTGCTCCGGGGTGGCCCTGGGCTTTGACCGCCTGGTGATGCTCGCTCTCGGGGCCGATTCTATTGATGAGGTGCTGTCTTTTCCTTTCGAGGATGTCTGAGGGGACGGCTTGCCAGTACAGCCGGAAGCCCTTAGCATGTTGCCCTTGCGCCAGTAGCCCAGGAGCTTTCAGCATGAGTGAAATCAGCATTCGTTCAGCCACGCTTGACGATCTCGGCATCATCATCGATTTCAGCGCTCGGCTCGCCGCTGAGTCCGAGGGGATTGATCTGGACCGGGAGGTTCTCGCTGCCGGTATCGGATCCGCCCTGGAGGATTCCTCTAAGGCGCAGTATTTTCTCGCCGAGACGGCGGGAGAGGGCGCCGCGGCGGAGGTTGCCGGCCAGCTGATGATCACCTACGAGTGGAGCGACTGGCGCAACGGCATGTTCATCTGGATCCAGAGCGTCTACGTCCGGGCGGAAAACCGCCGCAAGGGCGTCTTCAAGGCGCTGTACAACCATGTGATCGAGCTGGCCTCATCGCCTGGTTATTGCGGTGTGCGGCTCTATGTCCACGATGGGAACACATCGGCTCGCGAAACCTACCTGCGTCTTGGAATGGTGGAGCCGGGTTATACCGTTCTCGAGACTCCCGATGAACTCAAGCACGAGGATGAGGCGTGAGGGTCCTCAGGGATCTTTGCGGGCTCTGAGCTCGCCGAGGAGTTTCTTTGCCGGCTCGTTGTCGGGGTTCAGCTGGAGAGCCTCTTCGAGATACTCGATCGCTCTCGGGGAATTTCCGAGCTGGAGGTAGAGGAGCCCGAGGTTGTGGAGAACGCTGCCCCTTGTCCGTTCGTCGTCTCCGCAGAGCTCGAGGGCGCGCCTGAGGATGGTTTCAGCTTTCTCCTGGTCGCCGCCGGCGGCGTGCAGTACGCCGTAGAGTTCGACAACGCCGGCGTTAGTAGCCTCCTGGGAGATGACCCTCTGCATGCCGGCGATTCCCCGCTTCGGCTTGCCGAGGCGGAGGCAGATCCGGCCGAGCTGTATGGACAGGTCCCTGGTCATCTCAGGCTTGTCGCGTGAATATTCAAGAGCCTTTTCGAGGTGTCCCGCGACCTCGAGAGGATTGACCTGCAGCTTTGGATTCATGGCGAGACCGGCATGGTAGCCCAGGAGGACGTCCTGGAGGTTTTCGCCTGGTGAGCCGGTCACCAGGCGGCCGATGAGGGTTCCCTGCTCGTCCAGCCAGTCATCGGTTGAGCTTGCGAAAGAGCTGTGGAGCTTGTCGAGATGGGCAATGATTTCCGCCGCTCTCTGCAGCATCGTCGCCTTTTCATCCCTGGAAAAGGAGGCGATCTTGTTTTTGTCAAGGCTGCTGAGTCCCCAGCGATTGAGGTCGTCCAGCAGCTGTTTGTGGAGCACCTTGGCAAGCTCAAGGTGCTGGAAGGCCTCCTGGCGGATTCGCGAGGCCGCCATCTTTTCCTCCCCCAGGGCGAAGACCCAGCTCTTGTCCGGACTTGAGTAGTCGGCCAGTGTCAGGTTCCTGTAGGCGTCAAATTCGTGGCCATACATTCCTTTTGGACACTCGAATTCGAGGATGGGAGAGCTGTCGGTATTGAGGACTCCCTCTCCCGTCCAATCGTTCATATCCGCGGCATCCATACGGTAGTGCCTGAGCAGGCTCACGGCGTCGACGATTCCCAGCCCGGCGAGGTCCGAGCGAAACCCCGGGTTTTCAAAGAGAGCCTGGAGCCGGGCAGCATCGAGCCGGATAGGGCTCTTGCTGCCGATCAGCAGGCAGTCGTAGCCGAGGTCCCAGAGCTGTGAGTGCTCATCAAAGACTGTCGTGAAGGTGCGGACAACGGTCTTCAGATCTTTTTCGCGCAGGTTGATCTTGTGGATCCACTGGCAGATGATCCCGTCATCGGCGAGGCGATCCCTGCAGATCTGAAAGAATTCCGTGGTGAAGAGATTGCCGATCCCGGCGATCCAGGGATTGGAGGGTACCGAGGTGATGACATCGTAGGTCTCGGTGGTGAATTGCAGGTGGTTGCGGCCGTCTCCAATCACGTTGCGAACCTTCGGATGGTTGTCGAGGGCTCCTCGATTGGCTTTTTTAAAATACTTTTTCGCCGCCTCGATAACCTCCTTTGAGATCTCCAGGTTGTCGATCAGCCGTACGGGGTAGGTCGTCAGGGTGCCCAGCGTGACCCCGCCTCCAAGGCCGAGGGTGAGAACGCGCTGTGGGTCCGGGTGCAGGGCCATCGGGAGATGTCCCGCCATCACCTGGTGGGGAAGGTCCTGGGTATAGCTTCCATCAGGTTTGACGGAAGCATCGGCCTTGCCGGAGATTCGCAGGGCTGTTGTCCCCAGCAGGCGATGTTCGACGACGGTTACCTCGGCATGGAGCCCAACCTTATGAGACTTGATCTCATTGGTCCTGATGGTCTGGTCGATCAGCTCCTCGATGGGCAGGACAACATTGTTTCGGCGATCCTTGTAGTAGGCTCCTTTGTAGTAGCTGTAGGCTCCGAGGCTCATGATGGCCGGGTGCCAGTAGTCGCTGCGGCTGTCCCAGGCATGGGGGCGCATGGCCCACAGCGGCATGAGAGACAGCAGGATGAGGGCCATGGCCGCGGCCCGCGGCAGGCTGATTCCCCTGGTCGCGACCCAGGTCAATGCCAGTCCCACGATGAGGTTCAGCGCGGCGCTGATGTAGAGGGTGTGAAAGATCTCGCCGAAGAGCGGGACGAAGAGGAAGCCGGCGGCCAGGGTGCCCAGGATCGAGCCCATCGTATTGGAGAAATAGGCCGAGCCGACCGCGTCTCCAACTTTCTCGAGAGCCAGGGTCCTGATCTTGCTGACCAGCGGGAATACGGTTCCCATCAGCAGCGTGCAGGGAAGTACCAGGCAGGCGACCATCCACAGCTTGATCCAGAGAAAGCTTTCGTAGCTCGGCTCATCCACCTGGTCGAAGAGCCGGGCGCCCCAGAGGGGAAAACGTCCCAGCGCCGGGATCGTGGCGGAAACGAGGAGTCCCTTGACCGCGATGATCAGTCCCAATGTCAGGATCGGTCTCTTGAGACGGTCGACCAGCCAGCTCATGAGCGCTCCGCCAAGCGCGATCCCCAGGATGAACAACGTCACGATGAGGCTGAAGGCGTAG
>DCKY01000143.1:0-23210 GCA_002320775.1 Planctomycetes bacterium UBA1662
AAAAAAGAAAACGGCTCCAAAGAAAGAAGCCCCCGCCAAGAAAAAAGTTGCGGCAAAGAAGAAGGAGGCCCCGCCGGCCGCGCCCCCCCCGGATGAGCGAACCATCATCGAAGAGGCGATGAAGCGACTCCCGCCGCTTACGAAAAGAATCAATAAAACCGACCGCCGCCTGATTCGCAAAAGGCTGCTGGAGCGAAGAGGAGAGCTCGCCGGCACTCTCGAGTCTATCGAAGACGAACACATTGGAACGCACGAAAACCGTACGACCGCCGGTGGAGACGAAGCCGATCAGGCCAACAACGCCCAGACCGCCGATATTTCTTTACGGCTGGCGGAAACCGGCGCGCGTGAGCTTCAGGAAATTGATGCGGCCCTCGGCAAGCTCAGCGATGGCAGCTACGGGATCTGCGAAGCTACCGGCGAGCCCATCGGACTCCCTCGTCTTAAATATATTCCCTGGATTCGCCTCAGCCTGGAAGCCCAGGAAAAGGTCGAACGCAACCAGCTACGCTACGATGAATCCGAAGGCTGGGTCTTTCCCTGAAGCCTCGGCGTGCCGCCCGCCGGCAACGCCCCCTGAAAAGAGCCTGGAACATGACTCGCTCGTTCTTTCTCCTCTTTTTCGTCGCCGCGCTGGCTGCGGGATCCTCCTGCGGCTTGCTGCCAACGCCCGCGGAGCCGCGGGTATTCGAGCCTCTCTTCGATGGAAAGAGTCTCGCGGGGTGGGAGGGCGACACTCGCTTCTTCCGGGTGGAAGATGGAGCCATCATCGCCGGGCGCCTCGATTCGCCCATTCCCCGGAACGAATTCCTCGTCTCGAAAGAGTCTTTCGAAGACTTTGATCTCCGCTTCGAAGCCCGCCTCCTCGGCACGGGCCGCAACGCCGGGGTCCAGTTCCGAAGCGAAAGGGTCGCCGGCAGCCGCGAGATGATCGGCTACCAATGCGACATCGGAGAATGGAGCGCCGGCCTCATCTGGGGGCTCCTGTATGACGAATCGCGCCGAGCAAGAATGCTCGACGAGCCCGAGCAGGAACCCCTTCTCAAGGCAGTGAAGCAGGACGGATGGAACCGCCTCCGGGTGCTCGCGACCGGACCGCGGGTCCGCATCTGGGTTAACGACTTTCCAACGGTTGATTATACCGAGACCGACCCCGCCGTGGAGCCGGCCGGCCGGGTCGGCCTGCAGATCCACAGCGGCCCACCCGCTGAGTGCCACTACCGGAATATAAAGATCCGGCGACTGCACCACATTCCGCAGGGGGTCGGCGACCCCGACAATTGAAAGCTCGCCCTGCCCAGGCTGGCTCGTCGCGCGATCACCGCATCAGCTGAATCGGACCCGTCAGGACAGGTATTAAAAGGGTGTCTAACGCCACGGTGGGAAGAAAGTCCAGCGTCCTGAAGAAAGTCCCCCACCACCCAGTTTGTGGATCTTCCATCTCGCGGAGGGAGGCCGCGGTGCCCCCATAAATAGAGATGTCTGCTTTTGGATCCATCAGATGGTCGAGGGTCATACAGCTCGGCTGGGCGGCCAGAAGGCCCAGCAAAGCCACAGCCCATACGAATTTTGCACACTTCTTCATCCTGCTCTCCTTACATCAACAAACAAGATAGCCAGCCCGGCTGCTCACACGCCTGCCACACACTCTTCCAGCTCCTCTGCACGGAGAGGCTCGAGATCAACGCCTCTCTGGAAAAGACAAACCAGCCTTGTAACAGGATCTGTTATATCGGCATTACCGCCTCGGTTGCAATCAGCGACTGGCAGACAAATCGGCGGCCCCTCTCACCAAAGATGAGGACCAAGAAAGCCGATCACAGCGATGAGAGCCGCCTGCCCGCCCCCGATGATGTCCCCACGGCCCCCCTGCGCCGCCTGGAGGACCTCGCCGATTCAAGGGCCCTGGCGTAAGCAGGAATCCAGCCCCATAAAAGCTCCCCATCGCCTACAATGCGGGCTTCAACATCCCGCCTGCTTTTTAACGAGGTTAAAGATGAACACTCGCGTCCTCACGGCCCTGGCTTTGCTCTTCAGCCTGCTCTTCCTCTCGCCGCAAACCAACGCTCAGACCGGCAAGAAGTGGCTTGATATGAATTATGGCCCCTTCTTTTCAGGCTCTGTTCAGGCCCCCGGCCCCGGCAAAAACCTGACCTATAAAGGACTGGTCCTTCGGGTCGATGGCAAATGGACATCGGCCGCGGGGTCGGCCGACAGTGCCACGATGTTGTTCGACACCGATCTCCTGCGCTTCTCAGCAGGCTGGACAGGCGGGCTCCTCAATATGCGTAACATCTCATGGGATGGCTCGCATGGCACGCATTCAACGATCTCGGGAACTCCGGTCTTTCTCAACCCGCTGGCGCCGGGCTGGGCACGGCCCGAGGACGACTCGTTCAAGGACCCAAGGGCGCTGCCCTACGGCCCCCTTCCCAGGAAGTGGGCCCATTTCAAGGGCCTCTACCTGAACAAGGACCAGGTTGTTCTTTCCTATTCCGTTGGCAACGCCAACCTGCTCGAGCTTGCATCCTATCGCAAAACAGCCGGCGGCCACGAAATGAACCGAACCCTGAACATCAAGGATGCCGATCGCGCCCTGGTCATGCTGACCTGCGCCCTCGGCGGAGAGCCCCTGTCTCTGTTGAACCGTGACAGCCTCAAACAGGGAAAGAGCGACAGCCCTGCCGCTTCAACCCTTGTCCTCCTGGGAGACCGCGCCAAGGGCGACGCGGCCCTGGTTACACTTGTAAGCCTCTCCGGCGGCGGCAAGGGCCTCTCCTCGCGCTGGCAACCGGAAGATTCGCAGCTCCGGCTGAAGCTCACCCCCTCCGGCGGCAAGGCCGGAGGACGGCTCAAGCTCTCGATCTGGAAGGGCCCGGCCGCGGCTCTTGAAAAATACGCCGCGTCCCTCGATGCGGGCGAGCCCGCCGACCTCTCGCCTCTGACGAAAGGCGGGCCGCCCCGCTGGAAAGAAAAACTCGAGACCGAGACCCGGCTCGGCGCCGACAACGGCGCCTTCGCGGTCGACATCCTGACCACGCCCATGGAGAACCCCTGGAAATCCTGGATGCGCCTGGGCGGATTTGACTTCTTCGCCGATGGCCGGCGCGCCGCTGCCTGCACCTGGATGGGCGATGTGTGGCTGGTTAACGGCCTGGGGGCCGTGCCCGGAAAGCTCACCTGGCAAAGAATCGCAACCGGCCTGTTCCAGCCTCTCGGCCTCAAGATCGTCGATGAAACCATCTATGTTCTGGGCCGCGACCAGATCACCATTCTCCGGGATCTGAACGGCGATGGCGAAGCGGACCATTACGAGAATTTCAACAATGACGCGGAGGTCACCGAACACTTCCATGAATTCGCCATGGACCTCCAGACCGATGCCGCTGGCAATTTCTACTACACCAAGGGCGGACGCCATGCGAAAGATTCCGTCGTTCCCCAGCATGGCAGCATTCTCCGCGTCAGCAAGGACGGGTCAAAAACAGAGATCCTCGCCAACGGTTTTCGCGCCCCGAACGGCCTCTGCGTAAATCCGGACGGGACCTTTTTCACCAGCGACCAGGAAGGTCACTGGACCCCCGCCAACCGGATCAACTGGGTCAAGAAGGGCGGCTTCTATGGCTACATGTGGTCCTTCCACAAGGGCAAAAAGCCCACCTCCTACGACCCGCCGCTTTGCTGGCTTCACCCGCGTTATGACCGCTCTCCGGCTGAACAGCTCTGGGTTCCCAAGGACAGTTGGGGGCCGCTGGGCGGACACCTGATCTCCCTCTCCTATGGAACCGGCGCGATCTCGCACATCCTCCATGAACGGGCCGGCGACCTGATGCAGGGCGGCGCGACCAAGCTCAAGATCCCGATCTTTCCCACCGGTATCATGCGCGGACGCTTTCATCCCGGCGACAAGCACCTGTATCTCTGTGGGCTCTTCGGTTGGGCCGGCAACCGGACCCGGGCGGGCGGTCTCTACCGTATACGCCATACCGGCAAGCCCATGCACACTCCGCTCAAGCTCCACGCCACCACCAGGGGCCTTGTCCTGACCTTCTCAGACCCCCTGGAGCGGAAACGCGCGGCGAGCGCCGACCGCTATTCCATCGAGAGATGGAATTACCTCTGGCGCCAGCAATATGGCTCCAAAGACTACAAGCTCTCCGATGGCAAGATCGGCCGCGACAAGGTCGCCGTCAAATCGGCCGTCGTCTCAAAAGATGGACGCTCGGTTTTCCTGGAGATCGAGGACATGAAACCCTGCAT
Source organism: Planctomycetes bacterium UBA1662 (assembly GCA_002320775.1). Lineage (GTDB taxonomy): Bacteria > Planctomycetota > UBA8108 > UBA8108 > UBA8108 > UBA8108. Next base: position 4,261 of record DCKY01000143.1, read on the forward strand.
GCAGATGCTCATTCGCTACAAGCTCACCGGAGCGGATGGGGCCCGGGTCTCGCAGGAAATCTATAACACCATCCACAAGCTCGGCGACCACTCGAAGGCCGCAAAGCTCTTTGATTAATCGCCCGGCTCAGGGAAAGAGATACCGAGCGTTCTTTGCCGCGGCCCGGCGCTTGTAGCCCTCCAGCTCAGTCCGCATGGCGGCCACCAGCGGCGAGCCCGGATGGCCTTTCTCAAGAGCCCGGACCCACTTCTCGGTGACCGCGTGATACACCGCGATTCGATTGCGCACCATCTCGCGAACACGGCGCAGCTGAGCGGGCTGCGCGGCCCCGGGCAAATTGTCCAGGGCCTTGCCGATCCACTCGAACGCGGCCTCTTTTTTGAGCGCGGCATCGTAGCTGCCCGCCAGAGCGATGGCCCAGGCGGCTCGCTCCGCCCCCGTGACGCTCCGAGTGTAAGCCTGCGCCTGGGATGCCAGCTGAGCCGGGTCCGGAACCCGGAAGAAGGCCAGGGCTCGAGCCCGCTCACTCTCCAGCTCCCCCGCAAGAGCGGCCTCGAGCGGCGGCTGGAAATAGCTCGAGAGAGAAGTGAAGGGGCTGAGCCGCAAAGCGGCAAAGGCCAACGGTGAAAGCGCCGGCCCGCGATAGAGGCGCAGCAACTCCCGGTCACCGCTGGAATAGCTCAGCCGCTGAGTGTCATCTTTGTACAGCATTGGCGCCTCGAGGCCCGCTATTTCCTCAGGCCCCATGACCATCATCGACAGCACGCCCTCCAGGGAGGACATCTCGTGGCGACAGAGAGTCGTCCAGCGCGCGCCGGAGATCTTGTTTTCCCGGACGAAGGTCCGGCAGCGCTGACGCAGCGCCTCCAGCTCAAATCGCGGTCTCGATGGGTAACTCAGAACCATGAAGTCATCCCGGCCAACCTTGACCACGAAGGTAAAAGGAAACTCTGCCGCCTGGGTTTTCACGATACCCAGGGTGTCCGCGGGGGTAATCCTGTAAAGCGGCAGCCACTGCATAAAAACGCCCCCGGGGCGCAAAATGCGGCGAATCCCGGAATAGAACTCCCGGGAATACAGGCTGCACACTCCATCCGCCGTTGGCGGAGGCGGCTCCATCGAGATGATGTCATAGGACTGCGCGGGTGCGCGGTCAACATAATGGCGCCCATCGTCGAGGTGGACCCCGACCCGGCCATCTTTTCCAAGGCCGTGGTTGTATTCGCCGTAGTTCCGCAACGAGAGCTCGATCATCTCCTCGGAGATGTCGACCACGTCCAGGCGGCCGTCTTCCGGCAAATACATCAGGAGCGCGCCGAAGGACTGCCCGGAGCCCAGGCAAATCCCCAGACAGTCGCGCGGCAGGCCGGTACCGGGATAAAAAAGGATCGGCACATGACCCTGGATGGCCTGGGTCGACCAGTACTTCTTATAGGTCACCGCCAGCGAGACATGCCCCGCTCCCACCTGGATGCTGTCCGGCCCATCAAAAATCCAGGAGGTTGTAAACGGCCCCTCGTTGATCTCGACCAGCTCGGTCTCACCCCGGGCGGGATTCTTGCCATACCCATCCTCGAGTATCGTCTGCCGGGTGATGTCTTCGGAAAAACTGAAATAGAGAACGCTGGCCAGCCCAAGCAGGGGCGCCGCGGCGAAAAAGAGCCCTCTGCGGCTCCTGGGGGAGGCCCCCTCGCCCCCCGCCTGCTGAAGGGCCCGGGCCTTCAACAGGCAGGCTCCCGACAGGACCAATGAGCCCGCGCCCAGCAGGACGAGCGTCGCATGCAGGCCAAGGAGATGAAGGAAAACATAGCCTGCGAGGAAGCCGCCAAGGCTTGAGCCGATGGTGTTCCAGAACACGAGCCGGCCGGAAACCGGGCGCAGGGCGGAGGCGTTGCGGGCCGCCGCCGCGATCAGGGCCGGCAGCCCCGCGCCCATCAAGGCCACCGGGATGAAAATACACAGGGCGATCTGGAAAAGGGGAGCGAAAAATATCGCGTCCGCCTTTTCGCTCCAGAACATCATGTACGATGGGTTCAGGTGGTCGATCTCGAGAGTCTCCAGCGGCACGATCCGGACACTCCCATCGGGAAGGGTGATCCGCTTGCCCTGCAAGGCCACGCTGTGCTCCGCTGATCGCCACCAGTAGATCATCGTAAGAGCGAAGAGCGGTACCAGCCCCTGCAATCCCCCGAGAACTTTGAGCGGACTCCAACGCGTGCGCAGCACGGGGGAGAGAGCCAGGCTCCCCGTCGCCAAGGCGAGCAGGAACACCGCCAGAAGCATCGCCGTGAAATAAACGCTGGTTGTGTGAAAGAGAGAGAAATAACGCGACCAGGCGACCTGGTAGGCGATCGCAACCAGGCCGGAAAGAAAGGCCGCCGCGGGGAAGAACCACCCCAGCCTGACCTTCCCGGCAACCGCGTGGGTCGGAGCCGATTGGCGAAAGAAAAGAAACGCCGCGCCGGCGATCAACAGATTGCCGATGCCTCCGGCCACGCTGGTCCCGTTCATTCCCAGCGCCGGGATGGCAAAATAGGCGGTGCACAGGACCCCGGCCACCGCGCCCAGGATATTGACACCGTAGAGGAAGCTGGTCCGCGAGCCAATCGCGCGATCTTCCGCCACCAGCCCATCCAGCAGAAGAGGAAGCGTGCCTCCCATAAAAAAGGTCGGGACGAGAACCAGGGCGAACAGCAACCCGAAACGCAGCGCGAAGAGGCCGCCGTCAACCTCCGCCGCAACAGGGTAGAGCGCGCCGTAGGTCTGCTCCAGCAGGAAGAAGAGAAAAGGGAAGGCCAGGGCAAAGAGACCGATCACCAGCTCAAAAATACCGTAAATCAAAAGCGGGGAGCGGCGAGTGGAGCGGAGCCGGTTTCCGACAAAATATCCTCCAAGCGCGATTCCCAGGAAAAACGAGGTCAGCACCGTAGAGAGGGCGATCTGGCTCGCGCCAACCACCAGGGCGGCCTTCTTGATCCAGACCAACTCGTAGCCGAGCCCGAGTGCCCCTGAAAAGAAAAATAGAGCCGTCGCCCGGCCAAAAGTCTTTGGCCGGAGCCCCGGCTTTCCGGATTGTTCTGACGCGGCCTTCTTCGTCACGCTGTCGTCTTCTCCTCAGCGTCGGATGTCTTGATTCCCTGGCGGCTTCCGCCTCTTCTGTTATCGGCCTCTGGCCCTCGCGGCTGAAAAAAATTGTTCCAATCGCGGCCTGGGAGTTAGGATGCCTATATGACTGTAAAGTGTTCTTTTTGCCCCTATCTGCTCACCCTGGCGCTTCTCCTCCCTGCCGGAGCCCTTCCGGCCGAGGTAGTAAAAAAAGTTGCCCCGGCAGCTAAAAAAGCTCCCGCCGGCAAGAAGGCGCCGGCCCGGCCGGCAAACGAAGACCTGGCCCGCATAGAAAAGATTCGTCTTCGTCTGGCGGACTGGGAAAAAAGCGCCGCGGCCCTCTCTCTTCACGGCCTCGACATCAAGGGGTTCCTCGCACCCGATGCCATCGCCTACAAGGCCGCCTCCACCTATCTCAGGCTACGTAAGTCCAGCCTCCCCCACGAGGAGGCCATCCGCAGGCTCGCCTCCTCTCTCCCGCGCTGGAAACGATACGAAGGACAGGGGCTTTTCCTTCTCAGAATTGCCAACCCCCTCTACCAGCAGGGGAAAAAACAACATCGCATCTTCACCCAATCAAAGGGCCTGGGACATGAAACCCTTCAGCTTCGGGACGCCCGCAACCGCAGGCTCAAAGGCAAGCTCGCCGGCCTGCCGGCCAATCTCCGCCTGGCGGCCCTGAGAGTAAAGAAGTTCTGGCAGACCGGCGATGGGGTGACCCGGCTGGTCCGCCCTGGAACCCGGGACGAGCTCCTGCGCAATCCCGGCTCCATCGGCCGCAAGGCCAAGCTCTCGAAGCCCTTCAAGGCCTGGGTCCTGGAAGACGGACCGGCGGAGCTCGAGGTTCTTGTTAAACAGTCACAAATCGCCGGCTCCAAGAGCCGGACCTTCCGGGTCACCCTGGCCGGCTGGAAACGCTACGAAGGCCCGTGGGCCGATGGCCTCCTCGACCTCAACGAAAACCGTTCCTGGCAGGAGCTTACAAACCTGACACTTGAAATTCGCCTGCCCCCGGGCGGCCTGGCCGTCAGCCCCGCCCTGCAGGCGCTTCTGAAAGAGGCCTCCTCTCCCTGAGGTCAGACACGCAAGCCGCCCCTTGCCTGTAAGGACCAGAAGGTTTAGTATATCGGCGCTGGTCTTGGCTCTGTATTGCCGTAACAACAAGGCCAGCGAAGAGAAAACTGAAGAGAAGTGGAGAAACGGCAATGGCGGAAAACCGCTGCGTCGGCGTAGAGCCGTCCAGGCTGGGACCCTATGCGCTGCTGGAAAGCTGTGGAGAGGGGCCGCGTGGACAGGTCTTCAAAGCCGAATCTGAAGGGCGCTTCTACGCCCTGAAAATCTATCATGCGAAGAGCTGGACGCGATGGGAGGACCTTGAGAAGCTCTCCCGCGGCGGGGGCCTCAGCCATCCCGGCATCCTTCCCGTAGAGGACATCGGCTCCTGCGATGACTGGAAGTATTCGGCTTCGCGATTCCTGCCTGGCGACCCACTCCGGGAGATCCTGTCCGGCCTGAAGGAGGGATCCCTTGCCTCGGCCTCTCTCTGCCCGATCGGAGCGACCGCGGCTGGCGAACCGCAGCCTGACCACCTGTACCGCTGCGTAAGAATGATCGAAAAGGTGGCCCGCGGGCTGCAGGCCGCCCACGAAGCCGGGGTTGTACATGGCCGGATCTCCTCGGGCAACCTCATGTTCTCTCCATCTGGAATGCTGCTCCTTGTAGATTTCGGAGGCGGCGGACATTCCCTCGCCGGGGAGCTTCACTACCGCGCGCCCGAAGAGCTTCAGCAGGACAGCTGGCCGGCCCACAAGGGCTCCGACATTTATGCCCTCGGCGCCGTCCTCTACGAAATGCTGACGCTGAACGCGCCCTACGCCCCGGCCGGCGGGGAGCCCTCTGAGCCCGCGGCTATCCGCGCGGCCATCCTCGCCGGGCCGCCGCCAGCTCCAGCCGCGCTCTCCGATGAGATACCTCCCTCGCTCGCGGCTTGCGTCACAAAGGCGATGGCCCGAGACCCGGAAGACCGCTATTCCAGTGCCGCCAAGCTCGCCGAGGACCTGGCCCGCTTTCTTGCGGGGGAAAACACCTGCGCCGCTCTCGAGGAAAAAACGCTCGCGGTTGTTGGTGACGGCCCATCCTTCCGGTGGCCCCATCGCCTCATCGCCGCAGCCGTCCTCCTGATGATGACCGCGGCGGCGGCCTGGTATAGCAGCCAGGCCGGCACGCAGCGCTCCCTGCTCAACGGAGCCCTCGACGCCCTCTCAAAAGGCGACCATGCAGCGGCGCGCTCCGAGGCGGGGCGGCTAAAATCTCTAAATCCGGGCAACGCCCGGGCCAAGGCTCTGTCGGAAAACATCGCCAGGGCCCGGGCGACTGACCACCTGGTCCGGGCGATGGAAGCCTGGCTCGATGGCGACCGCGAGGCCGCCCGTAACGCGGTGGGCGCCGCCAGCGACCTCCTTCCACAGGACACCTCCCTGACGAAGATCGCCGAACGGCTCAAGGAAACGGAGAAGGAATAGTCGCGTGCCGCGGTAATGACGACGACCGCCTTCTTCCGTACAATCTCCTGTATGAACGAACCTTCGGCAGCCAGTGAAATCTCTTCGACGCCATCAAAGAAAAAAGCCTGGGCGATGTTTCTCCTCATCGCCGCGAGCGTGACCGGGCTCGATCTCTGGAGCAAAGCGGCCGTCTTCGACCTGCTGGAGGTGCGCAGCGCCGGCGTTCCCGCCAGGATCATTTCACGCCCGAACGAGATTCCGGTCATCCCGGGCTTCTTCGATCTGCAGGCGAACTATAATTACGGCGCCTTCAACGGATGGTTCTCCGAGCACACCGGGCTGCTGGCCCTGTTGTCGTGTGCGGCGCTGTTCGTCATCGCTTCGGTGCTCTGGTATTCACTGGGGCGAACCCCCGCCCCCACGACCTCCTTTGTGATCGCGCTCAGCCTGCTTGCCGGCGGAACCGCGGGAAATTTCTATGATCGCTTCTACCTGGAGGCCGTTCGAGACTGGATCAAGTGGTACATCGTCATCGATGGCAACGAACACATCTGGCCGAATTTCAATGTCGCCGACAGCGGGATCTGCATCGGAGTCGCCCTGGTGGTGCTTCCGGAGCTCCGAACTCTCTTCCAGAAACAGCCGTCGGACGACGACGGAAAGCCGCCCGGCCCCGACGCTAATCCTTCCAGTCCGCGATAAAGACATTGGTCTCGCCCGGGCGCTCATTGAAGCGATTCGAGGCCCAGACCAGCTTGGTTCCATCCGGAGAGAACATTGGGAAGCCGTCAAAATCCGGAGCGTGGGTGATACGCTCCTCTTCGCCGGAATCGATGTCGATCAAAAAGAGATCGAAGTTCGGCTTTCTACGGTCCTTGCTGTGCTTGTTTGTCGCATAGATCAGCTTGCGGCCGGAAGGATGGAAGAAGGGGCAGAAGTTAGCGCGGCCGTTGCTGGTCACCTGCCGAATATTAGTTCCATCCGCGTTCATCACATAGATCTCCAATCGGCTGGGCTCCACCTGCCCCTTCGCAAGGAGGCCGCGATATTTCTCCAGCGCCTCGCCCTTGGGGCGGCTGGCTCGGAAGCAGATGGTCTTTCCGTCAGGAGAGAAGAAAGGCCCTCCATCGTAACCCGGGATGTCCGTCAGCTGACGCTGGTCGCTTCCATCCGGAGCCATGTCCCAGATCTCGAGGTCGCCTGTTCGGGCGGAAGTGAAAACGATCCGCGTTCCATCCCGGGAATAGGTCGGCTCCGCATCGTAGCCCCTGGCGTCGGTGAGCCTTTTCAGGTCGCCGCCTTTGGCGCTCTCGCTGAAAATATCAAAGTCTTCATAGACCCGCCAGACATACGGAGGCGGCGGGGGCGGAGGGGTGGGGCAATCCGGCGAGCCAAGGTGTGTCGATGCGTATACGATCCGTTTCCCATCGGGAGAAAAATAGGAGCAGGTTGTGCGCCCCTTGCCAGTCGAGACCTGCCGTCGCCCCGAACCATCGAGATTCATGACGAAGATCTGGTCACACTTCATCTCACCATGGGTACTCTGAAACACCAGCTGCCGGCCATCTCCAGAAAAATACGCCTCAGCGTTTTCCCCTTCAAAAGTGAGCTGGCGGACGTTCACCAGGTGGCTCTCTCCTTCAACAGGCGCGACAGCCCTGGCGGGCGAACCCGCCCCGCCCTCGCCCCATCGCTCGGCGAGACAGCCCGCGCCCAGGCTGGCCGCGAACGCCAGCAGGATCCCCCCGGTAAAAAGCTTCTTTGAATGATTCATTCAACACCTCTCCTGTCATATTGCGCCAGGAAGGGGATGACCTTCGCGGCGATGAACTCCGATGTGGCTCCGATCTGATGCTCGATCTTCTCAAGATTGCCCGATGGAATGGGAGCCTTAAAAGTACCCACGTTTTCAATGTATAGAGAGCGCGGGTCCCGCAGATAGGATTCAACCCGCACGTTGAACGCCTCCGGCTGCTCCCTGGTCGCCGGGAAGGCAAGCCGAAAGCCGTGAAGGCTCGCTGGGCGCTCAAATTCCCGCAGGTCATCTTGCGGCACCCGGAAGATGCTGCTGGCGAGAAACTCGGCCGCCGAAGTAAAGGCGTTCGGCGCGCAGACCGCTCGCACCGTAACCTGCTGGACCAGGATCGCGCTGATGCCCAACTCAGGAAGAGCCTCCCCCAGAACGGTTCTCACTTTTTTACCGAATTGTTCCGCGGTCGTCCCCATGTGATCCTCGGCGAACTGCAGCCGATCGCCAGCGAAAGTGAGCCGGGAGAATCCTCCACCTCCGGGCCCCTGCTTTTCTATCCGCGCCCCTGTGGATGTACGGATGAAGTTCTCATAACCACTGGTATTACAGACCTTATTGTAGACCTCTCGAACCTGCTCAATGGTGTATTTGGTGGGCAAATGTACACATTCGCAAAGCAGGCTGATGGTGCTGGGCTCGCTGAACATTCCAAGTTTTTCTCAAGTCCGAGTGCGATTTGACCGAAGTAGTAATTACGAGAGTAAACTCTTGATACCCGTCCACCGTGGGGTGGTGCTCTACCGGGCACTCCTCCGCGGTTTTTTTTATCCCTGGCAACAAGCCGGGCATTCGACGGGCGCCCTCTACTCTATATAGAGGCCCTGCAGGCGAAACTCCTCCCCAAGATCCTTCGCCGCCTTTTCGTTTTTTGTGCCTCGGACCGCCACGACCTCATTATTAAGCCGCTCGAAGACGATGCCGTGCCGCTCAAAAACTTCCGCAAGACGGTCGACCGCCTCCAGAGACTCTCCCCTGAAAAGAGTGGCCCGCTGCTTGTGAAGAATTTCGACTCCCCGAGCCCATTCTTTTAGAGAGAACTCGACGTTGTCAGGCATCTCGTTACGGCTGTACTCCTTGAGCGAGTCAAGGAGCTGCTCAGCGGTGAACCCGGAGCAGATACCTCTCTTGACACTCTCGCGTGTAAGCCGGTAGCGCTTCACCCGGTCGGAACCCAGCCGGTCAGCGAAACGGCTCAACACCAGATTTGCCTCATCCTCCAGCGGCATCTCGGGAAACACCAGAACCTCGAAATCCGGATTGATGAGCGCCGGGCGGCCAAGAGAGTCGCCCTCCTCCCAATCCTTCAGCCCGAAGAAGCGCTGGCCGAGATCGGACAACCGCAGGGCCTGGATGGCGCCGCCATGCAGGCCAACATCAACCAGCCCCATGAGCGCCATGCGATGGACGACCCAATAGCCCAGGTCGTGATAGAGCTTGCCCATGGAGACCTTGATAGGGTCGACGATCCCCCTGCGCTTGCTGTGATGCTCATCGTCACACCTCGCCTGGTATTCTTCGTGAATACCCTCTTCCTCCAGGGTGGCGAGGAAGCGCGCCACCACGGCGTTGAGGAAAGGCTGGAGCGACAGCCAGGAGCCTGGGTTCGTCTCCTGCAGCTGCGCGAGAAAGATCTTCCTGAGGCTCTTCTGATGAAAGCTCCAATGCCCATCCTGGTGATCGGAGAGGAAGAGATCAAAGAGGACCTGGAGCTTCTCCCGTAACGAATTCTCCTGCCACCCGCTTCGCCGAAGCGGTGTCGGTACCAGCTGATGGTCCTCCACGTCGAAGAAGCGGAGGCGGCGAGCCGTGCCCAGGAGGTGCTGAACAATCTTGCCCTCGAAAACATCCTGGTACCGGGTCGCGATCAACGAAGATGAGATCCGGTCTTCTATTTTTTTGTAGAGCCGCCCTTCCCGGGTAACCTCCAGCTTGTCGGACCGCAACAGGTCCAGCAAGCGCTCCAGGTCGATGGCAAAGTCGCTACCGAGAAAGACCTCCGACTCGCTGGCCTCGGCGAGCTCCCGGCTGCTCTCCAGGAAGGCCTCGTAGAGGTTCTCCTGGTACAAAACCAGGGCCTCTTCTTCGAACTTGAGCCCGTAATCGTTCAGGTTCAACACCCCAACCGTGCCCAGCGAGGCATCCTCGAGAAGCCCCCTCCAGCTCTGGGGGAAGAGGCCCTCTTCGTCAGCCGCGCCATCCGTTTCAGGCGCCACCGAGTCCCCGTTTTTCCGGGACGAAACCTCTGAATGCGACAGAATCCCGTGGCTTTCCTCGGCGGCCTTCAGGGCCGCCTTGCGCAAGCTCCCATCCGAGAGCTTCTTGATACGGCGGATCGGACAGGAGGCCGCCTCCTCCTTGGAGCCGGAAGACCGCAAGCTTAGCATCTCCATCGGCCCGCGGTCTTCTATGGAAACCGTCCGCCGGAGGGCATGGCCAAGCTCCTCGGGGATCGTGAAACGGTCGTGCCGACCGCCTCCCCCGGCCTGGTTGCGATCCTTGTAGACAAAGCCTCCGCCAACCAGGGAGCGAAGAATCGTTTCGACTTCGTAGTCGGCGATCTGCTCTCCATGCCTTCCCGAGCGAACCTCGGGCAGGGTGCCCTGGTAGCCTTCACGTCCCAGCAAAGAAATGAGAAACGCCCGGTGGGATCCACCCAGCCCCTCAAAGCGCTCGCGCACGGCATTCTGGTTGCTCATGCATTTAAATAAAACGCTGGCGAGCTTCTCCTTGGCGCTCTCCCTGCCGCTCTCAGGCAGCCAATATAAATGATAGCTCTGCAGGTCAGCCTTCGGGCTGCTTGTTAGAAAATCTTTCAGGAACATTGGGTTTCCTGCGCTCCTTCTTTTTCCCTCTCGGGATCCACCTCGTTCACCGTTTCCACCAACTCTTCGGCCTCCATGATCCGGTACGGATAGCCCTGCTCGGTAAGAAAGAGCTGTCGCTTTTCCGCGAATTCCTGCTCTCGGCTGCTGGTTGCGATACCGCTGCCGCGAGTGACCAGGGAATAAAACACCGCGCAACCGGCATCCTGTTTCGGCCGCAAAATCCGTCCGAGGCGCTGCGCCTCTTCCTGCCGGGACCCGAAGGTCCCTGAAATCTGTATCGCCACATTCGCATCCGGAAGATCAACGGCAAAGTTGCCCACCTTGCTGACAACAAGGGTCTGAATCTCGCCGTTGCGGAAGCCTTCGTATAATTCATCGCGAGTCTGCTGCGGCGTCTTGCCCGTGATCAGCGGCGCGCCGAGCGCCTCCGCAACCTGGTCCAGCTGATCCAGGTACTGCCCCAGGACGAGAATATGATCCGCCGCATGGCGCCTTACCAGGTTCTTGATGACATCCATCTTGGCCGGGTTTTCCGACGCGATTCGGAACTTGCCTCGCCGGCCGGCCAGCTGGTAGTCCTCTTTCAGGCCGGAGACCAGCTCGACCCTGACCTCAACGCATTCCGCATCGGCAATCCAGCCGCCTCCCTCGAGCGATCTCCAGGGGACATCGTATTTTCGCGGGCCGATCAGGCTGAAGACCTCGGTTTCTTTTCCATCCTCCCGGATCAGCGTTGCTGTAAGGCCAATACGGCGGGTCGCCTGGATCTCGGCCGTAAAGCGGAAGACCGGGGCAGGCAGGAGATGCACCTCGTCATAGATAATGAGACCCCATGGGTTCTCGAAGAAGAGCTTGAAGTGCTCAAAATCATCCACCTTGGACTTGCGATAGGTAAGCATCTGATAGGTGGAGAGGGTCACCGGCCGGATCTGCTTGACCTCGCCGCTATACTCTCCGACCTGGTCTTCGGTCAGGGTTGTCTTGTCCAGAAGCTCACGGCGCCATTGCCGCAGGGCTGTAACGTTCGTGGTCAAAATGAGCGTCTGCTTGCCAACCGCGGCCAGGGCCCCCATCCCGACAATGGTTTTCCCGGCGCCACAGGGGAGCACGACCACTCCGCTTCCCCCGTGGGCGCCCCCTCCTGCATAAAACGCATCAACGGCATCCTGTTGATAGCCGCGGAGGGCGAAGGGAGAGCCATCCTCAATGGAATCCCGAAGGCTCACATCAAGATCCTTACCTTCGCGGTAGCCGGCAAGGTCCCGGGCCGGATAGCCGATCTTGGCCAGGGCCAGCTTGAGCTGGCCGCGGCACTCGGGCCGCACCGCCAGGCCATTTTCATATTCAGGCTCCTGCAGCAAAAACTCCTCAAGATGGTTCAGCTGCCCCAGGTGCTCCAGGAGCTCTTCCTCGTCAGCAACCAGAACGATCCCGCCATCTTCATCGCTGACCAGCTCGACCCGGCCGTAGCTCGTTACGGCGTCGGTGATCTCCTTGGCTATATTTGGCGGAACAGGATACTTGGAAACGGAATCCAGAAACTCCAGAATCTCTTCGGCATCCGCCCCGGAGGCTCCTGCATTCCAGAGCGACAGCGCGGTAATCCGGTACATGTGGATGTGTTCAGGGCTTTTTTCAAGCTCGGCAAAAAGCATCAACCGATCACGAACCTCCTCGAATCGGGGATGGTCGGCCTCGAGAATAATCGACCGGTCACTCTGAACGATAAGTGGGTTGTCGGGATTAATTGCCATTCTCAATTCCTTCGCGCCCTGCCGACAAATTGCCGGTGAGCTGCAGGCGCCCTTGTACTATTCGGTGCTCGTCGGTTCCTCGCCTTCCGTGGAGCCGGCCTCTTCCGTCTCCGTCGTCTCCGTCGTCTTCGCGGCCGCGGTTTCCTCAGCCCCCTCGGCATCCGCCCCGGCATCCGCTTCATTTTCTTCCGCCTCGGCCGGGGCAACGCACTCGATGGCCACCAGTGTATCGCCATCCTGGAGGCGCATCAGATTGACACCCTGGGTCGAACGCCCCATTACACTGATCTCCGATGCCTGGGTCCGCATCAAGAGGCCCTCGCGGCTCATCAGGACGATGTCATCTTCCTCCCGGACAGCCTTCAGGCCCACCACAGGCCCATTGCGGGAGGTCGCCTTGATGCTGATGATTCCCGCGCCGTTTCGTTTCTGCCGTCTGTAGTTTTCTACGGCAGTCTTCTTGCCAAAGCCGTTGGCGCAGGCCGTCAACAGGGTGACTCCTTCCTGGGCAGGGTCAAGGATCGCCATATCAACGACCTCATCATCTGCCGAAAGATTGATGCCCCCCACTCCGGCCGCGGTACGCCCCATCGGACGAATGTCAGCCTCATCAAACCGGATGGCCTTGCCCGCCCGGGTTCCCAGCACGACCTCCTGCCCGGCTCGGCAGAGGGAGGCCCCGATGAGGGAGTCGTCCTCCTTGAGCTTGATGGCAATGATTCCCGTTTTCTTGGGTCGAGAGAATTGGTCAAGGCTGACCTTCTTGGTCGTACCCTTCCGGGTCGCGAAAACAACAAAACGCTCGGCATCGAACTCATCGACGCACAGCTGCTGGCTAACCGTCTCGCCCTCCGCCAGATTCAGGAAGTTGATAATCGGGCGGCCCTTCGCCGTGCGCCCCATATTTGGAATCTCGTAAACCCGCAGCCAGTAGACGCGCCCCTTGTTCGTATAGAGCAGGATGTAGTCATGGGTCGAGGCGACAAAGAGGGTCTTGACGAAATCGCCCTCTTTCTTATTGCCCCCGGCAACGCCGCGGCCACCGCGGCCCTGGTTGCGATAGGTGCTCAGCGGGGTGCGCTTGACATAGCCTTCCCGGGTAAAGGTGACGGCCACCTGTTCCTCCGGAATGAGATCCTCGGCGGCGTAATCCTCCGCCTCCTCAACAATCTCGGTACGGCGCTCATCCCCAAGCTTCTTCTCCGCCTCCCCCAGCTCTTCCACAATCAGGTCGAGAACGAGCTGCTCGCTGGCGAGAATCTCCCGGTAATACTTGATGTCGGCATGCAGCTGGTCGAGCTCGTCCTGGAGCTTCTGGCGCTCCAGGCCGGTCAGCCGCCGCAGTTGCATGATCAGGATCTGGTGCGCCTGGATCTCGGTGAATTGGTGTTCGGCCATCAGGCGGGACTGGGCCTCTTGATCCGTCTTGGAAGACCGGATCAAGGCGATCACCTCATCAATGATGTCGAGCGCCTTCAGCAGGCCCTCAACAATGTGGGCGCGCTCTTCCGCCTTGCGCAGGAGATAGCGAGTCCGGCGGCGAATGATCTCTATTCGATGGCGCCTGTATTCATTGAGCAGCTCCTTGAGACCAAGGGTCTCCGGGCGGCCGCGGACAAGGGCGATGTTGATGATGCTGAAGGTTGCGCTGAGCTGGGTAAACTTATAGAGCTGGTTGACGACCACCTCCGGCGATGCGGACATCTTGAGTTCGATAACCAGCCGGATGTTCTTATCGCTCTCGTCCCTGACATCCGCAATGTCCTGGATGCGGCCATCCTTGACGCACTCAGAGATCTTCTCGATGATCGAAACCTTGTTCTCCTGGTAGGGAATCTCGGTAAAGATGATCGAGTCCTTGTTTTTTCCGGGCTCAACATGGTACTTGGAGCGCACCTTGATCAGCCCCCGGCCTGTCTTGTAGGCCTGACGGATACCAGCCCGCCCGCAGATCTCCGCCCCGGTGGGGAAGTCCGGACCCGGAATGTGCCCCATCAGCTCTTCTACGGAAATATCGGGGTTCGCGATAAGGGCGCGCAGGCCGGCGCACACCTCTCCGAGGTTGTGCGGAGGCATGCTCGTCGCCATGCCAACGGCGATGCCCGTCGAGCCATTGCAAAGCAGGTTAGGAAAAGCGGCCGGGAGCACGCTGGGCTCGTCGAGACGATTGTCGAAGGTCTTCTGATGGTCGACCGTTTCCTTGTCGATGTCGGTCATCAACTGGACGGTCCCCTCGGTCATCCGCGCCTCGGTATATCGCATCGCCGCGGGAGGGTCCCCGTCGATCGAGCCAAAGTTGCCCTGGCTGTCAACAAGCGGGTAGCGGGTGTTGAAGCTCTGGGCCATGCGCACGAGCGTGGGGTAGATGGCGCCATCTCCATGCGGATGGTAGCTCATCATGGTCTGGCCCACGATCGCGGCGCTTTTGCGATGCGCTCCGCGGGGCCCAAGGTTCAGGTCCCGCATGGCCACGAGAATTCGGCGCTGAGACGGCTTCAGGCCATCGCGGATGTCCGGAAGCGCCCGCTGAATGATGACGCTCATCGAATAGGTGAGGTAGGACTCCTTGAGCTCATCCTGGATGTCCAGCTCGCGGACTTTTTCGCCTGCACCAAATCCTGTTTCTTCGTTTTCTGCCATATCGCGCTCAGACATCAAGGTTCTTCACATCCAGGGCGTGCTCCTGGATGAAATTCCGCCTCTCCTCAACATTTGTTCCCATCAGGATTGTGAAATATTCGTCGGCCTTTTCCGCATCCGCAACCGTCACCTTCAACACGGTACGGCGTTCGGGGTCCATCGTCGTCAGGTAAAGCTGGTCAGGATTCATCTCGCCCAGGCCCTTAAAGCGCTTGGGCTCCAGCTTGCGCTCGGCCGCAGAGTTGACCCCATCGAGTATGTTGAGAAGGTCATAAACATTCTGTTCTTCGTCCTCACCAAAGGAGAGCGCCCCGATCGGCTCCGGCTCCGCAGCGCCCAGGTCTGCATCGTTAATCGACAACCGGAGAGGAACGGCGGCCAGCCCGTGCTGGTCGAGGAGGGTGCGAATTTCTGTCAGGGGCCCACTCTCAAAGATCGTATAGAGGACGGCATCGGCGGCCCTGCGTTCTTCGAGGCCGGCGGTCTCCTCGCAAACCACGGGCTCTCGCCCGAGCTCCTTGCCAAGCTCCTTAATACGCTTCTCGCGCGCGGTGTCATCTTGATACAGCTCACCGACGGGCTCCGTACCGGCGGCCCCCGCCACCGAGAGCATCTTGGGCGGCAAGATGCCATCGTCGCCGGCTGCGGCCAGGTATTCTCCCAGGACGAGACCCTTGCGTTCAAGCGCTCGCTCGAGACCGCTCAGGCGGGAGATTCCCTCGCAGAGCACACGGAAGGCTCCAGAGCGGAGCTCAACCCGGCCCCCATCGAGCAGCAGGGCAACGTTTTCCACTCCAACCCGGAGCATCTCCGACTCGTATTCTTTCTCATCCTGAACGTACATGGACTTCTTCTTCGAGCCCTTGCGGGGAGCAAGCTCATAGAGCGGCGGCTGGGCGATGTAGACCGCGCCCGCATCGATCAGGCTCCTCATGTGCCTGAAAAAGAACGTCAACAGGAGGGTGCGAATGTGGGAGCCGTCTACATCCGCATCCGTCATGATGATCACCTTGCCATAACGCAGCTTCGACAAGTCAAACTCATCTCCGATGCCCGTCCCGAGAGCGGAAATAATAGTCTGGATCTCCTGGTGCCCGAGGACCTTGTCGATGCGCGTCTTCTCAACATTGATAATCTTTCCCCGGATCGGGAGGATCGCCTGGAATTCGCGTACGCGCCCCTGCTTTGCGGAGCCGCCGGCCGAATCTCCCTCGACGATAAAGACCTCCGTCTGGAAAGGGTCGCGGCTGGAACAGTCCGCCAGCTTGCCCGGCAGGCTACCGCTGGAAAGGGCGGTCTTTCGGCGAGCCATGTCGCGCGCCTTGCGCGCAGCCTCGCGGGCGATGCGAGCGTCGACAGCCTTGCGGCAGATCGCCTTCGCCGTCGGAGGATTCTCCGCCAGATAGCTCGCCAGGCGGTCGTTGACGGCCTGCTGGACAACGCCCTCCACCTCGGTGTTGGACAGCTTGACCTTGGTCTGGCTCTCGAACCTGGGATCCGGAACCTTGACGCTGACGATAGCCACCAGCCCTTCGAGATAGTCCGCGCCCTCTGGGACGGTTTCCTTTTCCTTCACCACCTTGCTCTCGCGGGCGTATTTGTTCAACGTCCGCGTCAGCCCCGACTTGAACCCGCTTAGATGGGTTCCCCCGTGCTCGGTGTTGATGTTGTTGGCGAAGGTGTAAATGCTGTCGGCTGTATAGTCCCGATTATACTGGAAGGAAATCTCCACCTTGACTCCGGAGCCCTCGTCCTCCTTGTCGAAATAGACGATGTTGTCATGAACCGTCTCTTTCTTTCGGTTGAGGTATTCAACGTAATCCTTGATGCCTTCTTCGTAATAAAACTCCTCGGCCTTTCCTTCGCGATCATCGGCGATCGATACGCGGAGCCCCCGATTCAGAAAGGCGAGCTCGCGACACCTCTTTGCCAGGGCAGCGTACTGGAACTCCACCGTTTCCATGATGGTCGCATCCGGCTTGAAACGAATCTTGGTCCCGGTAGCATCCGCCTCGCCCACGATCTCGACCGGGCCGACCGGCTCAGGGGCCTGGCCCTCGCCCTCGCCCTTGAGCTCGTAGCGCTGGGTGTGATGTTTCCCCTCCCGGTAGACATCCACGGTGAGCCATTCGCTCAGAGCGTTCACCACCGATACGCCAACTCCATGCAGGCCGCCGGAAACCTTGTAGCTGTCATGGTCAAACTTCCCGCCGGCATGAAGGGTCGTCATGACTACATCCAGGGCATCGCTCCCCGACTCGTGGGCTCCAACGGGTATGCCCCGCCCGTTATCTTCAACTGAGACGCTTCCGTCTTCGTAGATATGAAGCTTCACCGTATCGCAATGCCCGGCCATGGCCTCATCGATACTGTTGTCGAGCACCTCGGTCACGAGATGTTCGAGACCCTTGATGTCGGTGCCGCCGATGTACATATCGGGGCGCATCCTGACAGCCTCAAGGCCCTCGAGAACCTTGATGTTGCTGGCTCCGTAATCAGCCTGATTGTCAGCCTCAGAGGTCTTGGTGGCCCCAGAGGCGTCATCCGTTGACGTCATGTGTTTGTCTCGAAGTTTCCGGCGCGAAACCGGATATTCTGAAAGTTGGGAAAGCCTTCGCTCTGGCGCAAAGAGCTCATAATTTCTTCACGGTAATAAGCCGAGAGCTCGCCAAGCAGGGGGGCTGAATCGACCTCGACTACAAGGGTTCCTCCCCTGAGGTCCACAATGCGTGTTCTGTCGGCCACTTCATCTCCCACCGTATCCTTCCAACACTTTTCCAGTTGGACCCGGCCCAGGGACGTATCGAGGCTGTTTTCTTTTAACCATCGGCGCAGAATGTCCTCAAGCACCTCGGGACCCTTGCCGCCAGCTTCATTGCTGCGGCTCTTTCCTCTGTGCCGCGTTTTTCGATTCGTCACTCTTCTTCTCTTATTGCAGTCAGGTTTCCAGAAAAGTTTCAATTGACCACCAGGGGCATCAGGTAATGACGGTAGCTTAGCTCGCCCTTAATCGCCCCCGGTCGCTCCGAACCGAAAAACTCCATCCGGACCTGCTCTGTGTCGATGGTTCTGAGCGCATCCACGAAATAGCTCGGGTTAAATCGAATCTCAACATCCTCGCCTTCTTTTTCCACATCC
This sequence comes from Planctomycetes bacterium UBA1662, assembly GCA_002320775.1. Lineage (GTDB taxonomy): Bacteria > Planctomycetota > UBA8108 > UBA8108 > UBA8108 > UBA8108. Next base: position 22,038 of record DCKY01000143.1, read on the forward strand.
ACCCGGATCATCGACTCGCCAATATCACTGCCTTTGGATTCAATCGCGACCTCCTTGCCCTTGAAGCGAAAAATCACGGCCTCCGTCTCCTTGTCGGTAACCAGGGAGGCGCTCCGGACCGCGGCAACCAGCTGCCCCCGATCCGCCGTTACCTCGCTCTTAACATCAGAAGGAATCGCGGATTTGTATTCGGGAAAGGTTCCCTCTACCAGCTTCGCCATCAGCTCTCCGCCGTCGAAGGACATCTGCACTTCCGTTTCCTGGAGGGCGAACTTGACGCTCTCCTCCCCTTGAGACAAGACCTTAACCATCACATCAACGGCTCGGTTAGGGATAATTCCAGAGACCGCCGCCGAAGCAGGATTTTCGATCTCCATCTCGTCGGTAGTCAGGCGTTTTCCATCGGTTGCCGTCATCTTGAGCAGGCCGCCTTCTATCTCGCAGAAAACTCCGGTCAGCTGATAGCGGGAAGAGTCTCTTGAGGCCGCGACGGCTACTCGGCGTAACATCTCGGCAAATTTGGCGCGCGGTAGCTCCAGGGCCCCCTCTCCGGAAAATCCTCTCACCTCTGGAAATTCGTCAGGGCTCTCTCCAAGCAGCTTGAAGGAATACTCTCCCGACTCGGAGCAAACCTTCGCTCCCTTTCCATCCTTTGTGACCTCTATAATAATCCTGTTTCCAGGGACCTCCCTGACAAGGGAGAGGAGCCTGGCGGCAGGCAGGGCCAACTCACCCTTACCATCAACCTCCTGGCGTTCAATCTGCAGACAAGCTGACACATCCAGATCAGTCGCCTTGAGATGCAATTCCTTGCCCGTTGCAACAAAGAGACAATTCCGCAGGATCGACTTGGTGGTAGGCCCACCCCCGGTGATCGCCGCGATACTTTGCAGTCGCTCAAACAGCTCGTTCTTTTCACAGCAAATTTTCATCGTGTATTCCTTTGGCAGGGCCCCACGCTGAAACCCCGAAGCGGCATCTCCCGCAAGCCTTGCTCATTTCGCCTTAGACGAAAGCAAGCCATTCCATGGGTGCAAAGTTCACTTCCATTGAAAAACTCAAATCCAGGGTCACACAATCCGCCTGAAGCGCTATTAACCACCTTTGATAACACTAAATTGAGGAAAGAATCATTATAGTTCGGGTCCAGCTAAAGGCAATTAAATAATATAC
>DCKY01000143.1:23606-28542 GCA_002320775.1 Planctomycetes bacterium UBA1662
TAAAGTGTTTAAATAAAAGGCTTTACAACATCTTAGCCAAGTCAGGGGAAACGGCTTCTCTTATGTTGATGTAAAGTCTTTAAATAAAAGGGTTTATATGTCCTTCTTGAGGATGTTTCTTTTTGCCTGGCGAGCTGGGTTTGGCAAGAGTGCGTTGAATGGTTGGTATAGAAAGCCAGCCTTGAGATGTTTCTACATCTACATCATCAGTATCAGAACTCATCACCTGGGTTTTTGCTGTGGAATACAGGCTTGGCAGGAACTTAAGTTCTTATTAGGAATGGGGTTATTTATTCCACAGAGGGTGTTTAATTCCGTTTTATTAAAGGAGGATAGATTGTTGGATTTGAGAACTCAGCGTTGATGAATTGTGAAATTCATAGGATAGATTCATCAAATTCCACAACTCGTAAACGGTAGCGCGAATGGTTCCATACGGCTGAGGGATGGAATTTCACAGCTTTGGAGAGGGCTGTTCGCCAGCGGCCAGCCTAATGAAAGTGGGCGACGGAAAGCCGGGAACGAATCGTTTCGATGTCCGAGCGTAGACCGCTGTCCGTACCAAGGATCTCTTCGATTCTCTTGAGAGCGTAAAGAACCGTGGTGTGGTCTCGCCCACCAAAAAGCGTTCCTATCTGGGTCAACGAAAGCGGGGTTAATTGTCGCGCGAGGTACATGCCAACCTGGCGCGCCCGAACCACTGTTCTTACCTTTTTGGCTGAGAGAAGATCTTGCTCTTCTACCCCATAGTGCGCCAAGACGATGTCGATGATGTTTCGCGCCCCCACCCCTCCAGAAGAAGGCTGCCCTCCGAGGTCAAGAAACTCATCCAGCGCCGCTTTTGCCATTTCCAGCGTGAGGGGGGATTGATGTAGCTGCGACACGTTGATCAGACAGTTGAGCGCACCTTCTAATTCGCGGAGATTGTCGGTGACGTGTTGGGCCAGGTATTCGGAAGTGACAGAGGGCAGGCGATAGCCCTTTCTTTCTGCCATTCTCAAAACCGCCTCGGCCCGGGTCTCAAAATTAGGAACCTCAACCGGGGTGATCAGCCCGGAACGAAAGCGGGCGAGCAGCCGGCCGGGCAGTCCGGCCATCTCCGCCGGGTCGATGGCGCTCGAGAGGACCACCTGGTTGTTTTTGTTAAGATGGCTTTCAAAGATGGAAAAGAACTCATCAAGAGTTCTTTTCTTCCCCGCCAGAAAGTGAATGTCATCGAGGATAAAGACCTCGCATTCGCGATACCGGGCGTGGAAGGATCCCAGGTCCCGCTTGCCGGCCGCCTCGATGTACTTGTTGGTAAAGGATTCGGATGAGTCACAGCAGACCTTGAGGTTGGATGTCTCCCGAAGGTGGCGGGCGATACCCTGGAGCAGGTGGGTCTTTCCGACCCCGGATGGTCCATGGATACATAGTGGGCTGTAAGTCTTGCCGGGGTGTTCAAGGACTGCCGTGGCGGCGGCATAGGCGACCCGGGACCCCGGGCCGACCACAAAATCATCGAGGTAAAATCTTTCGCTGGCCCCTAGGGGTAAAGCGTCCGGCCCGGTTGCGGGAGCTTTATCCGGAGTGTCTTCCGTCGCGCTTTCGAAAGAAAGAGTTACATCTTTTTCGCAAAGTTCGCGGGCGATCCTATGCAGAAGCTCCCCATATTTCGTTTCGATCCATTTTGTTCGAAAGGGGCTCTGGGCAGTAAAGATAAAGGCGCCGGATGGGTCGTAACGACAGGGCGTGCCGGCAAACCAGGAATCGAAATCCTCGGCCCCTACGGACTCGCGAACTCGCTCTTCAAGCGCGTTTACAAGGACATCAGCGCGATCTAGGGAGCCTCCGGGAGACCCAGCCCGTAGAGACATGACCAACCACCAAAGTAAACCACCGAGAAAAAACAGACCGGAGCCCCGCTCCTGAAGAGGCAGCAGAGACAGCCCAACAGGCGAATAGTAGCAACTGCCAGATGGGCGGTCAACAGGAAAGGAGATGGCCCGGGGTTCCGATTTGCATCGAGATGACTTTAGGCTAAAATCCTACCCCGTTCGATCTAGTTCTTATCCAAGCGGAGAGGTGGCTGAGCGGTCGAAAGCGGCGGATTGCTAATCCGTTGTACGGTAAATATTCTGTACCCGGGGTTCAAATCCCCGCCTCTCCGCCATTTTTATTACTCTCCGCCTGCCGGCGGAAGGGCAATACCGAAGATGGATGCTTCGAAGGCCAGCCGCCCCTCGACAACGGCCTGCGTTTTGAACAGCGACCGCCTCGCGGAAATATTTACCGGGCTGGCGAGCAGGTGAAAGGAGTCTCCCACCTCAAGCACTCGCCTGAACCGGACCCGGTCAGCCCCCCCGAAGCCATACACATTTCCAGTCTCTACAGCCATGCAGGTGTAGAAAGAGCAGAGCTGCGCCGCGGCTTCCAGCAGAAGAACCCCGGGGAAGATCGGCCTTCCAGGCATATGGCCTTTTGTCCAGAACTCGTCTTCGCACAGGGTGCGTGCCGCAACCGCAATCTTTTCCTCGGGATTGAAATAGGCGATCCCATCGAGTTGTTCGAATTCGAATCGCTGGGGGTTGTGGGCCCGGACCGCCTCCATGGGGATCTGGGTCTCGGTAAGGTCAATTGAGTCGAGATCGAAGAGAAGATCCTGGGGCATGCGTAATCGTCCGGGAAGATTAGGTGAATATTCGGCAGGAGAGGGATTCTGTTCTTTGACGGCTCAGAGTTCAAGGGTCCTCTCCCGTTTTCGGCTTTCTTGACAGGGGCTGCGGCGGCCTTAAAATCACCGTTGTGACTTCGCGCGGTCTGAGTTCACTAAAAACGCGAAAAAAAACGTGCGTGCGGGTGGGCAGAGCGCGCCCGCACGGAGGCCTTTTTTCCGGCCCGCCATCCAGCAGCAGACATGCCAAAGCTAACCTTCAAGATCCAGAAGCACATCATCGAGCGCAATCCTCCCGAGGAGATCCGTGAGCTCGCCCTCAAGGGCTTCATCGATGCGGCAAACTATATGAAGTTTGAGAGCGCCCTCGAGGCGGCAGACTCCGACAGCCCTCGCTTCCTGCTGGTAGACTTCTCTCGCGTCAACTACATCAACTCTACCGGCATCAGCGCCCTGATCCGCTTCAATGAGGCGTGCAAGTCTCGCGAGGGCCTGCTTTGCCTCGCCGGGGTTTCGCGCGCGGTTGGCCTCTCCATGCATCTCCTCGGGGTGACCAGCCTGATTCCTTTTACCATGGACAAGGAGAGCGGCCGCCGGCATATCGCCGGGTTCCTGGATGGAAACATGCCGCCGTTGCCTATGACGGAGCCGGCGGCCGATGCCGCGGCGCGCCCCGCGGCGGTGCTGCACCAGCCACCGCAGGGCTCCGGAGCTCGATCGAGAGTGCTGGTGTTGTCGCCTTCGACGACTCGGTTTACTCAGGTAATCGGGCATCGCGTTGGAAAGCTCCAGGGAGACTATCACCTTCTGGATAATGCCGCAGAGGCCCTCGCTCGCTTCGACGAGATCGGCCCTGACCTGGTGGTGCTTGATGAGCGCTGCGACCCCGCGGGCGATTTCGTCAACAAGGTGAAGGCCCAGAAAAAGAGAAGCCTGACTTCTGTTATCAAGATCTATCCCGACAAGGAGGCGCTCAGCAGAGAGCCTGAATTTAAGATCTGGGAAAACGACTATCTTGTGGACCCATTTGAAATGCAGGAATTCTTCGCGTTGACGGAGGCTGAGCTGCTCAGGGTCCCCAAGGATCGCAAGGTCTTCAGCCAGCAGGTACGATTCGACTTCCAGCCCCGTCCGGGGTGTGTGGAAAAGGCCTATAAGTTGAGCGACCTGGTGATTCGGCAGGCCATGGGGGACGAAGACGAGATAACGAGCCTCTATGCGGCGGTCAAGGAGGGGATTGACAATGCTGTATCACATGGAAGCGGGAAAGATCACGAGCTTCGGGTGGAGGTGAATTTTCTCGTGGACCACAAGAAGGTGACGGTTCTTGTAGAGGATCAGGGCAAAGGTTTCGATTTCGAGTATTATCTTTCCAGGCTCGATCGTCAGGATGCTTTCGAGGAGGCAAAGAAGCGGATAGTGGATGAAGGGATGCGAGGCGGGCTGGGAATCCTGCTGATGTCGCGGTGCGCCGACCGTCTTCATTATGCCGGGTTCGGTAATATTCTGAGACTAGAGAAGAACATTTCGGTAAAGCGATAAACAGTATGGCAGAAAATGTAACGCCCCCGGCTCAAGGGGAAGAAGGCTCTGTGCAGCAGGGCTCAACCAGCGAGAGGTTGCGAGAAAAACTGGGCGGCTGCATCCGCACCGGCGAGATCACCCTCAGCTCGGGCAAGGTGACCGATTTCTATTTTGACGGGCGGCTGGTGTCGCTTGACCCTGAAGGGTCGGTCTTGATTGCCGAACTGATGCTCGATGCGCTGGAGGCCCGCGGCATCTCCGCCGTTGGCGGTCTGACTTCGGGCGCAGACCCCCTGACCTCTTCGATCGGGGTTCTGGCCTGGCAGAAGGGGGTGGCGATGAATCTCTTTTTTGTACGCAAAGAGCGCAAGGAACATGGCATGCAGCAAAGGGTAGAGGGCCCGCCTTTTCCCGCCCGGGAAGGATTGAAGGTTGCCCTGGTGGATGATGTTTTAACAACAGGAGGCTCTCTTTTGCAGGCCAGGGAGGCCCTGGTGGAGGAGCTTGGAGTCGAGCCCACCGTTGCCTGTGTCATCGTTGACCGCGAAGAGGGAGGCGAAGAGCGCCTGGCAGAGGTTGGAATGGAGACGGTCGCCCTATTCCGGAAAAGAGATTTTCTTTGATATCGGGCGAATTCTGCTCCGGCGGCTCTTGACGCTTGGCGGACAGGGATGAATAATCTTGGGTGCTGCTCAAGCGGTAGTGATCAGAATATCAAGCGGGTGTAGCTCAGTGGTAGAGCATCACGTTGCCAACGTG
>DCKY01000014.1 GCA_002320775.1 Planctomycetes bacterium UBA1662
CGCGGATCCGGAAAGCCCCGCCACGACTCCAGGCGCTCCGACGACTCAGGAACTCCAAGACGGAAGTCAGGAAAATCCCGAGCCCGAAACCGTAGAGCAAACGACCTGCCCTTTGAATTCAAATGGGCCGGTGATGCACCGGTTGCCCAGGGTTCCGGCGAAGGAGAAGGTCGCCGCCAGGGAGCCGCAAGAAGACGCTCCGAGGCGGAGGATACGCGACCGGGAACTCCAAAGCGAAAAGGCAAACGGCGCCGTCAACGCAATCGCCATCGGAACCAACAGAACAACACGGACGCCTGAGTCCTCAGCCGGGGTCTTGGCTGGAAAATGGGCTCCAGGTCATCCTGACCTGAACGCTGGAGAAACCGCTTCTGGACCAGAGCGGAAGTCAGCCCCGATACAACGATGGCTGCGGTTTCTAATTGAAAGACGTCGCAGCTTGGTTCAAGTTATAGGCTTAAGAGGGTGGTTATCTCGGAACAAACAGAGAGGACTGCGCTATGACTCGCCTGAATTTGTTTCTCCTCGCCTTGAGCCTTGCAGTAATCAACCGACAGGCGATCGCTGATGTCGGTGAGTTTCAGGATATAGCACAGGACCATCCATTCCTGGTCCACCAGTACACCTTCGACGGCGCGGACCCTTTCGAGCAACGCCAGGACAACCGGGGGGAGCTCGATCTCATCGAGCAGGCGGCAGGCTCGGCGCTTGTGACCGATATCATCTACGGATCTCCGGGTTTCGACGAATCTTCCGAAGCCGTGACGACTTATCGTCCGCTGGCCGGGGGAGTAGAATTCAGCGACGGGGCGAACTTTCGTATCCCGAGCATCACCCTGGGAGACGAATTCTCCTTCGAGGTGATCTTCCGCCCCAACCAGGAAACGATCTCCGGAGGGGCCTTCAACCTCGGCTACATCCTCGCCAACCGGATCGGTAACGACCGGGGGTATTTCCTCTTCCAGGGAAGCGCGGAGCAGGATGAGTTCGGAACCTGGGGTGTGGACGGAAATGACCTGGCCAGCGTCATCGGCTCATCCTTCAGCGTGAGCAACGAAAACTCCCTCCTCGAGGATTTGACAGCCGGAGACTGGTACTACGCCGCGGGCAGCTACTACTGGGAAAACGGTGAAACGACGTTTTTCAACTGCGTTGCCAACTTGAGCGAGGGCGAAACAGACCTCCTGATCGCCGGACCGATCACCGTGCCTGGATCCTACGGTCGTGACATGGCGGGCTTGAGCATCGGAGGCCGCTTCGATGGTCCCGGAGAAGGATTCCCGGGCGACATAGATGAAGTCAACCTCTACAACGGGTGGGTCGACGAAGATGAATTCGAGGAGCACCTGTTGGCTCTGCTTGACAAGGTAAACGCCGGGCCCCTCTTTCACCGGGGCGATCCCAACGACAGCGGCAGCCTGGACCTGTCAGACGGTCTGTATATCTTCAACTATCTCTTTACCGGCGGAGCCCAGCCAAGCTGTAACGAATCGGCTGACTCCAATGCGGATGGAGCTGTTGACCTTTCGGATGGGATCTACCTGCTGAGCTATCTCTTCCTGGGCGGACCTGCCCCGGCGCCTCCCGGCCCTCCGGTGCAGCCCTGCGGACCGGTACCGGCCGACAGCATACTGGGCTGCGAGTCCTATTCGGGCTGCTGATCCCATCACACAACAAGCCTTCCGGTCTCTGAGGAATCTATCTCTCCCCCGGTTCAGTCCTTGAACAGGAGTGAGGAATAATCATAGGGTTTTCGATATGCGATACTTGCTCTTGCTCATTGCGGTGCTGACAAGTCAATCTGTCTTTGCCGAAGACAAGAAGGCTGTCCCTGGCAGTCCGACAAAGCACTCCAATCCGAAAAAAGTACTGTTTGTGGGTAACAGCTTCACCTATTGGAACAAGGGCTTGTGGCATCACATGGAACAGCTGGTGCGATGCCGGACGGGAAAACAGGTTTTCAAGGCGGATCGCGTCGTACGTGGAGGCGCCTCATTGAAGGTCATGTGGGAAAAGACCAAGGCCCGCGCGATGATCTCCGAAGAAGCCTACGACATTGTCGTTCTCCAGGAAGACATCCCGGAAACGAACATAGAGTCTTTCTATAAGTACGCGAGGAAATTTGATTCCTTGATTCGCCAATCCGGAGCCCGGCCTGTATTCTTCATGGCCTGGGCCTACAAGCGGCTTGACTGGATCAGCATGAAGGAAATTGCCAGCGCCCATCGTACGATTGGCGCCCAGCTTGGCGCTCGCATAGCCCCTGTCGGCATCGCCTGGGAAAAAGCCATGAAGGAGCGTCCCGGGGTCAACATGTACGCCAGGGACAAAGAGCATCCCAGCATCCAGGGAACCTACCTCGCGCTCTATGTGCTCTATTCGACAATCTTCCAGGTGAGCCCGCTCAAGCTTGAATATTTACCAAAGAAAAACGGAAATATGACCGCAGGAGAGGCGGACTGGTTGAGAAAAGTTGCCTGGGCGACTGTACAAGCTGAACAGAAGGCGTTACCAAAACCCGGCAAAACCAGGTGATCGTTACCGACAGATTGTCTCGCCGCTCCCGGCCCGCCAGCGGAATCTAAAAAATCCAATTGGATTGGCATGGAAGTACCAACCGGTTAAGCCAATTCGACTATACTTTTCAAGAGAGAGTTTCTATCCATCTCAAGCGGAGTGATCTGAAGATCTTGAAAACCACGACCCCGACCTTCATCGCATTCGTTTTTTCGGCAGGCCTTACGAGCTCCCTGGTGGCGGAAGATACTACCGCGTCGCCCCTGGCAGCTTTCAAGATGTATTGCGTGAAATGCCATGGCCAAGGCGACAAGGTAAAGGGCAAGGTCAACCTGCTCGAGCTGAAATCAGAAAAAGACCTCCTCGCTCGGCCGGAGCTGCTCAATACGCTCATCGGGGTACTCGAAAATCGCGAGATGCCGCCAAAGAAAAAGCCTGCGCCCTCGAATGCCGCACGCAAGCACCTGGTCGCGCGACTCCAGGGAATGTTGCGACAGGCTCTGAAGACCCGGGCCTTCGCTCCCACGCGGCTCCGGCGAATGAACCGCTTTCAGTACAACAATTCCGTGATCGATCTCCTCGAGCTGAACCGCCAGATCTTTCGGCTCAATGAACGACTGATGCGACGACGGGAGGATTACTTCAAACCCGAGACCAGGAAGATGCCCGCCCAGGTGCGTGTTTCCAGTCGGCCGCTCAGCAAGGACATCGACAACCAGCGGCCCGAGGGGTTCAAGGGGGTCGCGTCGTTTCCCCAGGACAAGCGGGCGGAGCATGGTTTCGATAACCGCGCCGATCACCTGACGCTTTCCCCTCTGCTGATGGAATCGTTTCTCAAGCTGAGCCAGACCATCGCCGAGAGCCCGGACCTGAACTCCAGGGAATGCCGCAGCTGGCCCTGGCTGTTCGCGCCGCCTGGAAAAGAGGCCGAAGCGAAACCTGATCCCAAGATTGCCGCGGCAACCGCGATTCGTTCCAGGCTCCACAAATTGCTGCGGCGAGCCTTTCGACGAGCGGTCGAGCCCGAGACGGTGGAGCGCTTCGCAAAGTTCGCCGAGGCGCGACTTGCCGCCGGGGCCACGTTTGAGCAGGCGATGCGGACGGTGGTCGGAGCCATTCTCGGTATGCCCGAATTCCTCTATTTTTATGAGCTACCCGCCGAGAAAGATCCAGGCAACAAGAATGGCGGGCGACAGCCTGTGAGTGATTTCGAGCTCGCTTCGCGGCTGGCGCTCTTCCTCTGGAGCAGCATTCCTGACGACACCCTGCTCGACCTTGCCGAGGCCGGCAAGCTGAGCGATCCGAAAACACTCAGCGCGCAGATTGACCGTATGTTGAATGATCGACGGATGGGTCGGTTTTGCGATAACTTCCCCTCCCAGTGGCTGCAGCTCGATCGCCTGATCACCTCGGTTCCGGATCATGATAAGTTCCCCTACTTCTATCTTGTTGATGGCTATCGCACCAGCATGCACATGATATCGGAGCCGCTGCTCCTCTTTGAGACGATCTACATCGAGGACCGATCCATCGTAGAGCTCCTGGATCCGAAGTTCACCTGGGAGAACAACATGCTGCGTGCCAACTACGCGGGCCACTCCAAGGCGGGCCACGATGTCGTTACGCAACTCTTCAAGCGCATACCGCTGAACGACTCGCGCCGTGGCGGTGTCATCACCTGCGCCGCGGTCATGACAATGACCGCCACCCCCACGCGCACCCAGCCGATTACCCGGGGCGCCTGGGTCAACGCGGTTATCTTCAATGATCCGCCCGAGCCGCCTCCGGCCGATGTTCCCCCCCTGCCTGAAGCCAGCAAGGAAGAGCTCGAGAAGCTCACCATCCGTGAACGCCTGGCCGCCCACCGCGAGCGCGAGGACTGCGCCGGCTGCCACAACAAGATCGATCCCCTTGGCTTTGCCCTGGAAAACTACGGTCCGACGGGAGTCTGGCGTGACAAGTACGAAAACGGGCGAGACGTAGATGTCAGTGGGGTGCTGTTCAACCAGCACGAATTCAAGACCTTGGTTGAGTTCAAACAGATGATTCTGAAAGAGAAGGGACGGTTCATTCGCGGGTTCATCTCGCACCTGCTGTCCTACGCGCTGGGCCGAAAGCTGGGCCCCGCAGATGCTCCCATCCTGGACAGCCTGGCTTCCGAGGCGGTGGGTGGAAAGGACCAGATGAGAGTTGTCCTCAAGAGCATCGCCATGAGTGAGCCTTTTCTTCACAAGAACACGTTCACAGAGACTGTGCCGGAAAAGAAAGAGAGCACGGAAAAATGAACTCCTTGCGCAACCGAAGAAATTTACACCCCGGTATTTTGACGACCTCCGTTAAAATCAATCACCAAAGGACACTTTCAATATGAGCCGCCAGAAAAAAACTCTCCGCTCCGTCTCACGCCGAAGCTTCCTGGCCTGTGCCGGCGGCGCCACGCTCAGCCTGCCATGGCTCGAAAGCTATGCCAGCGCCCTGGGCCAAAAAGCGGAGTCCCCGGCGAAGCGATTGGCCTTTTTCTACCTGCCAAATGGAATCACGCGTCGCGGCTTTTTCCCCGGGGAAAATGACCGGGCGCTGCCAAAATTCGCGGGACAGAACAACGTGTGGCGATTCGAAGGCAAGACGGTTCCCCCTGGAAGCCATCCCCTGGTGCTCACGCCGACCCTCGCTCCACTGCACAAGATGCGGGAAAAGGTCTCCCTGATCACCGGCATGGACCGCGTCTTCCAGCATGGCACCGACTCGCATGCCCAATGCGCCTCCTGCTTCCTCACCAGCGTCGCGCCCTACGAGGTCAAGAACTCGGCCTATCCGCTGGCCAGGACACTGGACCACGTCGCAGCCGACAGTATCGGCAAGTCGACTCCCTACTCGACTCTTGAATTGAGCTGCAACGACCACAAG
>DCKY01000161.1:0-23523 GCA_002320775.1 Planctomycetes bacterium UBA1662
TCCATCCGTGGCGGGATCAGCAACTCTCCCAATACCACACAGTCAGCGGTGGCCCGTTTGCTGAAGAATCCCGCGACGGCGGCCCAGAGGAAGGAAAAGCGTGATATTCTCTGCGCCCGGGCGAATCGTACACGGGAGGTTCTCGATAACGAGAAATACTCCGATGCATGGGATGTTTATCCTTTTAACTCAGGGTATTTCATGTGCGTCAAGCTCAAGGGTGGAGTCGATGCGGAGGAGCTTCGCGTTCACCTGCTCGACAAGTATGGAGTTGGGGTGATCTCCAGCAGTTCCACCGACATCCGGGTCGCCTTCTCCTGTCTCGAGGAAGGCCAGGTGGAGGAGGTCTTTGATACTCTCCTTGAGGCCTGGACCGATCTGGCAAGCTGACAGCCCCAGCCCCGCCGTCTCTCCGGAGGACTTCAGGGAGCCACAGGAAGCCTGGTAATCGAGATCTTTCCGCTCATGCAGACGTCGATGTCTTTGCCGGAGACTCGAGTCCTGTCGTGGTAGCTGTCCTGGTAGAGAAAACGGTCGCCGGCGAGCTCGTATTCATTTCCATGCGGAGAGGGGTCGAGTTCGCAATAGACCAGCTCGAGGTCGACCTCCCGGCTGTCTGGGTTCGGAATGTTGATGTTCCAGAAAGCCTCTTCAGGCGGCGGCTCTGAAAGAAGCGTTTCAATCACCATTCCGGCTCGCCTGGCGGTGAGCTCCCAGTCGAGCTCCTTGCCCTTTCCGATGTACTGGGAGATGGCCATGGCGGGTCGTCCGTGCATGACGGCCTCACGCGCGGCGGCCGCGGTTCCCGACATATAGGTGTCGACACCGAGGTTCGCCCCCTGGTTGATCCCCGAGATCAGCCAGTCGGCATCGATGGCGAAGTGGGCCAGGGCCAGGCGCGTGCAATCGGGAGGGAACCCATCCACGCTGTAGCGGCCGCCGCCTTTTTCGTGAAAACGAAGGGGCTTGTCGATTGTCACTCGATGGCCGCTGCCGGACTGTACCTCGCTCGGGGCCACAGTTACGACGCTGCCGAGTCGGCAACAGACAGATTCCAGCGTCGCCAGTCCGGGGGCGTCGATTCCATCGTCGTTTGTCAGGGCAAATTTCATGATGTTGGGGTGCTCCTCTTCGCATTCGGCGGATCCTTTCGCCGCCGGATTACCTTATCTCTTCCATCTGCGCTTTAGCATTGCGCGTCTTTCTGGTAGCGTAGCCGCCTTCTATTTACACGCCAGGAGCCGACAAGGCTATGCTCATTCGGGACCAGAAAATATTCGAAGACCTGCTGAACCGTTGCCGGGAGCATGGTTCGTTCGCTTTTGATACTGAGTTCCTGAGGGAAAACACCTACTGGCCCGAGCTTTGTCTCATCCAGATTGGTATCGAAGGAGAGGCCTTCGCCGTGGATCCGCTCGCGGAAGACATTGACTGTGGACCGCTCTTTGAGCTTCTCTGTGATCCCGGGGTTGAGGTGATCGTTCACGCGGGCCAGCAGGACATGGAGATTTTCTTCTGCAAGTCAGAGGCTCTCCCCCTGCGGATCTTCGATACCCAGGTCGCCGCCGCACTTCTCGGACTGGGAGACAGCATCGGCTACTCCCGGCTGGTTGACGAACTGCTCGGAATCAGGCTCTCCAAGGGAGAGGCCCGGACGCATTGGGAGCGGCGTCCTCTGACCGACAGGCAGCTGGAGTATGCTCTGAACGATGTGCTGTATCTCGAACGGTTGCGGGATATGCTCAAGGAGAAGCTTGGCGAGCTTGGCCGCGCAGGATGGCTTGAGGAGGAGCTGGTTTTTTACCAGGACAGTGAGCTCTATCGCAGGGATCCGATGACCATTTATCCGCGGGTAAAGGGAGCGGCGCGGCTTGACCGCCGGGAGCTCGCGATCCTGCGGTTTCTCGCCGCCTGGCGTGAAGAGGAGGCGAGAGGGAAGAACAAACCCCGCAAGCGCATCGTGAGCGATGATAAGCTCATCGAGATTTCCCGGCGGAAGCCCTCGAGTATCAAGAGGCTTGGCGAATCCAGGGGGATGCATCGGCGCTTTGTCGACAGGAACGGCGAGGCTCTCCTGGAGATGGTCCGGAAGGGGCTAGATATTCCCGCGGATGAGTGCCCATCCTCGATCAAGCGGGAGGGAAGGGATCCGGGGCTCGCTCTCGCTCTCGATCTGCTCGACACCTTCCTCAGAACCAGGGCAAAGGAGCTTTCCATGTCACCCGCCTACCTCGCCAGCCGGGGCGATCTCTACGACCTGGTGAAGGCGGCCTCGGGCGGTCGGGGAGGAGCCTCTTCGGATGTCCGCGTACTGTCAGGCTGGAGGCGCGAGCTGGTGGGAGAAGATCTGCTGGGGCTGCTGGCAGGCAGGTACAGCCTCTCTCTCGATCCGGAAACGGCCGCTGTCGTCATCCGTGACTTGGGAGCCCAGGATTAGGGGCGCCGGGCGCCGCTGGGCGTCACGGCGGTTTCCGAGATTCTCGCGCAGATAATCTCGGTGTCGCTGCGGGCGAAGATGTCCTGCCCGCAAAAGGCCGGGTGGCTCCAGATCGAGCGTCCATCGATCAGGTGAACCCTCCCTTCTTCGCTGTAGCCTTTCGGGCTCAGGCGGGCAAGGAGCAGGTCTCCGCGGGCGTTCAGGACGACCGCTCGTCCGTTTTTTTTCTCTCCCCACACCATGGAAGCGTGCGGATTCCTCTCCTTGGTGGTCATTTGATGTCCATCTTTCCACACCACGCTGCCGTCCTTGATCGATACGCAGAGCAGACCGTCGCGCTTGTCGAGAGCGTAGAGATGGTCGTCGAGATGCAGGGGGGTGGCCATCAGGCAGTTCAGGGCTTTTGTCGCCCAGACCTTCTTCGGCCGCAGGTTCTTGTCTATGGAGAAGAAGGCGGAACCATCCCAATAGCCCGAGATGAATACCGAGTTCCCCATCGGTACGGGGGAGATGATCGCCACGTCGTAGTTGCTGGTTTTGAAGGGCGCCTTGTAGAGAAGCTTTCCGGATTCCGGGGCGAGGGCCGCGAGATGGTCCGCCGTCCAGGCGAGCAGGTGGGATTTTCCATGCATGGAGACGGAGAGCGGGGGCGAATAGGCTGGGCGGTCTGAAAGAGCCTTCCAGCGCACCTCGCCGTTTTTTTTGTCGAGTGCTACGATGGTGGCGTCCGGCCTTCCGCCAATGTGGAGATAGACCAGTTCTCCCTTCACCAGCAGCGGGGCCGAGTGCCCCCAGATCGGCCGCTTGGCCTTGAGGCTGGACTCACAGTCGACACTCCACAGTTTCTTTCCTTCGGCAAGAGAGAGGCAGTGAACGATTCCCGTGGAGCCAAGCGTGTAGACCGAGTCTCCCTCTATGGTCGGGGTCGCGCGCGGTCCGTTGTCGTAGCTGAGGTCGCCGTAGTCCGCGCTGTACTTCCATTGCCAGAGGAGCCTGCCGGATTCTGAATCGAGGCAGACAACCCGCTCGCTTTTCTTGTCGGCGGGGCGGTCCATGGTCAGGACCCTCCTGCCCTTGACCGCGATCCCGCAATAGCCTCCGCCGATGGTTGTGCTCCAGCGTTTCTGGACGTTTCCGGGCTCGAGTTTTTTCGGCAGGCGGACATCCTGCCAGATTCCAGCCTGGTTGATCCCTCTCCAATTGGGCCAGTCCGCGCAGTTGCCGGGCCGGCAGGGCAGGACGGAGGCGAGAATCGCCAGGGTGGTTAAGGACGCTGCTTTCAGTTGCAAGGGTGACAGATCTCCTGGTGGGGGCGTGTGTAGCTGACTTCCTCAGCGTTTCCCGGAGCGGATCAGCCGATGTCCCGCTTTTTTTCTTTTGAGGTTGAACGTTTTTCCCGGATCGAGGTGGTCAGCGATCAGCTCGATTCCACAGAGCAGGGTCCGGCCCCGGCTGGCTGAGAACCGGAGGTCGAGGGTGCCATCCAGATTCATTCCAGGGAACTCTTTTACGACACCCCGCAGGGGCGAGCCTGCTTGCGCGGCGATGTCGAAGGAGTCGAGCAGTTTTTTATCTCCGGCAAATATATCGAAGACCCGTTCCCCGGCCTTCCGGTCTTCTATCTCGGAGAAATAGAGTCGCAGGGTGAACCTTCCTTTGCGCAGTCCCTTCAGGGTGAGGTTCGACAGGCCGCTGGCGCCGGAGGCGCAGACCCACGGCCAGCCTCGGCCGCCGGTGATCCAGAGAGAGTGGCGGTAGCGGTAGCGCGTTTCCGGCGGGGTGATCGATACGTTGATTTCGGGAGACGGTCCGCCAACGCTGGGTTCATCCAGCCACAGGGTGCCGTTGGAGTCTACCCGGTCACCGGGGGCTCCGAGATTGATACCGATCCGGATGATGTTGCTGGGCTTGCTCGTCCCCCAGGAGGCCCACTGCTCATGTTCCTGGGGCATGTTGACCAGGGCGAGGCCCACAGGCAGCGGATAGCTGCAGGTGCAGCCTTCGTAGAAGTAGGGGATGTTGAGCAGCCCGCCTGCCGGGATGACGCTGTTGGTGCAGCCCGAACGCGGCCCGCTGATATGAATGGTCCCGCTCTCGCTGCGAAGGTCGTAGAAGGCAGCGGTTCCTGAGCGCATCGAATAGATATGGCCATAGTTGATGCCTCCATCGCAGCCGTAGCTCTTGGGGAAAGAGCGGGGACTCGTGAGGCCGGTCAAGGGACTGATTCGATCGCCTGTTTTGGGCTTTTCGGGTTTCCAGGCGTTCTTTTGCGTCGGTGGACGGTACTGGGTCGGCTCGCGCTGCGTTGCGGAGTTCCTGGCCAGCTCGTTTCGCAGAGTCTCCTGTTCGTCCGGGGCCAGGATGCGGCCCGTATAGATGTCCGAAAGGACGCTCTTGAGCAGGGGGTAGTCCCTGTTCCTTGACTGTTTTGAGCGGGGGTAGTGCCAATCCTTGGGCCTCGAAATCATGATTCCCGAGCGGAACTGTGGCTGCGGCGAGCGCTTGAAATGTCCCAGGGAGTCATCAAACCAGAGCACCCCGAGGGGCGCCTTCACCAACTCGTCGGGGCTTGACCAGCCGCCGGAATAGTCGGTTGAGCCGGGTAGGGGGCCATCCCGGGTCAGCAGGAGAAGGCCAGGGCGAATGTTTCGCAGACGAGAGCCGCTCAATTCGAGCTTCCCGATGGCGGTCTTGAGTTTTTCGGCTTCCGCGGCCGCCAGGTCGAAAACGGCCGTTCCTCCAAAGGGACGCAGTGTTCTGTAGACCTTGCCGGCGAGCTCTTCTGGGCTGCTGTTTCGCAGCAACTCGGCTCCGCTGAGGATGACAAGGCTTGCGAAGTAGGGGGGGAGGGTGTCGATGGGCCTGGAGTCCTGGATAATTGAAACCCGAGCGCCGGGCAGCCCTTTCCTGCTGAGCCTGGCGCGGGCCTTATTGGCTTCAGCTTCGAGCGAAACAAAGGAGACGACCTGCAGTTTCGAGGCGGAGGCGATCGCTTCTCCCAAGGGAGCGGCGTCGTCGCCTGAGAGGATGCAATAGCCCGCCTTCTGTTCCGCCGCGGCGAGAATTTCTTTCGCCCGTGCGGCCCATTGCGGGGCGAGTTCGGGCGGAGGCGCGCTTTCTTTAGCACCCTTTCTCGCAGCCCCGCCCTCTTGCGCGAAGCAATAGATTCCACCCTCTCGCGTGGTGACGATGAGCCTTTGATTGGCTGCGGCGATGGAGTGTATCGTTCCCTCGACGCCTTCCAGCTTCTCTTCGTAAGAGAAAACCCTGCCGCCGAGCTCGACCGTGGTGGACGCTCCGGCAGGGCCGGGGCCTGTCTTTACTCTGTCTTCGTGCTTTTCCTTATTGACCGAACTGTCGAGGACGATGTTGCCTCTTCGCTTGTCCTTCGCCTCTTTCGAGTCAGCCATTGCGAACCAGCCGCCGGGTATCCGGGAAAAACCCGGCAGGGAGAAGTCTTTGAGCTTACCGGTTGCCAGGTCGAATCTTGCCGGATAGGCCGCGCTGCAGGGGACCACGAGTTCGTCGCCGTTGACGACGAGATAGCCCTGGGGCGAGAGTCCGCCAAAGGCCCGCGCCCCGTGGGGATGTGGGCCGTAGATGTATCCGCTGCGGTCGTTGAGCCAGGAGAGCTTGCCGCTGGCGGCATCGAGACAGTAGACAAAGACGCCTTCGAAGGACCAGACCCCGGCGGCGAAATAGATTTTTCCGTCCTGGAGTACGGGGCCGCCCCGGATCGGCCATGCGGAGATGAGGCGGCCGTTACCCAGGAGACGTCTCTTCGAGGGGGCGGCTCTGAATTTCCACTCCAGCTTTCCGCTGGAGGCGCGAAGGCAGTAGAGGTGACCATCATCAGAGCCGAAATAGACACGTCCTCCAGCCGCCACAGGGGCGAATCGAACGGGGCCGTTCGCGTAAAAGCGCCAGGCTTGTGATCCATCATCCAGGGAGATGGCTGTCACGCTGTCGTTCAGGGACGAGGCCAGGAAGAGCCGGGTGCCCATGATGATCGGCTCGTAGCCCGCGTCGAATTGAAGCCTCTTGCTCCTGTAGGCCGGCTTCAGGGCGGGCCAGGTTTTTTTCCAGCTGAGGCTGGGCAGAGAAGGGGCCATCTCCGGCGATCGCCCGCTCCTTTTTGAATCATAGCGCCAGGTCGGCCAGTCCCCGGCTCCGGCGGTTTGCCCTGCCGAGGCAGAAAGGATTCCGATCGTCAGGAACAGGATGGTCCTGGTTAGACGGTGCAATGGCCCGGGGAATGTAGCGGCTCGGTTATTCATCATACCTGGTCAGTCGAAGGGGGCCGTGTTGTTCTCGGCCAGTGGAATCTCGGTCCTTCTCTCCCCAAGCTCGCTGTCGGGCTGAAAGAGGAGAGGGTAATACTGTCCAGACAGGGTAGTCCCCTGGGGCAGGATTGGAAAGTTGTGAGTCTCCTTGTTCTCAAGAATATCAGCGTTTGATCTGACGCCATCGCGGATAAGATTGATCACGATCGCCCTGCGCGGGCGAGATGAAAGGTTCTCGGTGGAGCCATGCAGGGTGAGTGGATGATGGAAGACCCCGACACCTGCCGGTACCTCCGCCGCGAAGGGAGTCTCCAGCGCCTTTCGCTGTCGGTCGTCGAGCGCCGTGCTGGCGGCGTTCATGTCGCCGGTCAGCCCAGTTATGGGCAGGAGTCCCCAGCGGTGGCTGCCGGGGATATATTGCAGACACCCGTTCTCGACACTGGCATCATCCAGGGGGATCCAGCAAGACAGGTGAGCCATCGGCTCTGTCCAGGTCCAGTAGGAGTAGTCCTGGTGCCAGGCGACGATTCCCCCATGCTCGGGGGGCTTTACAAAGAGCTGATCATGAAAGAGCCGCACTGCCCCGCCCAGCAGCTGGTAGGCGGCCATTTGTAGAGCCGGGGACCAGGGCAGGTCATGGAGCGCTGGTTCGAGTTGCCAGGCTCCGAGTGCGTGGGAGAGCACCTTGTCCTCCTCTTCGGCCTCGTTGAGATGAAACTCATAGAACAGGGAATGACCCGGATGCTCCGGGTCGAGAACCTTGTCGAGCTCCGCCGTGAGCTGTTCGAGCTGAGCCGGGTCAAGAATGCGGATCCCTGGAAGAAACCCATTTTGTTCGAAGCCCTGGAGCTGCTCAGAGTTGAGGGCATAGTCCGCCCACTCGTGCGATGATGATGGGTATTTGAAGAGCTCGCTGATGGGTTCGTGTCGGGTGGAAAGGTTCATGAGTATTTTTTTTTCCCGGTGGCCATCTTAACCGCGCCCGGTTTCGCGTGAAACCTCGGTTGTGGGCGTGTTTTTCCTGTCTTGATCGCTGGGGCGGACATGGTGCCGTTTTACAGAGCGATCTTTTACTGAATCGAAAGCTTTGCTAAAATCGACATCAACTGGTTGCAGCGAGGTGTTTTGTCGCTCCAGCCGATTTTCGGAACTCAGCGGCTTTTTCCGGAGAAGCTGAATATGCTTACAGTTTCTGGTTCATCCCGGCGTTTCTGCGACGGATTCAGCCGTCGTCAGTTCATCGCCGCCGGTTCCCTGGGCGCCTTCGGTCTTTCCCTGCCTGAGCTTCTCAGAGCTGAAAGCGCCAGGCCTGAGGGCGGACGAAAACGTTCTGTGATTCTCGTATGGCAGCACGGCGGACCATCGCAGCTGGACACCTTCGATATGAAGCCCGATGCGCCGCGGGAATATCGAGGTCCCTACGGGTCGATTCCGACCAGCCTTCCGGGCCTTCGGATCTGCGACAAGATGCCCTTTCATGCCAGGATCATGGACCGGACCTCGGTGATCAGGAGCTTTACCCATAACAATGGTGATCATTGGGCCGCGGCGCATTGGCTTCTTACCGGCTACCTCGGTGCGACCGGGTCCGATCGGAAGGCCAGGAATCCCTCCATGGGTGCGATCAGCGCGCATCTTCGAGGTTCCCATGAAAAGGGCGTGCCGGCCTATGTGAACATGAACGATGGCGGCTTCGGGTTTCACGGCGCCTCGTACCTGGGTGTTGCCTGCAATCCCTTCAGGACCGGCAGTTACAGTTACGGCAATGAGGCGGGGATGCTTCCGACGGCCAGGGCCTCAAGTCTCAAGCTGCTCAATGGACTTACTACCGAGAAGATTACGACCCGCGTCTCCCTGATGAAGCGGCTGGATGCTCTGCGCAGTGACATCGACAAGTCCGGCGCCTTTCACGGCATGGACAGCATGCTGCAGGAGGCGGTGGACATCGTTACCTCCGGCAAGGCCCGGGCGGCCTTCGATGTCTCGCTCGAGGACAAGCAGACTCGTGATCGCTACGGCCCGGGCTGGGGAGAGCAGGCCCTGATGGCTCGCCGCCTCATCGAGGCGGGTGTCCGCTTTGTCACCCTGAATACGGGCTATTGGGATGACCATGGAAACATCAAGAAGGCCCTGGATAATAAATTGCCGCGGCATGACCGCGCTCTTGGGGTGCTGATTGAGGATCTCTCACAGCGCGGGCTGCTCGATGACACCCTGGTGATATCTGCCGGTGAGTTCGGCCGAACTCCGAAGATCAACGATAAGGCCGGCCGAGATCACTGGCCGCAGGCGCAGAGTATCCTGCTCGCCGGGGGGGGCTATCGTCACGGGCAGGTCATCGGTGAGACCAATGGCAAGGCGGAGCATCCCACCGAGCGGCCTGTGACCCCGGCTGACTTCTGTGCGATTGTCTATCACGCTCTCGGTATCGATCCGCACCAGGAGGTGGTGAAGGATTTCTCCGGGCGTCCTAACTTTCTGCTCCAGGAAGGCGTGGTTCCGCCGGAGCTGCTCTGAGCCTGACGCAGAGCTCGGCGCCTCCGCCGCGTTGGTTTTCCAGAGGACGGTCTCAAAAAAAGAGACCGTGTTCGGTTGAAACACGGCCTCTTTGAATTCAATGGTGCCCAGGAGAGGGGTCGAACCTCCACTTCCTGTAAAGGAAACTAGGCCCTCAACCTAGCGCGTCTGCCAATTCCGCCACCTGGGCACTTTTTTCAATAAACTGAAGATTCCACCAGTGGAGTGAACCACCATGGAAGGGAGAGTTTATAGATGAGGAGGGGCAGGCATCAAGCCCTCACACGGAAATTCTGGAACTTGACCGGGGTGGCTATGGGGCGTTTGTGCTGATAGTCTATTGTCGCTAGGGGAGTTTGAAGAGCCCTGTAGTTTTCCGAAGGAGTGATGGGAGAGTGTCAATCCAGGCGAAAGAAGATCCGCAAGAAGGATTACCTGCAAGGATCGGCCTGTTGGCCGGTGGGGGATCCTTTCCCTTCGCCGTGGCGAGGGCTGCCCGGCAGAGCGGAATCGAGGTCATCTGCGCCGGGATCAAGCACGAGGTTTCCAGGGAGTTGGCATCTGAGGTCTCAGTCTTCAAGGAGTTTGGCCTCGGTCGCCTGGGACGTGTTCTGAGGTATTTCAGGCGACATGGTATCAGCGAGGTTTCCTGGGCGGGCTGGGTTCGCAAGGAGCGGCTTTTTACGCCGGCCCGGATCTTTTCCCTGCTGCCGGACTGGCGTATGCTGAGGATCTGGTATTTCAGCTTACGGGATCGTCAGAGCCAGACGATCCTTACCAGCTTTGCCGAAGAGTTTGAGCGGGAGGGTATCAAGGTGGCGCATTCAACCCGGTATTGTCCGGAGCTGCTCATCAAGGAAGGACTGGTCGGTCGCGTTAAGCCAAAGGCCAGGCATCTCGAAGACATTCGTTTCGGCTGGGACATCGCCCGGCGGATGGCGGACCTCGATGTCGGGCAGAGCGTGGCGGTCCTGGAGAAGGCGACGATCGCCGTTGAGGGGCTTGAGGGTACCGACCGGAACATTCTCAGGGCCGGAGAGCTCTGTCGAAAGGGTGGTTTTACAGTCGTCAAGCTGCCCAAGGATGATCATGACATGAGATTTGACGTTCCAACTATCGGTCCGGATACGATCGAAAACCTCAAGGAGGCCGGCGGAGCCGTCCTGGCCGTCAAGGCGGGGGGGACTCTCATCCTGGAGCAGGAAAGAGTGGTTGAGCTCGCTGATCGCTACGGCATCGTGGTTGTAGCCTACGAGGATTCACCTCAATAATTGGCGAGAGTCGGTCTTGCTTGTCAGGGACGTGCCTGGTTGTAGCTGAATACCCGCCTGACGGGCTGGTTTTTAGATTTTCATTGGGTCGCTGGTGGGAATAAAATTCTCACTAGGTCTGAAGAAGTTTTCTTCAGTGGGGCACTCCCATGTGCCGATATTGTTACTGTGGCTTTGCGCCATCATTGCACAGAGCCTGTATCTGTTGATTTTCAGAATATTTGCGTTGGACGCGCGGAAAAGTTGATTCAGCTCGGCAGCATTGGTTGGCCGCGCGTTTTACCCAGGAGAATTTGAGATGACCTCAGTCCGGACCCAGTACCTTCTTCCTGCTTGTATTTGCGTGCTCTTTTGCGCGCAGGTGATAGCGCCCGCCGCTTTGGCTGACAACAATGGATTCCAGCAGGCGCCCACGACGGCCGGAACTGCCCTGGGTGAAGATGCCACCAGGGAAATCGTGAAGATCATCGAGCAGAAGCACAAGGAACTCGTTGAATCCATCACGAAGATGATGAATGAGAAGACGGCCGCCTTGGAGAAGAGCCTCGCTGAAAAGGACAAGCGAATTGCCGACCTGGAGAAGGAGGTCGGAAGGCTGAAGAAAGAACTGGCCGCGGCGGCGAAGCCGCCTGCCCCGCCCAAGCCCAAGCCCGAGCCGAAGCCGACCAACGCGTTTCTCGGGGTGGGGCACATCGATAACGAGGCGGGGGCCCTGGTTACAACGGTCCATCCGGGGAGTCCTGCCGCCGCCGCGGGAATGAAGGAAGATGACCTGATCGTCGCAGTCAACGGTAAGAAGGTGAGCTCCGAGAGTCTTGGCGGAGCGGTTACCGTGCACGCTCCCGGGACCACGATTACCCTTGAATACATGCGGGGCGGCAAGAAGGCGAAGGCCGAGGTCAAGCTGGTTGACCGAGACGCTTTCTTCGCGGCGCGCTCCCGCAAGGACTCCGCGGAGAAGGAGCCCGGCCATATCGTGCTCGGCGTAACTGTGGAGGAAGATGACGAAGGCCTCTTCGCTTTCCAGGTGGAGGATGGATTCACGGGGAAGGCCGCTGGGGTTCAGAAAGGGGACCGGATTACGGGCGTCAACGGCAAGGCCGTGAAGACCCTCGATGAGCTCGAAGCCCTGTTGAAGAAGATCAGGTCCGGGCAGGAGGTCGCGTTGCGCCTGGTGCGAGGAGAGGAGACCATCGATGTTGTGGTGGTGGGCTCATCCGACAAGGGCGGGGCCAAGCTGGTCAGCAGCAAGAGTACGAAGGCTGAGGCCAAGCCGGTGAAACCCGCTCCGGAGAAAAAGAAAGATCCTCCTCCGGAGAAGAAGCCTGAGCCAGCCGGATTTCTCGGTGTGGGTGTTGGCCCGGTAGAAGGGGGGCTCGAGGTTGAGATCGTGGTGCCCGATTCATCTGCCGCGGCCTACGGGATCAAGGTAGGGGATGTCATCAAGCAGGTGAACGGCAAGAACACCACCTCCATAGAGGAGCTAAGGGCCGCCCTTGGAGGAGCCCTGGCCGGCGCCGGGGCAAAGGTCCTGCTCAGGAGGAATGGAGCAGATATCACCCTCAATCTCGTGCTGGGAGCTCGAGGCCAGAAGGTGGAGGCGCCGAAATCGGCTCCAGCCGCTCCGAAGCCCGCTCCGAAGCCCAAGGAAAAGCCTCCTGAGAAGCCTGAGAAGAAATCTGAGGTGAAGGGAACCCTCGGGATCCACGCCCGCCAGACGGCTGAGGGGCAAGTGGTTATCACGAAGGTGATCCCCGGCGCAGCGGCTGAAAAAGCCGGTATCAAGGCCGGTGACCTGGTTCTGAAGCTTGGAAATAAGGAAGTGGACAGCCTCAAGGATCTCCAGGATGTGCTGGGGCCTCTCCATGCGGGAGAATCGATCAACCTGAAGATTCGCAGGGGCGATGAAGAAAAAGACGTGAAGGTAACTCTCGGCGAGCCGCTTTCCACCGGAGACGAGGACTGAGGTTCCGTGTCCGTTCGCGGTTGGAGAGAGGGCTGAGCGGAGGCCGGAGCCGCCTTTTGAGGGTGGGCTCCGGCTTTCCTTTTGATGGTGGTGATTAAAGAGTGAAGAAGGAACAGGACAAGTCTGCGATTTACCTGGTCGGGTACCGGGCCAGCGGTAAGACGAGCGCCGGCCGCGCGGTCGCCTCGGAGCTTTCACGCCTGTTCGTCGATACTGATCGCCTGGTTGAAGAATCCGAAGGGCGCACGATCGCATCGATCTTCGCTGAGTCCGGGGAGCCTGCCTTTCGGAGGCTTGAGTCAGAGGCGCTGGCTGCGGTCGGCACTCGTGTCCTCAAGGGCGAACGGTTGGTGGTAGCCACGGGCGGGGGGATTGTTCTCAGCCGGGAGAACGTCGAGCGGATGTGCTCGACAGGATCTATTGTCTGGCTTCGCGCTCCGGCCTCCGTCTTGCAGGATCGTATTGAGCGGGACCCCGCAAGCGCTCGCTCTCGGCCGGCGCTCTCGGGGGAGAGTGCCGTTGCCGAGGTGGAGGAGGTTCTCGAACGGCGTTATCCTCTCTATGAGGCCGCGGCCGACTGTATTGTCGATACCGGTGATCTTGACGAAGAGCAGGTTTGCGGAGCTGTTCTCGAGGCGATAACGGAGCTGCCGAAATAAGATGTACCCAGAGATGTACGACGTCCTGGTTCTCGCGGTGGCCTCGGCATTCGGTCTCTGCGTGGGTAGCTTTCTGAATGTCTGCATCTACCGCCTGCCGCGGGAGGGACTCAGCGTCGGCAAGCCCCGGAGGTCTTTCTGTCCCTCCTGTAAAGAGAAGATCTCCTGGTCGGACAATCTTCCGGTGCTCAGCTGGCTTCTGCTGCGCGGTCGCTGCCGAAACTGCAGGTCGGCCATCTCCATACGCTATCCCCTGGTAGAGCTTCTCACAGGGGCGCTTTGCGTCCTGGTCACCTGGAAGTTTCATCTGCAATTGGGCGGCGAACTCACGAGCTGCATTTTCCTCCTGGTCCTCTTCTGCTCCTTACTCGTCGCTGCCTTTATCGATGCCGAGCTCCGGATTCTTCCTGACGAGATCACGATCGGCGGCATGCATCTCATTCCTGTGGCGATGCTGATCTTCCAGGACCTGAGATTTTCTCCCCGCGATGGACTGTCCGAGAGGCTCCTTGCCGGGATCTCGAAGTGGCTGCCAACCTGGGCGCCCTCGACTGTTTCTGTCGTAGCCATCCTGTCGCTGGTCGGTCTCTTTTTCTTCGCCGCCGGTTGCTGGGTCTATCGCGGCTATCGCCGCTGGCGTCTCCCCGAAGAATCCGATGGTTTCTTCAGCATCAGCCTGGCTGGTCTGTTGTGCGGACTTTCAGCCGCCCTGGTCGCCGGCGCCTGTATCCTGCCGGGCTTCGCGGAATCGAAGGCGGCCTACAATCTCACCAGCTCCTTGCTGGGAATGCTGGTCGGCAGCGGGGTGGTTTTTATCGTCGGGGTTGTCGGTACACTTGTTTTCAGGAAGCCGGCTATGGGCTTTGGCGATGTAAAGCTCATGGGCCTGCTGGGCGCCCTGGCAGGCTGCTGGGGCGTCATTACGGGGTTCTTTCTCGCCTGTATGCTGGGTTCCCTCGTCGGTATTCCCAGGCGCCTGCTGTACGGTAATCGGCATCTCGCTTTTGGTCCTTTCCTGATCGTTGCCGGTGTTTTTGTCTACCTGTGGCCGGATGCAGTCGATTCCGCCCTGAAATGGTACATGGGGCTGTTCGCCGGCTGAATCAAATGAGCTGGTGGCGGTATTTAAGGTGGTGATAAAGCATTTTTTCCGCTAGTGGCTTGCCATTGGACGGGTGCTTTAGATAACCTAAGGCCAGAGCACCGGGACCTGCCGGGCATCAAGAGGCGGAGTGAAGAGAACCCCTGCCTCGCCGGCCGCCTCCAGGAGCTCCTACAGAGGACTTTTAAGTAATCACTGCCTTGGGATGCCGGACAATGTTTTCCGGCAAGGCCGGGGGAAGACCACAGGAGAAGAAGAGTGATGAGCAGGAAGCTTGTTTGCAGGTTTGCTCTTGTCTGTTTGCTGGGATTTTTGTCTTCGGGTTGCGCTATCCCGGGGCTGAAGGAAGCGAACCAACGCCTCAAAGAGCAGAATGACCGTCTCGTAAGCGAGAACAATCGTCTCGAACAGGAACTGGCTTCTTTTCGCGGCGGCGGTGGAGCGGAGGCAGCGGTAGCGAATACGCCTGAGAGAAAGGAGGCGGCTTCCGATCTCCTGATCCCAGGTGATTCCGGAATTGACTCGAATGTCCAGATTGAGCGAACAGCCGAGGGAATCAAGCTGACGATTCCTCAGCAGGTTTTCTTCGCTTCCGGAAAAACCGAACTCTCCAGCAATGGAAAGGGAGTACTCCAGAATATTGGTCAATTGCTCAACAACAATGACTACAGCGGAAATACGGTTCGGGTAGAGGGGCACACCGATGATGAGCCTGTTAAGAAGGTTCGCGACAGATATCCGTCGAATTGGGAGTTGTCGACGGCCAGGGCTTGCACGGTAGTCCGTTACCTGGTCGGTAGCGCCGGGGTAGCGAAGTCCCGGATATATCCAGCCGGGTTTGCGGATACTCGGCCGCTCGCCAACGGAAAATCAATCGATTCGCGCCAGAAGAACCGGCGTGTTGAGATCACGATATTGAATCAAGGGGCCTGACAGCAGAGCAGGCAGCAAGGGTGGAGGAAGCCGCGGGAGCATAAGTCTCCAGCGGCTTCTTTTTTATCGTCCCTCGCGGCCCTGGGGAATTGTCTACATCGTGTACAGATGACGGGTCTCTTCGTCAAAAGCCCTTCGAGATGATATTCTTCTCGGGTTTCGTCCCTGTTCGGGCAGGGATGCTACCGGGTAGATGGATCGGGGTATGGGGTTCACTCCAGTTTCTAAGGAGGAGATCCATGTTGTCATTGGAACTACTCGCCAGGCAGTTGGTCGAGAGAGAGGGATCGGACCTGCATATCGCAGCGGGTTCGCCGCCCATGATGCGTATTGACGGCCGTCTCATTCCCGCCGGGGAAGAGAAGCTCTCCGCTGAAGCTACGCGAAAGCTGGTCTACGGAATTTTAAACAGCGAGCAGGTCGAGCGTTTCGAGCAAGAGCTGGAGCTGGACATGTCCTTTGGAATCGAGGGGCTGGGAAGGTTCAGAACCAATGTCTTCATGCAGCGTGAAGCGGTCGGATCCGTACTGAGGGTCATTCCCCAGGAGACGATCCCATTTGCCCAGTTGGGGCTTCCTTCACAGGCCTGTGAGCGAATCTGCAATCTGCGAAAAGGCCTGGTCCTCGTGACAGGAGCGACGGGCAGCGGCAAGTCGACGACCTTGTCATCGATGGTTGATCACATCAACGCCTCGAGAACCGAACACATCATGACGATCGAGGATCCCATCGAGTTCATTCACCAGAACAAGGGCTGCCTTGTGAACCAGCGCGAGGTTGGATCCGACACTCATGGATTCCAGAACGCCCTGAGGACCGCCCTGCGGCAGGATCCGGATGTGATCATGGTCGGCGAGATTCGCGACCAGGAGACTATCTCCGCGGCCCTGACCATCGCGGAAACCGGGCACCTGACGTTCGCCACTCTTCATACCAACTCGGTGGTGCAGACGGTGAACAGGATCATCGATGTCTTTCCCGCCCATCAGCAGGCCCAGGTGAGGACGCAGCTCTCCTTTACGCTCGAGGCGATCTTCTGCCAGCAGCTGGTTCCCAGGGATGGCGAGCGGGGAAGGGTGCTCGCGGCCGAGGTGCTGATGGCAACGCCTGCGGCGCGCGCCCTGGTTCGGGAGGACAAGGTTCATCAGCTGGAGTCGGTGGTGCAGACCGGCGGGAGGCTGGGGATGAGGACAATGAACCAGAGCCTGCTGCAGCATTGCAATGATGGGCAGATCAGTTTTAAGAACGCTCTACGGTATTCGCCGACACCTGATGATATCGAGCGTATGTACAAAAAGAGCGGCGGTGTTTGTGTCTGAGAGATGAGGATTGGATCCAGGGTGCAAGATGACCAGGAGCAAATTTGACAAGAGGCTTGGGAATATTCTCTCCCGCAGGAATATGGTCAGCGAGGATGAGCTCGCCCGGCATATGGAGACCGCGGAGAGCGAATCCCGTTCGTTGACACAGGTCCTGCTCGAGGGTGACCAGCTGGGCGAGGCCGACCTGCTGGAGGTCCTGAGCGAGGAGACGAGATTTCCCGCAGTGGATGTCTTCAAGGTGAGGCCGGAGAAGAGCGTTGTCGATCTTCTGCCGGAGAACCTGGCCTCCTATTATGGCGTTGTGCCCGTATCCCGGGTGGCCAACGTGCTGACTCTGGCGGTCTCGAATCCCTTCGATATTCTCCAGCTGGACGATATCAGGATAGTGACAGCCTGTGAGATCCGGCCTGTGCTCTCGACTGAGCCGGCGATTCGCAAGGCGATCCCCGAGATTTATAACCGCGGCCAGCAGATGGTCGATGATCTTCTCGACGACATGAACGAGGAGGAGGTGGAGGTCAAGCAGAAGGCCATCGATGATTCGAGGGCTGCTGACCTGGGACTGTTAGCCGAGGAGTCCGGACAGGCCCCGGTGGTCAAGCTGGTCAATCTCATCATCGTCCAGGGAATCAAGAAGAAGGCCAGTGATATCCATATCGAGCCGCTCGATAACGATGTCCGGGTTCGCTATCGCGTGGATGGGGTTCTCCATGAGAGCATCCGTCCACCCAAGAGAATGCAGAATGCCCTGGTGAGCCGAATCAAGATCATGTGCGGCCTGGATATCGCCGAGAGGCGCCAGCCGCAGGACGGCAAGTTCCAGATCACCATGGAGGGGCGGAAGATTGATTTCCGCGTGTCGACCCTGCCTCTGGCTACCGGAGAGAAGGTCGTGATGAGGATTCTCGATTCGACCAGCCTGAGCCTCGGCCTGGCGGATCTCGGTTTTGAGCAGAAAGCCCTGGACGATATCTACGAATCCATCGCGAGGCCCTACGGGATGATCCTGGTGACCGGGCCGACCGGCAGTGGAAAGTCGACGACTCTCTATTCGGCAATTCGTGAGGTCATGAACGTCGAGGACAATATTGTTACCGTAGAGGACCCCATCGAGTACCAGCTCGAGGGGGTGAACCAGGTCCAGGTCAACACCAAGCAGGGGCTCACCTTCGCCGCCTCGCTGAGGTCGATTCTTCGCCAGGATCCGGATACCATCCTGCTTGGTGAGATTCGTGATCAGGAGACTGTCGAGATCGCAGTGAAGGCCGCCCTCACCGGGCACCTGGTCTTCTCGACGCTTCACACCAACGACGCGCCTTCGAGTATCACCCGTGTGGTGGACATGGGAGTGGATCCGTTCCTTGCCGCCTCGGCGCTCGTTTGTGTCTGCGCCCAGCGGCTCGCGCGGAGTCTTTGCGAGGAGTGCAGCCGGCCGATGGAGGTTGTGCCGCAGGCGGATTACCTGGCCTCGCTTGGCTTCTCCGCCAAGGAGACCGACAAGTTCGAGCTGATGGAGGCGGTCGGATGCCAGCGTTGTTCGCAGGGTTACAAGGGTCGTTTCGCTCTGCTCGAGACCATGCCGATTACCAGCGGGCTTCAGCGGGTGATCATCGATGGAGGGTCGGCGGTGGACATCAAGGAGAGAGCGATCGAGGACGGGATGCTCACCCTGAGGCGCTGCGGAATATTGAACACCTTGAAGGGCAGGACCAGCCTGGAGGAGATACTCCGGGTTACGGTCGGGGATTGAATCATTAAAAACAGAGGGCGGCTGAATATGTGGGAGGTTCGCGATGACCGTTGAGGTCTTTTCATACAAGGCGCGGGGAACAGATGGGCAAACGAGCACCGGGGTGCTCAAGGCCGAGAGTGAGTCGGATGCCGTCAAGGAGCTCCACCAGGGAGGCATGACGGTGATCTCGCTCGACAGGGAGGCTGGCGGCAAGGCCGCGGCCCCGGGCGGCAGCTCAGTTCCTTTCAGCGGCATTTTCTCCCGTTCGCGGGAGGTTCCCGCTCACAAGGCTCGAGTCAAGGATGCCGAGATGGTGGTCTTCACTCGCCAGCTGGCGACGATGGTGGGATCAGGTATCCCTTTGGTCGACGGGCTCGAGATCCTCGGTGAACAGATCGAGAATCCCGGTTTTCGCTCCGTGATCGAGGCTGTCTGCGCGGAGGTGCGGGGCGGCAAGGATCTCTCATCCGCGCTCTCGATGTTTCCGCGTATCTTCCCCGATATCTACGTCAATATGATCTGCGCCGGCGAGGCGAGCGGCCAGCTTGATACGGTGCTGGACCGCCTGGCAGAATACCAGGAGGCCTCCAGCGCGCTGAAATCAGACATCAAGTCGGCGATGACCTACCCCATTGTCTCGCTGTTGATGGTTCTTGGGATCACCTTCTTTCTGCTCGTCTTCGTTATTCCGAAATTCGAGGATATGTTCTCCACGCTCAACGTAGAGCTGCCAGGTATCACGACCGCGTTGCTTTCGGCGAGCCTCTTTCTTCGAGAAAATGTTCTCTACTGGATGGGAGGAGTGGTAGCCCTGGGGGCGGCGGCGGCCTATTGGTTGCGGTCTGACAGCGGCATCACCGCTCGCGACTGGATGTTGATCAATATTCCCGTCTTCGGTCCTCTCTTCAGGAAGGTAACCCTGTCGCGTTTCTCGAGAACCCTGTCGACCCTGGTCCAGAGCGGAGTTCCCATTCTTGGCGCGCTGGAGATCGTCTCCCAGACCTGCGGCAACAGGATCTTTGCTCGAGCTGTAGAGGAGGCTTCTGAGAGTGTCAGGGAGGGAGAGACCCTTGGTGAACCGCTCGCCAGGAGCGGGGTGTTTCCTCCGATGGTGACCCGTATGGTCGCCATCGGGGAGCGCACCGGAGCACTCGAGGGTCTGCTGGAGAAGATTGCGGATTTCTACGATCGCCAGGTGAAAACCAGCGTAGAGGGACTCACCTCGATGATTGAACCCTTCATGATCGGGATCATGGGATTCCTGGTTGGAGGCATGGTCATGGCGATCTTCCTGCCGATCTTCAAGATGGTAGGCAGCATGGGCGGGTGAGAGCTGGCTCGAAGTGGCGTTAATGTCACGAAAGTACCGCTAATGTTCAAAGATGAGGTAGAAGGCCTGAAAATGTCACCCCGACTGTCGGGAACCGACAATCTCTGCCGATACAGGTAGTGTTGAGGGAGGTTTCTGACTGGCGCCTGCGGCCCGAGGGTCTGCAGTGGCGGCAGCTTGTTTTGGGTTTGAATTAGAGCTATGTCTGAAAACAGCAATGGGGCCGTATTGCCCGGCGCAGGTCGCCTGGTGCTGGTGTCCGATGATGAACCGAATCTTCGCGATCTGCTCACCCTCGTACTCGAGGAGGAGGGCTATAGCGTGGTGTCCGCGGCCAGTGGGGAGGAGGCGCTTGCCACCTTCCGCGAATACTCGGACCGTATCGTTCTCATCATCCAGGACCTGAAGCTTCCCGATCTCGACGGATCGAGGCTCCTCTCCCGGTATAAGACCGAGGCTCCCGAGATTCCAGTCGTTGTTATCACGGCCTTTTCAACCTCGAACAACGCCGTCGAGGCCATGCGCCTTGGCGCCTATGACTACATCAGGAAGCCTTTCGAGGTGGACGCTATCCGGGATGTGGTCAACCGGGCGGTGGGTGAGGGATCCGGAAGAAAAAATCCTGCGAAGGGGCAGAAAGAGGCCCCCGCGCGCAAATACGAGCTGATCGGCAACCACAGCAGCATCCAGGGAGTGATGGACCTGGTTAATCGGGTGGCGCCAACGGACAGCACCGTGCTGATCCAGGGCGAGAGCGGTACCGGGAAGGAGCTTGTCGCCCGGGCTCTTCACGACAGGTCCTCCAGGCAGGATGGGGTCTTTATCTCGGTCAACTGCAGCGCCTTTACCGAGACCCTCCTTGAGAGTGAACTCTTCGGACATAAGAAAGGTTCCTTTACCGGGGCGGTGGCCGACTCCGATGGCTTCTTCAGGGCGGCCGATGGCGGCACCCTCTTTCTTGACGAGGTCGCGGATATGAGCCTGACGACCCAGGTCAAGATCCTCCGGGTTATCGAGGAACGCATCGTAACACCGGTGGGCAGCACCCGGGGCGAGTCGGTTGATGTTCGTATCGTGGCGGCGACCAATAAGAACATCCGTGAGCAGATCGAGCAGGGTAACTTTCGTGAGGATCTCTATTACAGGTTAAATGTGATTCCCGTGGAGCTTCCCCCCCTGCGTGATCGTAAGGAAGACATTCCCCTGCTGGCCGGCTACTTCATTCGCAAGCACGCCGAGAAGATGGGTAAGGAGCTTCCTGGTATTTCGGAGGCTTCGATTGAGAAACTTCGCGGCTACGAATGGCCCGGCAATGTTCGTGAGCTCGACAATATCATCCAGCGGCATGTGGCTCTTTGTGTCGGCAGTCAGTTGGACTCCATCCAGCTGCGCGATCACGGCCAGGAGCTTTCGGTTCCGGCCGCCGCCGCGGCGCAGCCGGGAGACTTTGGCATTCCCGATAGGGGGATGGACCTGGAGGATCGGCTGGAGGAGATCGAGACCGGTTATTTGCGCGAGGCGCTGAACTCTACGGGCGGGAACATGACCGAGGCCGCCAGGCTGCTGGGCATGAGCTATCGCTCGATGAGATACCGTGTGCAGAAGCTGCGTGTGCGAGACGCCGAGCCGGTGGTCTGAGGTCTCTCAGTCCTCGCCCTGGATGCCTTCGATCTGCTTCTTTCCCTCATCGATGTAGTTTTTCAACTGTTTCCTGCTGGATGCGGGGATCAGGTCGATCAGGACCTGGCAGCTCTCTGAAAGGGGAGAGACCAGGGCGCTGGCGCTGATGAGCTCCGCGACCGGCCCGGCCTCTTTCCCGGCTTTTTTTTCGGGCTTGATCCATTCATCCGCGACCAGGCAGACGCAGCCGAGAATCAGGATGCCGCTGGCCACCGAGATCAGGGCGCCAAGTGCGCGGTCGGAGAAGGAGAGCTCGTCGGGTCTTCCGAGGTCGAAGATGAGGGCGGCTATGATGGTCAGGAAGATGCTGCAGGACAGGAAGATGATCATAAAGGCCGAGCCATCTGCCAGGGCATCGGATTTCTGCCGAAGGCCATCGAACATCGCGGCGTCTGCAAGACCCAGGTGAAGCAGGGAGGCGGCGACAAAGGCGATGAGGATGGTGGAGATCTGCAGGATCTGCCGGAACCAGCCCCTCATGGCCCCGATGATGAGGAAGAACAGCAGGATTCCGAGGATGATGCCGTCGAGTGGATTCAAGTGGAACACCTCGCTGTTAGCGAAGGTTGAATCCGGTGCGGTATTGGCGGGAACGATTTTCGTGGGATCATTTATTCTCTCGATTCCCGTCTCGCTTTTTGCGAGCCGGAGGGCAGAGGGTGGTCATAAAAAAATATATAAGAAAGCCCCTGAATCCACACGCCATAATTGGCCTTATCAGTGATCCAGGTAAGCCGGAAAAGCAGGGAGGTCAGAACTGGCAGGGTCGCCATGCCTGCCAGGATGGGACTCTGGGTTTTCGCGTGCTGGAATTATTCGCGGATCGCCCTGCCTTATTCCGCACTGGTTTTTTTCAGTAGCCGGCGGCGGGCGCGCTCGAGCGTTCCGCTCAGGAGGGCGTCATCCTGGATATCCGCCCGCTGCGCAAGCCGATCCAGGTGTT
Organism: Planctomycetes bacterium UBA1662; assembly: GCA_002320775.1. Taxonomy (GTDB): domain Bacteria; phylum Planctomycetota; class UBA8108; order UBA8108; family UBA8108; genus UBA8108. The sequence continues at coordinate 22,176 of DCKY01000161.1, forward strand.
CGAGGCCGGTGCCGGCAGAGGAGTTTCCCAGTGAGATGATGACGTTACGCAGGAAGCCCCGGAAGCCGGCACGCTTGACCGGGCTCTGCGGAAATCTCTCGGCAAAGCTCGCTGGCGTCAGGGTGGTCAGCTCCGAGAGTCTCGGGAAGACGTTCTCTTCGCGGGCGGCGAGGTCCGGCTCGCTGCGCGGGCGGGGTTCGCTGTTCCAGGGGCAGACCTCCTGGCAGATGTCGCAGCCGAAGACCAGGTTCTCCATCTTCTCTTCCAGCTCCGAGACAATCTCGCCGCGTTCTTCGATCGTCAGGTAGCTGATGCAGCGGCGGGCGTCGAGGACGTAGGGCTCCGGGAAGGCCGCTGTGGGGCAGGCTTCGAGGCAGAGCGTGCAGCTCCCGCAGTGGTCAACAGCCGGCGGGTCGGGCTTGAGCTCATGAGAGGTGAGGATCACTCCGAGAAAGAAATAGGAGCCGTTGTCGGAATCGATCGAGCAGGTGTTCTTGCCGATCCACCCGATGCCGGCCTTTTGAGCCCAGGCCTTCTCAAGTACGGGTCCGGTGTCGACATAGTAGCGGTAGTCGCCCCCGAAGCGCTCCTTCAGCAGGCGACAACAGCTCTTCAGGCGCTTCTCAATGACCCGGTGATAGTCGGTGCCGCGCGCGTAGGATGCGATCTCCGCATGATCGCTCGAGGGGTTGGCGATTCCCGCCGCACCGTCTTCTCCATAGTGAATCGCGGTTACGATGACACTCCTGACGTTTTCGAGGACTTTTTGCGCATTCTTGCGCCGCTGGGCGTTTCGGGCGAGATAGTCCATGTTTCCAGCGTAGCCCCTGTCAATCCACTCGCTGAACTTTTCCGCTCCAGGGGTTTCCTGGGCATCGGCAAAGCCTACCCTGTCGAAGCCATTGTCAAATAAGAGTTTACGGAGTTCTTCTGTTGACCGTTCCGGCTCTTCAGCCTCTTTGTTGTGGGGGCTTGTGTTCCTTGGGGGCTTCACTTACACTCTCGGACTTGCCATTTCTAACTATTGAGCATCGCTCAAGGTTTGGTGAGCGCCCTCTTCTTAAGAGTACTGAAGAGAGCTGGTTTCCAGGAGGTTTGACGTATACGCCCTGCGGCGTTTGCGGAAACCTTCTGAATATCGCAAAGATGCCATAAACCTGAATTATTTATAGAGGAACGACAAACAGATGCCTATCGCAACTCCCCAGCAGTACCGGGAAATGCTCGATGCAGCCCAGTCCGGTGACTACGCCTATCCAGCCATCAACGTCAGCAGCATGGTGACGGCCAATGCCGCCCTGAAAGGTTTTGCCGAGAAGAAATCAGACGGAATGATCCAGGTCTCCAC
>DCKY01000161.1:23904-25626 GCA_002320775.1 Planctomycetes bacterium UBA1662
GCCATCTCCATCGCTGAGCACATTCATCGCATGGCTGAAAGATACGATGTTCTTGTCGCCCTGCACACCGACCATTGTCCCCCTGACAAGATCGACAGCTTCATGGTTCCCCTGATCGAGGAATCGGAGAGCCGGGTAGCCGATGGCAAGCTGCCTCTTTATTCGAGCCATATGCTCGATGCCTCGAACCTTCCGCTCGAAGAGAACCTCGACCTGTCGGTGCCGCTCTATGAGCGCATGGCGAAGATCGGCCAGATGATCGAGATCGAGGCCGGGATCGTCGGCGGAGAAGAGGATGGAGCCGCCGGTACGGCTGACACTCCCGCCGACAAGCTCTACACGACTCCCGAGGACATGGTGGAGGTTTACCGGAGAATGAAGGAGGTTGATGGAACCTATATGTTCGCCGCCACCTTCGGCAACGTGCACGGGGCCTATAAGCCCGGCGCCGTCAAGCTGCGCCCGGAGATCCTCAAGGAGGGCCAGGACGCCATCAAGGCTGAGTTCGGAGACGACGCGCTCTTCCACCTCGTCTTCCATGGCGGCTCCGGCAGCGAGAAGGCCCAGATCAAGGAGACCCTCGAGTACGGTGTCATCAAGATGAACGTCGACACCGACACCCAGTACGCCTTCACCCGCCCGATCGCCGCCCATATGATGACCAACTACGACGAGGTGCTCAAGGTCGACGGTGAGGTCGGCAACAAGAAGAAGTACGATCCTCGCAGCTACCTCAAGGCGGCCGAAGAGGCCATGTCGCAGCGCGTCATGGAGGCGGTGGACGATCTCGACTCCGGCGGCAAGAGCCTGCTGGGCTAAGCGGCAGCCGGCGGTTACCCGGGTACTTCAGGTAAGCTCGCGCCCGAGGTTTGCGAAGATTTTCTCGCAGTCGAAGCGGCCGTTCTCGATGAAGACGTTGCCGGTCTCGTAGCCCGCGCTGACGCTGCCGGCGAGGTAGATTCCCGGCACGTCCCCTGATTCGAGGGTCTCGGGATCGATGACCGGCTTGAGGGTCTCGGGGTCCGGTTTCAACCCGCAGGTTCCGAGGAGCCCGCCATCCGGGTGGTAGCCGGTGAGCAGGAAGACCTGGTCGTATTCTTCCACATCGCCGTTTGAGAGGGTGACGCTGTTGCCTTCGATCGCCGTGACCCGGGTGTTGAAGAGGGCGCGAATCTCGCCGGCCTCGATGCGGTTTTCCACATCGGGCCGCACCCAGTACTTGACGCCATCGCCGAGCTCTTCGCCGCGATGAGCGAGCGTGACCTCCGCTCCCTGGCGAAAGAGGTCGAGGACGGCCTCGCAGGCCGAGTTCTTGCCGCCGACCACCAGCACCCGCTGTCCCATGAAGGGGTGCGCTTCGGCATAGTAGTGGCTGACGTGGGGGAGGTCTTCGCCGGGAATTTCCATGCGGTTGGGATTGTCGTAATAGCCGGTGGCGAGGATGATCCGCCGGCAGGGGTAGCGTCCCGCGCCGTCGCGTCCCTCGGTCAGGATCTCGAAGGAGTCCTTTTCGCCTTCGACACCGGTGACCTTCTCAAACAGGTTGATCTTCAGCTGCTCGACGCGGCTGATCGCCCGGTAGTAGGCCAGCGCCTCGGCCCGGGTCGGCTTGTCGTGGGTGCAGATCAGCGGATGGTCGCCGATCTCCATCAGCTCCGGCGTGGTGAAGAAGGTCATGTCGGCCGGGAAATTGAAGATCGAGTTGACCAGGCAGCCCTTCTC
>DCKY01000161.1:26014-40483 GCA_002320775.1 Planctomycetes bacterium UBA1662
CCGGCGCCGATGATGACGATGTCCTGGGTTGGTTTCGTGCTTTTTTCCGGACTGGACTTCACTGGTGAACCTTTCTGTCCTTCAATACCTGATCTCGAAGGTGTCGCCGTTGCTCGTCGAGGCATCTTCCTTAAACACTTCGAGGTCTGATACGCTGGAGGAGGGGGCGCCCTCTTTACACCATTCGAGCATCTGGTCAATCACTTCGGAAGGTCCCTCGAAGAGCGCTTCGACCCGTCCATCGCTGAGGTTACGTACCCAGCCGGAGAGATTCAATATCTGGGCCTGGTCCCGGGTGCAAGCTCGGAAGCAGACTCCCTGGACTCTCCCAGAGATAAGGACCCTTACGTTTTTTATGTCGGTTTCGCTCATTCCGCGGTTTCCTCTGGTCGTGTCTTTTTCCGCAGAACCAGCGGCGAGACCCAGAGCGCCAGGCAGACGATGCCCAGCACGGCCGCCGCCGGCCTGCTGAAGAAGGCGGCGATACTACCATCGGAACTCGTCAGGCTCTGGATGAATTTTTCTTCCAGCGGGCCGCCGAGGATGATGCCGAGAACGACAGGGCCCAGCGGCACCTTTTTGCGCTCGAGGAAGAAACCGAGTAGTCCCATTACGAGCATCACCACGATATCGAGGGTGCTGTTACGGATGGCGTAGGAGCCGACGATGCAGAAGAGCAGGATACAGGGCAGCAGCACCCGGCGCGGGATCCTGATGAGCAGCCCTCCGGCACGGATGGCCAGCAACCCGAGCGGCAGCAGGAAGATGTTGGCGACGAGGAACATGGCGTAGATCGAGTAGACGAGTTCGCCCTGGTTCTCGAAGATCGCCGGGCCGGGGGTGACGTGGTGCATGGTGAGCACCCCGATGACCAGCGCGGTGACGGAGTCGCCCGGGATTCCGAAGACAAGGGCCGGCACCCACGCTCCTGCCAGCGCCGAATTGTTCGCCGCGGTCGAGTCGGCGATCGCCTCGAGAGATCCCTTGCCGTATTCTTCGGGCCTCTTCGAGAACCTCTTCGAGGCGGCCTTCGACACCCAGGCCGCGATGTCCGCCCCGGCGCCCGGCAGCATGCCGATGAGAGAGCCGATGGTGCCTGAGCGGAGGAAATGGAAGAAGCGTCCAGAGAACGTCTGGAAGGCGGGGGCTAAGGTCTCCCGGACGGCGCCCCTCTTTTCGACAACAGGCGCGACCTGCGTGGCGGCTCCACTCATATTGCGCAGAATCTCCGAGACTCCAAAGAGCCCGATCATGGCGGGGATGAATTCGATTCCCTTGAGCAGTTGAGGAACCCCGAAGGTGAAGCGGGGTTCGCTGTGGACGGCGCTGAGGCCGACCGTTGAGATGAGCAGCCCGATGACGAGAGCCAGCGCTCCCTTGAGCGCCGAGCCCCTTGATACCAGCGCGGCGCAGCTGAGGCCGAGCAGGTAGAGCCAGAAGTATTCGAAGGATGAGAATTTTGTCGCAAGGGTTGCCAGCGGTTGGGCCAGGAAGATCAGCACGAGGGTTCCGAAGATTCCACCCGCGACGCTGAAGACCAGGGAAACCCCGAGCGCAGCCTGGTGACGTCCTTGCCGGGTGAGGGCGTAGGCGTCGTCGGTATAGGCTGCCGAGGAGGGAGTGCCGGGTATGCGAAGCAGGGTGTTGGGGATGTCGCCGGCAAAGATGGCGCTGGCCACCAGGGTGACAACGGCGGCGAGGGCCGAGGTGGTGTCCATGAAGTAGGTGAGAGGGATGAGCAGGGCGACGGCCATCGTCGCCGTCAGGCCCGGCACCGAGCCCATGAAGATTCCGTAGGCCGCTGCGGCGAAGATGACCAGCAGGACCTCAAGGTTGAGGAAGACGTTGGTGAATGCCGTTTCAATGGGGCCGGGGATCATGCGATTTTCCTACCACTCGATGAATTGGCGTGGAAGGTCGACCCGCAGCCAGGTGGCGAAGACCAGGTAGACGAGGCAGGAGACCGCTGCGGCCAGCGCCAGGCTTTTCACCGCCCGGTTGCCGAGAAAAAGAAAGAGAAGAAAGAGAAGCAGGCTCGCGGTCAGGATGAAGCCAGCTATCGGGGCCAGGACTGCGTAGCCAAGCGCGGCAAGACTGACGGCCGCCGGTCCTTTCCATGATGGTGAGCCGGCCGAGGCGGCAGGTTCCTGCTTCCGGCTGCGAAGCGCCAGGGTTGAGAGCAGAAACAGGAGGGCGCAGCCCAGGATGGCTGGATAGGTATTTTTGCTGTAGCCGGATTTCTCGAGATCCTTGAACTCGGGCATGCCGAGCAGTTTGCCCATCTCGGCATCCATGGAATCGAGGGTCTCCCTGGCCTCTTCTCCTTCCCGGATCGAGACGTTGTAATTGCCGGTCTTCATGAAGGAAGCGAACTCGGCGCTTCCGACGATGTCCCGCAGGGCCTTCATGAGGGTGTCGGTAACCTCAGGCGGCGTGTCGCTGGGAACTCCGAGAGCCCGCCAGCCCACCAGGGTCCAGTCGACACCCTGCTCCTTGAAGGTTTTGACATCGTCGAAGCCCTTGATGCGCTCATCTGCCATCACCCCCAACCCCTTCAGGTTCCCACCCTGGATGAGAGCCTGGGCCTCGGGGAGACTGCAGCAGACCAGGTCAAGGTTTTTCGCCATCAGCTCCTGCAGGGAGGGGTTCGCTCCGCGGGTCGGGATCCACTTTACGGCCGAGATCGGCAGGCCTGCTTTTGCCAGCCAGCCGGCGAAGGCGAGATGCCAGGTGCCGCCCTTGGCGGTGCCGGAGGCCTTCAGCTTGCCGGGATTCTTTCCGATGGCCTCCTCCAGGTCGCGCACGGTTTTCCACGGAGAGTCAGCCGGAACGATAATGGCTGCCGGCTCGCAGTTGAGGACCATCAGGGTTCTGAAATCAGAGCAGTCGATGGGGGTCATCTTCCGCCAGTGCAGCATGTTCAGCTCCGCGGTCATCATGGTGAGGGTGTAGCCATCCGGGCTGGCGAGAGCCCCGGTCGAATGCCCGGTGACGCCTTCGCCGCCGGTTTCGTTGATGACGTTGAAGGGGGCACCGAGCTTTTGCTCGAGGAAGATCGCCATCTGTCGCGACAGCCCGTCGGTTCCTCCCCCGGCTGACCAGGGACAGATGATCGTTACGGGCCTGTTGGGGTAGGCGCCTCCGCGGTCGCAACCCCAGGAGAGCAGCGCGGCGGCGAGTAGGGTGAGCGTGCTGGCGAATTTGCGCATAGGCACATGATAGTTTGGGGGTGTCGCGAGCGGTAGGGGGAAACCTTCCACGGGCCTCTCAGAGAAGCTCTTCGAGCTCGAGCAGGCCGCTTGCGAGGAAGATCATCCCCAGCTGGAGCTTCATCGCTGCTCGCTCGGGTACCGGCTCGAGCGAGAAGAGGCGCTCCAGCTCCAGGAGCCCTTCTTCCCGGCCGGACCCGAATTCTTCCCAGGCTTCCGGCAGACGCTGCAGGAGGTCGATGAAATTGGCTCCGGGGGTCGAGTTGCCTGGAGGAGTCGGAGTGACGAGAAAGAGCGGAATCTCGCTGACCATGCACAGCGGGTCTCCACCGAGGGACGCGGTGTATTCCATCGAAGATGGAAGGAATTTTTCAGCCTCCAGTGGCTGGGAGAGCTCTTCGAAGTGCCGCTTCATAGCGCAGGAGGTCGGTGTTGTGCAGAAGCCCGGGGCGATTCGGAAGAACCCCTTCTCGCCCTGCCGGTCCCAGTCGTGAAATCCCATGCCGAGGGAAGAGGTGAAGGCGCCGAGCTTCTCACGCAGGTCGGCTGTGTCCGCCGGTTCCCTGCGGTTGACCAGGTACCAGGCGCCCTCGGCGAAGGCCATGCCGTGGAGAGATGCGTGGAAGTTGAAGGGGCCGCGTTCCCGCAGGAACTCGGCTGTCACGAGGTTTTCTTTTCGGGCGGGTCTTCCGCCCGCTTCTGGAAAACCGAATTCGACATCATCTCCCGGGCTCTCGCGCTCTCTGTGGCGGAGGTAGTCGCGAAGATCAAGAGGAGAGGATCCGGTCCAGGTTGAGTTGCGCTCCCGGCCATCCGGGTTGATGTCGGGGCAGATGGAGAAGGTCGCCTTTTCGAGCAGGGGCTTTGCTGCCGGTTCGGTTTCCAGCCATTCGGCCAGCCTTCCCAGGGTTCGAGGACCGACCGGTTCGTCGGCATGGGCTCCGGCGATGAGGGAGATCTTCAGGGGACCGGCTCCAAAGGTCCCTCCCCTGAGCGGCCGCCCTTCCCTGGATCGTCCGATCTCTTCCAGTCGCGCGGGTGAGGCGGAGCAGATCTGGTCGAGCGCGAAGCTCAATTCAGTACGCTTGGCTGCCAGAGCAGCTCCGAGCTGTCTTCCGAGGGCTTCAGGCAGTCCTTGTGGTACCAGTGGTCGTCTATCTTTGAGAGCTGTCCGCCGGCGAGGACCGTTGAGACCATGAGCTTATCGCAGACGCCGCATCTGGCCTGCAGGAGGGAGTCGTTCTCTCCCGGGTTGAGAAGGCCTTCGCTGAGCGCCAGGGATTTCCAGTCGGTTACCTGTTCGACGTGAGGTTCGACGCTGAGGCTGGTGAGGTGTTTGAGAACGCCGGGTTGCTGGAGCATCGACTGCAGGCAGGCCATCAGGTACTCGGGGTGCGTGTCGCTGATGAACTCATCCTGGGCTCCATCCGCGAAGGCTCCGCAGATCTTTACCTCGATGTGGCAATTGAAGAACTCGTGCATCTTCTTGAGAAGATGAAGATTGGATTCTTCGATGCGCTGGATGATCTCGCCTACGTCACCAGGCTCTTCGAGCCTTTTACGAAGGGCCTCCAACTCGACGAGTTGTCGGCTCAGCTCTCGAATGAAGTCATCATGACTCCAGACCATTTTCAGTCTCCGGCCCGTCCATCCGGGTTCTTCAGATTTTCGTTTACGCCCGAGGCATACCCATCCCCGGGGTCCGGCCCGGGGGCCGGTTTCATTTCGGTTCGTTGCAGGGCGGGCATTCTTCCCACCCTTCCCATCGGCATTCGGTATTTCAGACCCAGCTGTAAAACAACACGTTAACAGCCACCGATGGGAAACGAGGATTCTATCGAAAAGCGCGGAGGCCACAAAAGGAAAAGAACCAAATCAGGGAGGGCCGAATAACTCTGCTCTAGTCCGAAGGCGCGAAGCCCGGCTCGCCGATGTGAAAGGCTTCCCACTCCACCCCGCCCCAGTTCCCGGAACTTTTCTCAGCCAGGATGATCGAGGCACGGGGAGTTTCGCCCCGGGGCGTCCAGGCCCGGACCAGCTTCTCAGCGCAGCCATTCTCAGCGAGCGCCTCGCGTCCCAGGATGAAGAGAGCCGTGGAGAGGACGTCTCCAAGCGCGGCCTGCCGGGTCCAGATGGTCGCTCCCTCGATGGTGCTGGTAGGCATGCCATCGCGAGGGTCGATGATGTGTCCGTAGGTCTTTCCTGCGGATCTCACGAAGCGTTCAGCTGCGCTCGATGTGCTCAGGGCTCCAGGGCGCATCTCGATGCGGCAGAGAACCTCGTCTTCGTTGCCCGGATGGCAGACCTCGACCTGCCAGCTTTCTTCTTCCGCCGGCAGTCCCCAGGCCAGCACGGTGGAGCGTCCCGAGAGTATGGCGCCCGCCTTGACGCCCCTGTCCTGCAGGAGGCTGGCGATTCGGTCCGCCGCGTAGCCCTTGCCGATCGCGCCCAGGTCAAGGCTCACTCCGGGGCGGGTGAAGCTGACGGTGCGGGTCTCAGGTTCAACCTCGACCAGGTCCATGCCTCGGCATTCAAGCAGCCTTGAGAGCTCGCTGCTGTCCGGGGTCCGGGCTTCCATGTCGACCAGGCCCCAGGCCTGCATCAGTGGACCGATCGTCGGGTCGAAGGCGCCGCCGGTGAGCTCCCAGGCTTCCCGTGACCTGTGGATCAGCTCGAGCAGCTCTTCCCCGACGGTTACCGGCCTGCTCGAACCCAGCGTGTTCAGGAGGGAGACGTCGCTTTCGGGAAGAAATTTTGAGAGCCGCTGCTCGATGGCGTTGAGACAGTCAAAGGCGGCCTGGGCATCCTCTTGATCCCCGTTGAGCAGCAGGACATTGAGGGTTCCAAGGGCCCAGATTTCGTGACGTTCGAATCCCGAGCCGGGCTGGGAATACGATTCGATGAGAGGCCCCGCTGCGGGTTGATCGTCGGCCGACTTCCAGTCACCGCTGCCTGGGGAGTTCTTGGTCATCTCGTGAACCGCTACGCCGGACGTCTCGGCCGGTTGGCTCTGCGGCGCATCACTCGCTGTCCGCGGCGTCTTCCTGGCTCAGGAAATGAAGCCCAACGCAGACCAGGAAGGCGAGGAGGAAATTCATCGCGGTGGGAACGATATCATTGCCCGAGGTGATGTATTTCCCAAGGCCGAGCATGATGAGCAGGATGGCGGCGCATCGCAGAGCCGGACGGAGGAGGAGGCCTGTAAGGATCGGAACCGACAGGACTGCGAAGATGTAGGGAATGAAGCCGAGAAACAGCTTCATCGGCTCGGTACCTTTCTCGAAGCCAACGGTCTTGAAGGCCCCCGCCAGCCAGGTCCCTGAGTAGGAGCTTGAGAGCTTGTCTGCAAACCATTGGGGGCCGGAGTCGGTCGGTCCGCCCGCATCGAATTGTCCGAGGGCCACGAAGAGGAAGAGGAATCCGAAGGACATCCTCATCATGAAAGTAATCCAGAATCGTTCTTTAGGCGAGACCATGAACCCTCCGTCGGGGAAGCTCGGTTGCAATATTTTCACAGGCCCGGTTGCTTCAGCGCGACCTGGCCGAATTGACTTGCGACATTGTAGCAATGAGCCGAGCGTCTGCAAGTCTGCACCGCCGAGGCTTTCGGTGTTTGTCGAGTCGGGAGCGAGGCTGCCCGGCCATTTCCCGATGGCAGAGGAGCTTGCGGATTCGTATTATGTACCCCGTTGATAGCCAATAATGCGGGAGAGCCTACATGTCTGAAGAGAATAAAAAAGAATCCTGGCGCTCGGAGTATTCAACGGGAGACGAACCCGTGGAGAAAAAGGCTGGCGCCGGCAAGTCTGAGGCCGCTAAGACCGATGATGCCGGAGGCGGAGTGCCTCGGCGCGATTTCATTGGCGCGGCCGCTCTTGGAGCTGGCGGGATCGCCACAGGCATCTCCTTCTATTTTCGCAAGGGCGTGAAAAACCCGAGCGCCGAGGAGGTCAAGGGCTGGCGCGCGGAGCACTTCGGCGGGGGAGAGAAGGTAAGGACAGGGCATATCGGCATTGGTAACCGTGGAGGTTCGCTCCTACGCACTGCGCTGCAGGTGCCCGGAAGCATGCCGATCGCTGTCTGCGACAAGCAGGCATCTAAGATCAAGGATTTCAAAAAAAGCATCCAGGACGTTGTCGGCAGGAGGGATGGGAAGACGGCTGATGAGGTGCCTGTTCAGACCAGCGATGATTACCGCCGCATACTCGACAATAAGGATGTCGAGGCCGTCTTCATCGCTACCCCGCATTACCTGCACGGACCCATGGCGATCGACGCCGTGGAGGCCGGGAAGCACGTCTATTGCGAGAAGGCGATGGCCTTTACGATCGGTGAGAACCAGGACATTGTCGATCTTGTTGAGGGCGGAGCCAAGACGCCCGAAGGAAAAGATATCGTTTTCCAGGTCGGTCATCAGCGTCACTATTCGCCCCTGTACCAGAAGGCGGCTGACATGATCCACGGTGACCGGATTGGCGAGGTCGCGACCATTCGGGCCCAGTGGAATCAGAATGACAAGATCAGCAGGCCAGCTCCCTCGCTGGAGCTCGAACGGATCATCAACTGGCGGCTCTACTCCGAATACTCCGGAGGCCTGACCACCGAGTTCGCGACTCACCAGATCGATGTAGCTAACTGGTTCTTCGGAGAGGGTGATCATGTGGGAGTAGCTCCCCACTCGGTGCGCGGCTACGGCGGCGTTGACTGGTATTACCAGGATGCCCGCGACACCCACGACAACATTCATCTCATCTTCACCTACAAAGTTCCGGCTGTTCAGCGCGATGCGTTTGGCAGGGTCAAGAAAGATTCAGCTGGCAAGTTCGTCTATGAAAAAGACTCCTCCGGCGGTATTCGTAACCGGGAGGTGACCTTTGACTACATGTGTACGATGGCGAACGCTCATGTCGGCCCTTCTGAGCTCATGCTCGGCCGCTACGGAACCATCCAGGTCTCCCTGGCCGGCGGCGAGTTCTGGAAGGAGAAAAAGGCTCGTCAGGATGAGAATCGGATCGCCGAGGGAACCAACCCGAGGCGCTCGCACCAGAAGAAGATTCTCAAGAGCGGGGCCACCATGGCGCAGCTCGGGGGCAAGCCCGCTGACCAGGTTCTCGAGGAGAACCCGCTTCCCCATCACGAAAAGCACTGGTCGCATTTTATCGAGCCGATCGAGGGAGCCTACGACAAGATCGAGACGTTGCTGGCGGTCGAGAGCTTCCATAAATGTGTCCGGCTGTCCCGCGCCGGAAGTCCGTTTAACGATGAGCTTCGGGCCGATGCGCGCGTTGGCATGAACAGCGCCATAGCCGCTCTCATGGCCAATATCGCCATGCGAGAGGATCGCACGGTCTACTGGGATGAGTTCTCTAAGAAGTCATCCTGAGGTCTGATTGATTAGCTGGGGATTGCGCAGAACCCTCGCGTCTTGCGGAGCCGGTCCGGGAAGGCTCTGGCTCCGTTGCGGGCGGGTGTGCGTCAAGAATCAGGCGTTGGGATGCCTGCAGTCACCACTCCGGGAATTTCGAGGTGTTTATTTCTCGGTTTCGGGGACGGGTGCGGCTTTTGTTTCCTCTGGGCCGGAGCCGCCCGCGGCTGTGAACCCGGCCAGTACAGCTTCAATCTGCCAGTCCTCGAGCACACCGTTGGTCAGGTAGAGGGGGACGCTATTTGCGTCAAAGAAGATCACTACCGGCTGGAAGATGTCGAAGACAGCCTTCTTGTTTCCTTCCTTGGCTGATCCATCTTCGTAGCGGCTCTTGAGGGTTTCCCTCAACTCTTTGTACTGTGCACGGTCGATTACCGAATAGGGCGAAGAGGTGCCGAGGGCCTCGACGTAGCTCGCTGTTTGTTTGAGACGCTCCTTGTCGTCAGCCCTGTGCTGGTAGAAGGCTGTCCGCAGATTCAGCTTGGCGCCGGCGAGCTTTTCGAGGCGTCCGATGAACTTGTTGTAGCCATCGTGATGGATGCGGGAGAGGACTACGATCGCCGGTGATCCATCGGGCCAGAAGGCTTCGCCGGACGGCGTCTTGAGATCTGGCTTCCAGGTCTTCTTTGCAGCCTTGGCGTAGAGGGCGAACCCCTTGGCTACCTGCCTGGTGTAGCCCTCCCGGATTCTCGTGAAGGCCTTCTCTTTAAGGTCCTTGATGAGCTCCTTGAATTCGGCCTTATCAAAGATGTGATGCAGTTCTTTTTTGGATCCGAGAATCTCGAGGTGGTTGGTGTAGCCGAGCTCTACTGCCCTTTTGAGGTTCGCCATGATCTCATTGAGCTCTTCCTCTGCCGGATTCTTGGCATCGACTTTTCTTCCGCGGGAGCGAGCCTTGTAAAAGTAGGCGTAGCTCTGCATGTCCCGGAGGTCTTTTTGCGCGGCTTCCGATCCCTCAAAGGATTTTTCGTCGAGTTTAAGAACCTCGGTGGCTAGGTAGTCGATGCCGCCGATGCTGTATCCGGCGGGGGGGTCCCACACCTCGTTTCTCTGCAGACGTCCGAAACGCTTGATAACGATGGTGGCCTTGCCGAGGCTGGTTTTTTCGAGCCAGGGGATGGACCAGGCCGGTCCGGATGTTTTCTTGGCTTCCTGGGCAAAGACACGCGGGCAACAAACCGCCAGAGCTAGAACCAGAACGCAGAGATACTGATAAGACGCTGATTTCATCGTTTTTCCTCGAGATACGATTCAAATGCTGGATTTGGCGAAGGGCATTATATAAAAAGGATCGTCTGGCTGAAAGACGCCGTCTGAATCCTTTCTAAGAAGTGAGGAGGAACCCTCAGAGTTCTTTCAGATCCTCCCGGGTAGACCAAAACGGGTTCCTTGGTCCGGTAATCTTCTAGCCGTGGAGGTTTTTCCAGGTGCTGAATTTACGTCATCGCAATGAAAGCTTTAAGAAGGCCGTCTATTTGCCGTTATTTCCCTAAAAGCTCTTCATTTGGCCTCTGTTATCAGAATAAGAGCTTTCAGGCGTAAAACGTCGAGGATACGTAGGTTTTCAGAATATCAGCGGAGAAATTCACCAAAAGTCTTAATTTGAAAGCATTTAAGTGACGATAAAACCTCTGTGCCGAATATTAAGAAAACTGATATTGAAGCTTGCAACAGGCCTGTGATGCGGGCACGATGCGAAGCTAATTCGGCCGAAGCGGAGAAACGGGCAAAATTTTTGCCCAGGTGAGAAGAAGGGCTTCGACTGGTGTTCCGGGCCAAGCAGAGTGACCGGAACGAAACGTGTGACAACGTGTAACTTAGTGATCTTCAGGAGTAGAACAGCTCGAAGATCCAGGTTCGAGGAGAGACTCCAAAAGCGAATCAGGCTGAGAAACAGTTGAATCGCCGCTAATCGGGACGGGTTGCGGCCCGGCTTCCAAGAATGGAAGAGTCGCTCATCTGCGCGGGAATGCGCGCTGAGGCTTCGAACGAACCAGAGAGAGACAATTAAGAGTAGATTTCAACTCTTGATCGAAATGAAAAAATAGGATTTTAACCCCAGGTTGGGGGCGACAGGCGTAAATCGGAGATCTGGTTTACGAGTCCACTAAACCGCAAGGCCCGCCAGGGAATTAGTAAAAGTAATAGAAACAAGAAACAGGTACACAGGAGGGTGGATAGTCAGGGAGGCTAAAAGCGGAAACAAAAAACTTAGTATGCCAGGAAAGGTTTCGCCACAGGGGTGGGACCATAATTTTGTAACGTGTGTTGAGGTCCTCGAGTGTGATGGCCTCGAATTTAAGTAGTAAAAGGAAGGATACGAATATGAATCGTATAGGACTTACTGGATTGGGACTTCTGATCGCCATGGCGTTCAGTACTTCGAGTGTTGTTGCGGATGGTTCGCTTCTGACTCCTGCCATGCTTGGCCAGGATGGCGGCGGCCCCTCAGGCTGGCTCGAAGCTGGCTGGGCTTACAGTGATGATGGCGTCAACGGTACGACCCACGATAGAGGCCAGAATGAAGTCGGCGTCGCCCAGATTGGTGTCGATTATAACAATGGCGCCGGTGGCGATAGCGCTGTCGGTCACCATGTGACCATCGTTTACGGTAACAATGCCGGTGCCCTCGGTGGCGACGGTAATGGTGGCGACACCATCGCTCTGACCAACGCTAACGTGCAGTGGGTACTCCCCGCCGGTATTCCCGGCCTGAGTGGTGCCAAGCTGACCCTCGGTCGTTTCGAGAGCCCCGTCGGTGGCGAGTCCATCTACGGTAACGGTAACGATCACGTGACTCGCGGTACCGTCTCCACGGCTACCGACCCCATCGCCCACACCGGTATCATCGCTGAGAAGGCGATCGTTTCCGGAGCTGATGGCGATGTTGTCAGCGGTCGTCTCGGTGTCCTGAACTCGACCGGTAGCGGCTGGGACGTCCCTGCTGGAGACAGCCCCGCCTGGCTCATCGGTGTTGATTATGCCGGCCTTGCCGGGATCGATCTCGGTCTGAACATTCTGCACAACCCCGGCGAAAATGACGCGACCATGTACGATGCCAGCGTCAGCATGGATGTCCCCGGTGCCCTGTCCGATGTGGTCAGTCTCCTCGGTGATACCACCCTCGCTGCTCACCTCGTATTCGGCGACAGTCCCTCGACTGGCGAAGACACCTTTGGATTCTCCACCGGTGCCCGCTATGACTTTGGACTTCCCCTGCTGGGTGATGATGGTTCGACCAAGAACTGGTACCTCGCCGTCCGTTATGACAACTACGACGAGAGTGCTGCCGCCAAGGCGTGGAGCCTTACCTCGACTCTCGGTTATCAGGCTGCTGATAACCTCCTGATGAGGATCGAGTACCGCTGGGACCGCAATGGAGATGGCGGCCTCGGAGACGGAGACAGCCAGACTGGCCTCAACGTCAACCTGGTCACCAGCTTCTAATAACCCCCAGAGGGTGATTCAAAGCTGAATCGACCATAGAGACCGGGAGGGAGACAACTCCTTCCCGGTCTCTTTTTTTATGCGCGCTTTTTGCCGGGGACAGTCTCAGGAGAGACGGCGTTTCACCTCGCCGGGGATGGCCTCGAACGCCTCTTTCGTCGCCATGTAGGCTTTTTTAAGGCCTGCGACATCAGGGCTTTCTGACCGGGCGTAGCCCATGACGGTCTCCTCGGCCTCAACGAGCAACTCGCAGCCGAGTGCTATTTCCGCCGCCAACTCACCGGGAACGATCGCCACGCCATTGCAGTCGGCATGAAGGAGCTCACCGGGGCGGATTTCGCAGCCGCCCACCCGGACCGGGACATGGGTGTCGACGATTCTGCACCAGGCATGAGAAGAGATGACCGAGGATGACCAGCAGGGAAAGCCGAGCGCCCTGACCTGGTCGAGGTCGCGGGCTCCACCGGAGGTGATGAGCCCGACGCAGCCGAAGTTCTGGTAGACCGTGCACATGACCTCCCCGAAGGTAGCTCCACAGGGCTCGGGGTCGATGTCCTCAAAGACGACGATCCGGGGAGCGGGCAGCTCCTCGTCGAAGACGCCTACCTGGTCGGCGAGGTTCGAGTAGGCGTCTCCTTCAGCGGGCTCGGTGGCGCTCTGGAAGGTCGCGGTGCTGGCATAACCAACAATGGGGCCCATCTCAGGGAAGCAGGCCTTGATCTCACCATTGAGGAAACCTTCGTGCCGGGGACGAACCTCGAAGAGTTCGATGACATTGAGCACGGTGGGGGTGTCGTATTGACGCAGTTTTTCAAGAATATCGGGCGAGATATTGGTCATTCTATTCTCCGGTGGTCGGTTTTTCCTGGTGGGGCGGGTGGCTTATGCCAGTCCCCAGCCTCCGTCCTGGTCGTCCTGTTCGTAGCCCAGCTTTCCGAGGGCGGCCTCGATGACCGAGATGGAGACCTTGTGGTCTTCAATGTTTTGATCTTCGCCGAGTGTCCGCCCCCGTTTTCCCGGAGTCTCCAGGAACATGTAGACCTCGGGGGAGGTAACCTTGTCTCGCACGACTCGCAGCACCTCAAGGGGATCGATGAACCCCGCTCCTTCTTCAAAGTGTCCCGTCGCGAGGAACTCGCTGTCGGTCTGCTTGAGGTGGAGTTCGTAGGTCGCTTGAGGGAAAGCTTCTAGCCAGGCGGCGTAATCGCGGTCGCGGTCGTCCGGGCTCTCCGCCGGGCTGATCCCGTGTCCGGTATCGTAACAGAGCAGCACGGGGGAGGTGGTCGCGGGGTTGCTGGCGTGGTGTTCGGCCAAGAGGTCAAGCGTGCGGCGGGTCTCGGGGATGCTCGAGCAGCCCTCACGGTGGGCGGCCGCCATCTCTACAACGAGACGGGGAACTCCCAGCTTGTGGGCGTCTTCCATCCAGCGCATCCAGATCGCCATACCCTCATCAAAGAGCTCCCCGTAGAGGTCCGGGTCTTCTGAGTCTTCCCGGTTCATGGTGAAGAGCGACAACCCGGCGAATTCCGCCCCATAGCAGGCCGCCTGTTCAATGATCGAGAGCCCGGAAAGATAGGCGCTCTCCCTGATCTGTGGGTTTTTGTGGGTGATCGCACCAGCGTCCCGGTAGACCGTGAACGCGCTGACCAGCTTGACTCCCCGTGAGGCCGCGTGCTCGGCTACGCTGTGGTGATAATCTCTGAACGCTTCGGGCGCCTGGCTGTAGAAAGCGGGTCCGAAATCATTATCGGCCACCATTTCAAGATGCCTCACGCCCAGCTCATCGCGTGCCAGATCGATCGTATAGCGGCGTCCGTAGACATATTTAGCGAAATTGAGATTGAGCCCGAGATACAGCCTGGGAGCCATGATTCTGATCCTTCTGTTGTGAATGCAGGCGGCATTATAGCCCTGTTCCTTTCGCTCATCGAGGGGTGCTGATCAGTTGTTTGCACACGGAGCTAGGAGGTGCTACAATCGTCCGCTTACCTAAGAGGTTAAACATGACCACGATTCTCCACGTCTTCCATCATTGTATTCATCACCATTTGCGGCATTCGCCCGAGAGGGGTTCGCAGGTCTGTTGATATTTTGCATATCATGAGCTGATAGCCCCGTAACGGTAGTTACGGGTTTTTTTTTGGAGTTACCAATGTCTGACCAAATTCTCAAGCTGGGCCTTCCCAAGGGAAGTCTCCAGGAATCGACGTTTTCCCTGTTTAAGAAGGCCGGCTACGGCTTCAGTGTTTCTTCTCGATCGTATTTTCCCTCGACAGACGACAACGAGCTCGAGGCGATGCTGGTTCGCGCCCAGGAGATCGCCCGCTATGTCGAAGAGGGCATCTTCGATGCGGGGCTGACCGGCAAGGACTGGATCCTCGAGAACGA
>DCKY01000140.1:0-9805 GCA_002320775.1 Planctomycetes bacterium UBA1662
CTGGAAGAGCTTCTGGAAACGTCTTGCTGACAAGCACTTCCCCCCGGCCGATGCGGGCTGATCGGCCTGCTCCATTTTCTTGCCACGCACCACCCGCCGGCATTAGTATGGGTGCGTAGTTCTTCGACAAAGGGCCCGTCTCAAACAGTAATCCGGGAACACTCCATGAAAAACCTCCTGGTAACTCTCATCCCGGTTTTCGCCCTGATCTCACTGGCTGCCGATCAGCCGATCGCGCTCAGCGGCTGTACTGATTTCGACCGCGACGGAATCTGCAATGACGAGGACAACTGTATCCTGGACACGAATGCCAACCAGCTCGATTCAGATGGAGACGGGTACGGAGATGTCTGCGATGTTTGCCCGGAAGATCCCGACAACGACATCGACCATGACGGCATCTGCGGAAATGTCGACACCTGCCCGAACCTGTGGAACCCGGACCAGCTCCAGCAAATCGGCCCGGATGAAAACTGTGAGCCGTCCGAATGGGTAGGGCCTTTTATTCGGGGAGATTCCCAGGGGGACTTCCACATACAGATTGGAGATGCTGTCCTGATCCTGAACTGGCTGTTCCAGGGAATCCCGGAGCCAACGTGCGTGGCCGCGGCGGATGCCAGCGCCGATGGAAGAGTCGATATCAGCGACCCGATCTGGATACTTGCCTGGCTCTTTATGGGCGGCGCCCCCCCACCGGAACCGAGCGAATGCGGGATCTCAGAAAATCCAGGAGACATCACCCTGGGCTGCGAAAGTTGGTTTTGCATTCAATAGAAAATCCGACCCAAACAATGATTTACAGTAGTGATTGACCGATGAACGAAAACATATCCCACGAAAAAGACGACATCGGCGAAAGGTACCCGTGGTGTCCGATCTGCGCCAAGCACACGCAGACCACTAAAAGAGACAATAAGGATGTCTGCTCGACCTGCTACGAGGATGGTGTCTTCACGCCGGTCAACACCAAGCTTGCCTACATATGGCTTGGCCTGGCCGCGATCTTTTTCTTCCTGGGGACAGCTTCCTGGGGTCCAACCAGCTTCTTCATCAGCGTTGTCCTGGCCAGCTTCAGCGTCTGGAAGTATCTCAAATATCGAAAATGGGACGAGTGGGCCGCGAGTGAGCGCCGGGAAGAAGAAAGTCGAAGGCGGGCGAAAAAGAAGAAACGGAGAAAGCAAAAGAGCGGAGAGAAAGCTCCTCACCGAAAGAAGGAGAGGCTCCGAAAGAACAAGAGCCGCCCCCCTGCGGAACCTCCGGATGATATCCGGAGAGACAGGGCTCCGCTGGAAGATCCGGTACCGAAGCCCCCTCCTCCCCCGCCGGACTTTGATGATTGAGCGATGGGAAATCAGGCCCCGGACAACACTTGCGATCAGCTCTTCGGCAACCCGCAGTAATCCTGGTGTCCGGACTGCAGAACCCACAGGGAGGAAGATAGCCTGGAAGATTTCTCCAGCCGGAGAACCTCTTCAGGCGCCGGGAGGAGGAGGACTCGGCTCCACCCCAAGCAGTTTGAGAACCTGCCCGGCATAGCCCGGGCCGAACTTGAAGGAGCTCTTGACCAGCAGGTCAAGATCGAACGGATTTTTACGCTCCCGGGGGAAGAGACCGGTGCGAAGCAGGAACGGCAAACGCGCGGTAGGAAAAGGATAGTCACTCCCATGCAGAATTCGGCGCTTGAGCCAGTCCTCTTCACGGCTCATTCGCAGGAGTGAAAACCAGCGGTTCATGCTCG
The DNA here is from genome assembly GCA_002320775.1 of Planctomycetes bacterium UBA1662. Lineage (GTDB taxonomy): Bacteria > Planctomycetota > UBA8108 > UBA8108 > UBA8108 > UBA8108. Next base: position 1,739 of record DCKY01000140.1, read on the forward strand.
CCATGATGGCCGTGTCGCCGAAGAGATTGTCGTAGCGGTTCATCATCTCCACAAAATGGGGATAGTACTGCTCCGCATCGTACCAGGCACAGCTGCCGCAATGGGCGGCGATCACCGGCCCGCCGTGGTCGAGCGGCCGCTCAAGCTTCCGGGGATCGGTAAATTCCTGCGAAACCACCTTGCAGGAATGCTCCCAACCCGTATGGAACATGAGCACCACTCCCAGCTCGTTGGCCAGCTTGTAGAACGGATCGAACTCGGGACGCGAAGGATCAACGCCCTGGATCGCCGTGTGCAGCTTCACCAGGCGCGCCCCCGCCTCGCGACAGCGCTCCAGTTCCTTCAACGCGTCGCTGCGAATCGGGTTGATCGAACAGCCCGGCAGGATCTTTGGACACTCCCTGGCCAGGTCGAACACGTGATCGTTCGAGACGTAGAAATGCGTATCAGGATCGTTGCGGGAGCCATCCTCGCGGTACACGGCATCCTGCGCCAGCACCACGGCGTAGTCGAGACCCGAGGTCTGGATGTGTCGAATCAGCCTGTTGCGCATCTTCTCGCTGATCGTCTCACCGGGCTCGCTCAGTATTCCCGAGATCCGGAGAACAAGCCGTGTCTTCCACATTTTGCGGGTGTTTTCCGACAGGTAACCCTCCTCCGGATTCTCACCCCAGCAGAAGATATGCGTGTGCACATCTACAGAGCAGGACGACACCGGAATATCAAGAGATTCAGCCAGAGCAGAGTTTTCAGTTTTTCCCAGGAGATCCATCCTCACGCCAAGTCGTTAATTCTTCTTCAGCTGCCACTTCTTGTAGTAGTTCCACCAGGTCAGCCCTTTCAACTTGAGCGTTTCTTCAAGGTCTTCTGGGGACTTCAAGGTCGCCTCAACCACCTCGCCATCCTCTCCCGGAAGAATCTTACGATAATAAAAGACCGCGGGTACGGTAAGGCCCACCATGATGGCCACGATGATCAACCGCAGCCGTATCGATTTAACCGCAAAACGGCAGACCGCTAAACCCAGCATAAACAAGCCGAAGGCTTCAGCTAATATCATCATCTTGGACAGGAAGTGAAGTTTCTTATCCGGCGCCTCCAGGAACGCTATGAATTCAAGCTGGGGGGCGGCGCTGGTCCGCTCCTTGCTGAATTTCCTGACCAGGTTAACAGCTGGCATCGTCGGCCGACCCATGATGGTCTCTACCGGAAAATTCAGCTTACCCGAATTTCCGCCGTAGGCCCTGTAGACAACCTCCGTGCAGACCAGCTTATCCGTCGAGGTGAAATCAAATTCGAAATCATAGGGTCTCTTCCAATAGGAAAAGGCTCTCAGGATAGCCTCCTTGATCTCCCCGGGGGCCAGCTGCGGCCTGAAAACAGCGACCGCGTCCGCCTCGGCGATGGAGTGTTCCACTGACGAGAAGATGACTCCTTCGCTGACAGCCTCGATGATCTTCCGCTCGTGCCCTTCGGGATCAGGTGAGGTGTATTCCTTCCAGAACGTATCCTTGTTCTTCAGGTCTTCTCCAAATCCGGTTCGAAGAACATCTTCGGTCAATCCCAGCCGTCCTATATCCTCGACACCCCCTACATAGAGGGCCGCATGCGGCCAGTACCCCGGCAGAAAGGCGTTGGAGCCGTAGTAGTTTCTCCGCTCGAGAATGATATCTCCGGGCTCAAGCTTCTGCTCGAGCACGTCGAACCCCGAAGACCCCTTGATCGATGACTCGGCCTTGATGGGCTTGAAGTCACCGATCCAGGAGGAGATGGCCTTCTGGGCCTGGTAAACGATCTGCTTGCTCTTCTCCTTGATTTCATCCCGCACCAGGCCGGCAACCCGCTCGCTAACCGACTCCGAGTACTTATTGATGGTCTCTGCCGCGGCCCCGATAGCCTTCCCTAACTGCTCATGGGAAGCGATCCCGGCCACCTGATCCTTGATGGGACTCGAATGATAGAGCGCTTCGAACTCCCTGAACAGGGCCAGGTTTTCAGGGCTGCGCAGCCCATCCCTGACGAAGTTATAAAATCCCGGCGGGATCCCCCATTCCTTGATGCCCTCATTGAGCTTCGCCCTGGTGTTGTTGGCATTGAAGCCCTTGATAAACTTCAGAGATGTCTCAAAAAGAACTGCCCCCGCGAAGTATTCAATAAGAAACGCACGAAGCAGGATCTCTTCATCAGAGATCTCCTCACTGCTGAATCTCAGAACCCTCTCATATCTGAGGAAGACGACCAGCAGCACCTCACGGTAATGATAAAAACGACGCAACAGCCCCTGGACCCTGTCACCGTTCTCCTGCACCTGGTACCAGTTCCAATCAGCCTCATGAGCCTTCTCCGCCTTCTCCTTGTCGGCTGTCAGCGACCCGGCCTCCTTTTCAAGTATGGACAGATCCCCGAGAAGCTGGACCATCGATTCCTCATCGGTATCGAGCTGGCGCTCCAACCGGGTCTTCCCGGTATCCGTCGCCATAAGCTCCCTGAGCTCGAGTGAGGGCGGAAGCAGCTTGATCCCCAGGGCCTGTCCTCCATCTACCTGCTGTGCACGTTCAACGATACCCGCCGGCTGAGAAAACCAGATGTAGAGCAGAAACACCGCGGCCAGGACCAGGAGGATGGCTGAGCTGAAGACCGTCCAATCTGAAACCCTCCGTCTCCAGAGAAGACTGGGCTCAGGCTCAGGGCGCGGGCTGACCTCGGCGTAGGTCGTCGCAAACTCGGCGAGGCGTCCCTGGAGATCGGAGCGCAGGCGCCTGATCTCCTTCAGTCGCCCCCTCCTGCCTGAGATCAACAGCTGATGCCACAAAACAACGGCGGCGGACGACGCCCTTCTCCAGAATGCCAGCGCGAACACGCCGGCAAAGGGCATAAAAACCAGGGTTCCCAGGACCACTCCATTCATGAAACCCTGGTCGAGCATCAGCCAGCCCAGCGCGGCGTACCAGCTCAGGTAGAGCGGCAGACCGACCACGAGGCGATGCGTTGATACCGTAACCTTCCCGGGCTGGTCCAGGAGGCTGGCTATAGAACGTACAGCGATGAATGGAATCAGGTGCCAGAGGGAACCCAGCATCGCCGGGAGAGAAAAAAGCACCAGGCGCAACAAGGTCGAACAGACCCTGAGTACAGCCGGCAACCCGCTCTGCTCCAGAACCGGGCTGCCGACCCTGAGTCCGGCTGAATTGACGGCCTCTCGATAGGTCGTAATCTCTTTTGCCAACCCTTCCGCCTTTTCGCGGTCGGTCTCCAGGAAGTGGTTGATCGCATCGGCGATTCGCTTGCGCTGCAACAGCGAGCCTGCAGAGACCTCGGCCTGGTCCACCACTGCCGGGACCAGGACCTCGAGATCCTCGAGCCAGGGCTCCCACTCGGGTTCATTGAGATGCACAATCAGGTCCCTGATGTCATCTGCGAGTTTTTCCGTCAGGGTACGCATCGCCTTGCGGCTGTCGCCATCGTGGCGGTCTACCCAGCTATCCACATCGATAGGATCGCCGACCCGTATCCACACACCCGAGCGAAATTGATCTTTGCATTCGTAGTTGATTCCCAGGGGGACGACATGGACTCCACGGGTCCCTTCATCGTAGGCCTTGATGGCCATGCGCGCGGCTCCGGACCGGACCTTTTCGAGATGGGCCTGGTCGGTCGTCTTGCCTTCGGGAAAGATGCCCAGGGCCTTCCCTTCCATCAGGGTCTCCGCCCCGGTGTCCAGGCTCTGCAGGTTGCGGCGGACCTGGCTCTTGTCGTCCATTCCCCGGTAAGCGGGAACCATGCCGAGAGCGTACATCACTCTCCCCACCACAGGCATTTCGAAGAGCGGAGCCTTGGCCATGAACCGCACTGGCCGGCCGGCGGTGACGCCAATCAGAACTGGGTCTACCAGCGAGTTGGAGTGATTCGCGCACAGGAGGACGGGACCTTCCTGCGAAATCTTCTCACCTCCGGAAACCTCCAGCCGGGGATAATAGAACTTCACCAGCCCTCGGGCCAGCCGGCGCAACACGCCGCGCGATTCAGTGTTCTCTCCGGACATCACAATTCTCCTGGACCGACTGCGAGTCTAACTGCAAACATGCTTCTCGCCTATTGTTAATAGGCAAACAGATGTAGAAACGCCATCCTGGAAAACCGCTCTGAGCTTGAACCGGCCAATTCCAGTCGGATCCCTAAAAAGCCCATGAGGTGAAGACCGGCTGCCTGCCCCTCTCACATTCGAACTTCAGAATGGAAGGATTGGCTGACATCCCGGATTGGGGACACTCTGGACTTCGTAGGTTGCCAACTCATATCCTCCCCCAGATGAGAGCTATATATTCAGACTTACATCAAAGACCACAGGTGTCCTGCAGATCGCAACTTGGATAAGGCTGGCAGCCAACTCCTGCGGCAGGTGGCATGCCTCCGAGGAAGAAGTAATTGAGTCCGGAAATACCGTCAGCGATATTCAGGCGGACATCGCCGTTGAAGTCCATAGCATCCTGGCACCCCGGCGCGCGGCCGCCGAGGAACATCCAATTCAACATGCACTGCACATCGGCAATGTTCACCCTTCCATCTACATTACAATCGTAGGTGACGGCGTTTTCATCAATACCAAGGAGCGCCACCTCGTAAGCTCTCTTGCGCGGCAATACACCAATGTTTACATGGGTGATAATATTCTCCACCGGCTGGCCGGCGCCCTGGAGACCATCTACATACCTCACGGCCCTGGTCTCGGTCACGTCCACTTCAGGGAAAGGACACTGGATCTCGATCGTGGCGATCGACTCCGTACCTGCGGCCGGCAAGGTCACAAACTCGGTAAAGGAAAGGATGACAGCACTCACGGCACCCAGGTTTCCTTCACCCTCGGTTAGCTCACTCTTCTCAAAACCACCGCGCCGCCGCCCGCCCTCGGCCTCGTCGGCCGCTGCGGTTCCAGCGACCGTTATGCCAACGATATCGAGACCAGGATCTCCCGCGAGGCCGATCGACCAGCCCTGGGCTCCGAACACTACCTGGTTCTCAGAGGTTGTCAGCGTGCAATCAATCGTCTGGGTAAACGCCTGGCCATAAACGCCTTCGATCGTTTCACTATTCTCACCGGCAAAGGCTAATTCAAACTCAGCCAGGACACCACGGAGAGTCACCTCGTAGGCAGTCTTCCGAGGCAGAACGCCAATGTTGCCGTGGGTAATCACATTCTCCACAGGCTGCCCCGCGCCTCGAAGGCCATCAACATACCTGACGACCTTGTTCTCGGTCACGCCGACCTCAGGGAAAGGACACCGGATGTCTACCCTGGCAATCGTCTCAGCTCCAGAAACAGACAATGTTACGAAATCATTAAAAGAGAGAATAACGGCGCTCACGGCACCCGTATTTCCTTCGCCCTCGGTCAACTCGCTCTTCTCGAAACCGCCTCGGCGAAGCCCGCCTTCGTCCTCGGTTGCCGCCGCGGTCCCATCTACCGTAATACCAACAATATCAAGGCCGGGATCTCCCGCCAGGCTAATGGACCATCCCTGAACCCCGAGCTCTGCCTGGTCCTCAGAAGTCATCAGGATGCAATCGACAGTCTGGTTGAAATTGAGGCCGGATACGCCTTCGACCGTTTCGCTATCCTCAGACGAGAAACCCAGTTCGAATTCGGTTTTGATATCTTGCCCCCAGCATTGCCCCAGAAAGGCAATACTGACAGCCGTCGCGACAACCCGTAGAAACCCCACTCTCATATCAACTCCCTACATTCAAACCCGCAGGCTACATGTTGGACTAATTGTCTGAAACACCGAATGTACGGAACCCGCATCAAACACCACAGGCATCTTGAAGATCGCAGTCAGGATAGGACTGGCAACCAGCTCCAGAAGCCGGAGGCGGGCCTCCGTGGAAAAGATAATTGAGCCCTGAAATACAGTCAGCGACATTGAGACGACCATCTCCATTAAATTCCATAGCATCCCGGCAACCCGGAGCAGGACCGCCGATAAACAACCAGTCCACGAGGCATACAGCGTCTGCGATGTTAACGACCCCATCGACATTGCAGTCGTAGGTGACGGCGTTCTCATCAGTTCCTAGAAGATCCACCTCGTAGGGTGTCGTTCGCGGCAGGATACCGGAGTTCTGGTGGGTAATTACATTATCCACCGGCTGGCCAACGCCGCGGAGGCCATCGACATACCTGACGACCTTGGTCTCGGTCGCGTCCACCTCGGGAAAGGGACACCTGATATCCACCCTGGCGATCGTCGCTGTGCCTGAAGCGGGCAAAGCGACGAATTCGGTAAAGGAAAGAATGATGGCGCTCACGGCTCCAGCGTTTCCTTCACCCTCTGTCAATTCGCTCTTTTCGAAACCACCGCTCCTGAGTCCTCCATCATCCTCATCGGCTGCAGCTGTCCCATCTACCGTGATACCAACGATTTCAAGGTCAGAATCGCCCGCCAGGCTGATCGACCAGCCCTGGGCTCCGGCCTCTGTCGGGTTCTCGGTAATCGTCAGGATACAGTCAATCGTCTGGCTGAAGGTCAACCCAGATATGCCTGAGATTGTTTCAGAATTCGCGCCAGAGAAACCAAGCTCAAATTGGGGCTCCGCATCCTGCCCCCATCCTGATCCAGAAAAAACAACACTGGCAGCAACCGTCAATAAGCTTAAAAAGCCCGATTTCATAGCGAACCCTCCTAACAATAAGTAGAAGTTCCGTATTGAGACAATCTATGTATCCAGCAGACCCATAACAATTAGCTAACAAGACTATTTATGCTATTGATTACGTCTAAAGACATCAACTCACAAACTGATGGCCGTACTGGTACTTTTTGCCCCTCTTGCGGGAACGCCGTCCAAGGCGTAAACTCACTGCCTGTCGCATTTGCACCCGAGTGCCAGGGTGGCGGAATTGGCAGACGCGCTAGATTCAAAATCTGGTGACCTTACGGTCGTGGGGGTTCAAGTCCCCCCTCTGGCACCACATTTTCTACCTTCTACAGGCCTTACTCTCTCAGGAGCTTCGCAGTGAGAGGAGGTAGCTCAGCAGGTCGCGGAATTGCTCCGGGGACAGGGTCTCGGAGAAATTGGCCGGCATCGGCGAGAGTCTCGAGGGTTCCCGGCGCGCGATGTCTGAGAGCGCCACGGAGAGCTCCCTGCCCTGGCTGTCTACCAGAATAAGCCTACTCCCCTGAGCCGGGCGCAAAAGGCCCGTGTAGACCTTCCCCTTTCGGGTCACGACCGTCGTCGAGCGAAAGGCGACATCGACGTTCCTGTTGGGATCGAGGATATCCTCGATGAGACGGTCGAGCCCCCTGTTGCCAACGCCGTCGAGATGGGGCGCGAAATCACGCCCCTCAGTTCCGACCCTGTGGCAGGGAGCGCAGGTCTTCATGAACAGCTCGCGGCCGGGGCCCGGCCTGCCCGCTACACCGAGATAGTCCTGTTTTCTTGTCTCCAGCAGAGCGGCCATCGTCGCGCTTTGGGGAGGCAGCCCCGCCACCAGCTCAGCGATCTTCTTTTTCTGTGAGGCGCTGGCGATGGCCGAGAGGTTCTGCGAGATACCCGGCGCCCGCAGCAACCGGGATCCCGCCCTGCCCGACTCAACCAGCGAGAGCAGGAGCTTGACGCCGGCGGAATCAGCGGCCAGTTCCCGGGCGAGGCGCCGCTGAGCGCTGGCATTGGCCGCCCTGAAAACCTCCGCGAGCACAGCTGCCGCGGGGGAGGGCTTGTCCTCGCAGATGAGCTGAAGAGCCGTCTCCTTGCTCGAGTCGGCTGCAAAGGACAACATGGGAACGAGCGCCAGGGTGGACAACCTCGAATCCGGACGAAGCCGGACCAGCTCGACGGCGAGCCGACCCCGAGCCCGATAGCCCACATCTCTGTTCTTCGCCAGGGATGCCAGCTCCGGACGAAGTTCGGATAGCCTCCAGGCGCCAACCAGCCCGGCGCCCTTGTTCGTATCGCCGGAAGCCACGCTGGGGCTCAGACCCGGCACCGAGAACCCGCCGACGGCGAGCCAGGCATAGGCGCTATCGGCGTTTCCATCTACCAGCTCGATGTAGGCCTCGCGGCCGGCCA
>DCKY01000140.1:10215-28629 GCA_002320775.1 Planctomycetes bacterium UBA1662
CCGTCCCGAAGGCGAACGAAGTTCTTGCCTCCGAGAGGGTCTTCAGGTTTCTTGTCGTGGCCTGCAATCCAGAAGCCAAGCTTCTTCGCCAAAGCGAAGCTGCCCGAGCGGTAGGTGCCCACCTTCTGCTCGCCGGCGGGAAAGCTGCTCAAGACAGGATCAGAGGACGGGTTCAGGCCCTCGACGCTGAAATCGCCCGCCGCCAGCCAGGCGAAACCCTCTGCATCGTTACCATCGACAAGCTCAACAAAGACGCTACGACCAGCCTCGGCAGAGGTATCCCACTCGATACGCTGTGCGACATCTCTCCTCGGCGCGGGTGCCTGACGCAGCAGCTTGCCACTGCTCGCATCCAGCAGGCGAATGGAGTTCCCTCCGCCGGCCGGCTGCCCGGGAGGTCTGTCATGACCCGCCGCCCAGAAACTGAAGACCTTCGGCAGCTTGAAGCTCGCGGATCGATAGATCCCAGTGCTCCGCTCACCGGCCGGGTAGCTACTTATCAAGGGGATCGATTTCCTGCCATCGGCCGCGGCTCGTCGAACCGAAAACGTCCATGGGTTTTCGCGTTTTGATGTTTCAGGATGGGGCACAGGAGTCCAGGCGAGTCCCCCCCGCCCGGAGGGAATCTTGAAGCCAGGGCGGCGAGAAAACTGCCACGGGTTCTCCTGGCCGGGAGCGGAAGCCTGCGGCACGTAATCCCAGGGAACCGGCCGGACGCGACGAGCGAGGGTGTCCTTCCCGGCTTCCAGGTAGCTCCTGGCAAGCGCGAGCGCCCAGTCACGAACGGACGCTGGAGCGGTGACTCCCCTCTCCTCGAGACCCAGGCGGATCGACTCGAGCAGCTCCGCCTGAAAATCATTCCTGCCCTCGAATTTCTCTCGTGAGAAGGAGACCACCCCGGCCATCGACTTGCCGGGAATATAGCGCGCGGCGAAGCGGAGGTATTCTCCAACCTTGCGCGCGGAGAACTGCGCCAGCCTGTCGAGGCGACTGACGATGTACTCACCCGCGCCTCGATTCTTGAGCGCGAGACAGAGCTGGATCAGAAGATCCGACTCTTCCCCGGAGAGCTCGGCGGTCGTTAACCTGCTGAACCACTCGTCGTTCCTGAGATGGTTTCTCAGGGCGATGCGAAGGGAATGGAGAAGATGGACATCAGCCTCGGAGGTCGACTGATAAAGACCGAGAAGGGGCAGGATGAGACCCTGCGCCGGCCGGCTCGCCGCCGCCTGCACCGCGGCCCGCCGGGCCATGGGAGCCTTATCCTTGAAACCTGCAAGCAGCCAGGATGTGCGTTTCTCTGCGGCGAGAGAGGACTCGGCGAGAAGCCGGTAGGCGTGCACCCGCACGATGGCCTCCGGATGCGAGACCGCGTTCGCAAGATCACCTTCACCCAGGACTCCAAGCCTGTCGAGAGCGCGATAAAAATAGGCTCTCGAAAGCCCAGCCTCCTTCGGCAGTCCCTGGCGCAGCGCGCGGACCGCCTCGGCCAGCGGACGCTGCTCGAGCTCATCGAGGGCGAGACCACTGCGCGCCAGCAGGCTGGAGCCCAGCTCTGCCACGAGCTTCCCTGTCGACATCTTGCCGAGGACCCCATCGGCAGCACGCCCTGGTTTGCCTGCGGGAAGGTCTCGACGAGAATCCGACCCCCGGTAGGAGATCCTCCAGATCCGGCCCCGGTGGCGATCACGCCCCGGATGATCAAGAGGCACCTCGTAATGCCCGATGATCTTATTGTAGAAATCAGCCACGTAGAGCGCGCCATCAGGGCCCGCCTGGAGGTACACCGGTCGGAACCAGGGATCGCCGGAGACAAGGAAATCCGGCTCCTCACGAGCGCGAAGGCTCGAGCCGTTGCGCACCAGGGTGTTGCGGTTGATCCTGCAGGTCGTAACGTTACCCCCGAAGGCGCTGTCGGCGTAGAGAGAGCCGAAGCCCGTCGAGCTGCCGAGCACCACCCCGCAGATCGCGGTAGAGCCGTGGTTGTGGTCCATGATCCCGGGAACGAAGCCGACTCCATCGTGCGGAGCGCCAAAGGACTCGTGATAGCCATCCTTGAGCAGCAGCGAGAGCGGCTTCGTATGACAGTCAGCGCTCAGGAGATCTCCGAAGCGGTCGCTGGCCAGGCCGAAGGGGTTCACCTGGCCATTTGAGAAGCGCTCCACACGCGAGCCATCGAGCCTCATGCGAAAAACGTTTCCCGACCTGAGCCGAATGCGGTGCCCATCGCTTCCAGCGACCTCGGTGATGTTGTTGAACCCGTGGCAGGCGTAGAGCCAGCCGTCGAGACCCCTGGTAAAGGAATTGCACATGCCGTGGGTGTCGCGCTCGTAACCGAGTGGACCGTAGAGCTTCTGCCTCAGATCGGCCCGGCCGTCGCCATCGGTATCCCGAAGGTACCAGATGTTGGGGATGCTGAAACAGATCACTCCATCTCCGTAGGGATAGAGCCCCATCGGTATGTTCAGGCCGTCGGCGAAGGTCGTCACCTTGTCGGAGCGGCCATCGGAATCGGTATCCTCAAGAATCCTGATCGTATCCCGCCCCTTCTTTTCAAGCCCGACGGGGTAAGGATACTCCAGGGTGTTGCTGACCCAGAGGCGCCCGCGGGAATCGAAGGCGAGGTTCAGCGGCTTGTCGATCTGCGGCTCGCTGGCGAAGAGCTCGATCTTGAAGCCCTCCGGCAAGGTGAAGCTCTCGAGTTCCTGCCGCGGCGTCCTGGGGCCCGTCTCACGCACATGGCTTGAGAAGAGATCCGTGCCGGGGGTATGCGCCATCTCCTTACGATGCTTCGGTCGGGCCTCCTGGTACCGCTCAGCAGAGACCATCTTCTTCTCATTCAACATCAGGTAGGTCCCCATCTTGCTGCCTACCAATATGTCGGGGAGGCCATCGCCGCTGACATCTCCCGCCACCACCTGGGTTCCCACCCCGGAGCGCTCATCGATGAGCCAGGGCTCGAAGCTGAGCCCCTCGGGCGACCGAATCGTCCTGAACCAATAGAGGACCGGCAGCTGCTGGGAGCCGACATCCCCCCCCGCATGGGCCCAGAACCTCTTACCCGTCACGATATCGCGAACACCATCCCCATCGATATCCACCAGGGCCACGGCGTGCATCTGGGAGATGCTGAGGCCGTAGGGGTTGTCCGCCGGCCGGCTCGTGAGGATCGAGTTTCCCTGGAAGCGGCGTTTCCCATCCTCGCCGACAAGCTGCTCAAACCAACTCAGGCCGTAGCCGTGGGCGTTCTGAACCGAGAGCACATCGTTGTCACCATCGCCGTCAAAATCGTAGGCGTACATTTGCGCGCCCCCGGAACGCGCGAAGCGAACCGGATGGAACTCGAAGAGCTCTCCCTGCTCTTCTCCCTGGCGCCACCAGCCATTGCTCTCAAGCAGATCAAGCCGCCCATCCCCATCTACATCACCCACCCCGAGACCATGCGTAAATCCCCCGTAACCCCGCGGCGGGGTAATGGGGGTAAACCTCCAAGCGGCCAGCGGCTTCTCCACAGCAGGCTCGGCATAGCCAAAGGCTCCGCCACGGCAACAGACCAGCTCCGGCCGGCCGTCGCCTGTCAAATCGACGAAAGCCGGCGATTCGTTTCCTACATCGTCGATCGCGGCATGCCGCTTCCAGTAACCGCCCTTGCGGCCGCTATTTTCATACCAATGAGCCACCCGTCCCGGCATGGCAACAGCAAGAATGTCCACTAATCCGTCACTGTTGAAGTCATGGGCAAAAGAAAAAAAGAACTCGGAGTAGCCCCTGATATCCAGAGCGGCCGCAGGAGCGTAGGCATGGCGCTGCCGAAAACCGGGTCCCGCATACCAATAGGGTCCGGAGACGACATCCCGGGATCCGTCTCCATCGATATCGGCGAAGCAGGCTCCCTCGCTGAAGAACTGCTCGGAAAGAACCAGCCGTTTGAAGCTATGGAGGGGTGTGCCGGCCCTGAGAGATATTTCCTGCAAGAGCAGAAGGGGCAGAAGGACAGCAACAAGAGTCTTCTTAAGTGGGAAGCCTTCCAAGAACACCATCAGCTTCATCACGAACTCCTTGCATGGAACTTACCAGGTAAAGCGAACACATAACTTATACTATCGTACGAAAGCACAGCGGTTCCAGAAGGCAGCAGGAGAAGTTAATTGACCGGCCGGCTTCCATAGCCATCGATGAACTGTTAGTTTCAGGAAGCCACCTTATTGCTTTGCATGAAGGCGTAAAATGCTTGATTCCCTGATCAACCTGTTACGAAAGCTCGCGAAATTCGCTGGCAACCCGCAAAGCTCTGACCACGTGGTCATTCGCGAAGAACTCCCGGGCAACTGGCTACCCTGGGTCGAATCACTACCTTTTTACTCCACGCTTACAGAAGCAGAGAAGAGACGCCTTCGCTCCTACACCTGCACCCTCGTCGAAAACAAGAAATGGCGAGGCCTTGATGGTTTTGAGGTCACGGACGAGGTCAAGGTAACGATCGCGGCCCAGGCCGCTCTTCCCCTCCTTGGAATCGAACATCATTTCTACCGGGGGATTGACGAGATCCTCATTCACCCGAGCACCTACAAGGTCTCCTCTCGAAAACGCGGACCGGGAGGGGTTGTCATCGAGGGCAAAACAGAAGTCCTCGGCACCGCCCACTCCGACATCAACATTGTCGCTCTCTCCTGGCAGAGTGCCCGACACGGCGGAGCAAATTGGCAGGATGGCCGAAACGTTGTCATCCACGAGTTCGCCCACAAGCTGGACATGCTGGATGATTTCGTCGATGGAACCCCGCCCCTAAGCTGCAGAAAGCAGCATGCAGCCTGGGTCCGGATCATGACAAAAGAATACGAACAGCTGGTCGACATGGACCGAAGAGGAAAGAAGACTGTTCTTAACAAATACGGCGCCACCAACCCGGCAGAATTCTTCGCCGTCTCTACCGAAACCTTCTTCGAGAAGCCCCGGCAAATGCGGAAAAAGCACCCCGAGCTCTACGAACAACTGAAGACCTATTTCAATCAGGATCCCGCGGCGCGTCTTGATCGCTGAGGACTCTCCCCGCCATCAAAAAAAGGACAGGGCAAACGCCCGGTCCTTTTTAAAATTTCGATCAGTCAGCTCTCAGACGACCCGAATGTTCTCAGCCCTGGGGCCTTTTTCTCCATCTACGAGTTCAAACTCAACGGTCTGGCCTTCCTGGAGCTCATCAAAGTTAGCGTTCTCGAGCGCAGAGGTATGGAAAAACACATCGCCAGATCCGCCTTCTGGTCCAATAAAGCCAAAGCCCTTAGCGTTAATTAGTTTCTTTATCGTTCCCTGGGCCATCCGAAGCACTCCTTAAGAAAAAAATCTGCTTTTAAACCGTAAGATCCCACACAACGTCCACGCAAAAAAAAATGAATACAGGGCGCATGCCCGGTATTCATTTTTCCAGTTATTCAGGTGTTAGACGACCCGAATATTCTCAGCTCTCGGACCCTTGGGGCCATCGCCCAGGTCAAATTCGACAGACTGACCTTCCTGCAGTTCCTCAAAGCTGGCATTTTCAATACCAGAGGAATGGAAAAACACGTCATCAGAACCGTCCGCTGGTCCAATAAATCCAAATCCCTTGGCACTAATCAGTTTCTTAATTGTTCCCTCAGCCATCCGAAATACTCCTTAAGAAATAAAATTTGGTCCTAATGCGTAAGACCACACACGCCACCCATATTTGAGTGGTCAGGTACTATACCTAATTTCCGGGCTTTGGTTTTGTTTATTCGCATGATTCTTTCACGATTCAAATAATAAAATTCTTCCCTGGAACCCCCAGAGCCCGGCGAAAAATCTCTTTATTGACCATTATCAGCCCCCCGATCGCTTATCGAAAAATTTCAGGGGAGCTCTCTGAGCTTCATATTCCGAAACTCAATGGGTGAACCTTCGGACTCGAGAGCCATATAACCTGTTCCAGGAGAACAGTTTGTACCTCCTGAGACCTCCTCGCCATTAACCCAGAGTCGAACCTCGGAATTGATACAGCGAATATAGTAATGATTCCACTGCTCCACTCCACGGGTCAGATTCTTCGTTGGAAAGCTGCGCTTGCCATTGGGGGCCACCGGCGGAAAAGGCTTCATCTTTGATGCCTGAGTGGGAAAAACATCTCCATGGGAGGTAAACCAGTCGGACTTCTTCTTGTGCCTCTTTTCGTAAAATTCAGCGTATCCAAGGTCCAGAATCTGCACTTCGATTCCCTGGGGAAGTTGCCCGGGCTTGAGTCTGTTGAGAGAGGCCTCCGGAATCCAGGCAAAGAAACCCGAGTTTCCGGCCTTGCGCATATGCCGCCACTCGAGCACCACCTCAAAATTGGTCAATTGCTTCTCATAGCGCAGGACTCCAACAGGCCTCCCCGTGCAATGAAGAACACCCTCCTTCCAGGCCCATGTGTCTTTGGCGCAATTGACGTTAATGAAATCCGCCGGCCCCAGGGCTTTCCACCCTTCGCCTGTTCCATCGATGAACGCCCTTGGAGCGACTTTCGTTTCATCATCACCAAGACCGACAATCGACACGGTCGCCAGGACACTGCATACGCATAAAAAAATCAGAGTCGTGTTACGCCTGTTCATTTGAATATCCCGCACTGGGTTCACGATGTTGTGAGAATCACCTCCCGGCTCATCGCCGGGCCAGGAAGACCAGGTCACACTGGTCCTCGTCGATAAGTTCATTATGCCACTCAACCCTTTCGGTCTTCACCTCGGAAAACACCTCCTTCAAAGACGCGACAAAGCTCTCATTTGGAGCGCTCGACCAGACCGCCAGCACCCCATTCTCCTCAAGGTGGCCACGAGCCTGGAGCAAGCCTCCAGCCGTATAGAAATCCAGGTTCTCCGAATCGAGGTTCTCATCCGGCGAGTGGTCTATGTCGACAAGGATGATGTCATAGCGGCTCTCGGCTGGAGCCCCGAGATACTGAAAAAAATCACCCTGTTTCACAGAGAAGCGAGGTTCGTTGAGCAGCGTTCCAGCCAGGGGAATAAGATTCCTCGACAGCCAGGAGATGACCTCGGGCAGGAACTCGATGACGTCGACTCTTGCTGCCTGGGAACAATCCAGCGCGGCCTGGGCGGTATAGCCGAGGCCGAGGCCGCCAACAAGAACTGCCGGATTCCGGCCTCCATGCCACTCAATACCGAGCCTGGCCAAGGCCTCCTCGCTCGCGGTATTGTAGCTGCTCATGAGGAATTCGTGTTCGAGGGTGACCTCGGTAACCATGGTTCCAGGCCGCGACAGCAGTTCTCTTCGACGCAGGCAGAGCAGACCGATCGGGGTCTCTACAGATTCGAGTATTTCAATAGAGGGAGTGTTCATAGGATGGAATCCAGCTGTAAACGGGCCGCAGGAATCCAGCGATGGAGACGAAAATCGCAACCGTCTGTAAACTGTTCTCCCGCAGAAGCAGCACTCTAAGCGGAAAAAGGCCCCATGAAAGCAACAACCTGCCGAATATTGCTACTTTCAGTTTTACCGGGAACTCTCGACCGCGAACCGGTAAAGGCGCAAAATGGGGGAAGCAATGCCAACGAAAGATAACATCCTGAGCGCCCGTGACACGATCAGCGGCCAACTGCGCGAGACCCCGCTGCAGCGGTCCCCGCAGCTTGAGCGTCTCTGCGAAAGCGAGGTGTTCCTCAAGCTCGAAAACTACCAGGTGACGGGATCCTTCAAGGCCCGCGGCGGACTGAATAAGCTCTGCTCACTTGATCCGGAGCAGCGCAAACGCGGCATCATCGCGGCCTCTTCGGGCAACCATGGAGCGGCCTGCGCCTTCGGGGCAGGCCGGGTCGGTTCCCCTGTAACCGTCTGTGTCCCCACCTACGCCTCCCCCTCGAAGATCGAGTTGATCGAGAGCTATGGAGCCAAGGTAAAACACCATGGAGATGATTGTCTCAAAACCGAGGTCTACGCCCGGTCCCTGGCCCAGGAAAACGGCTTGGTCTACGTCTCCCCCTACAACGACCAGCACATCGTCGCAGGACAGGGGACCATCGCTGTGGAACTTCTTGAACAGGCTGAAAACCTGGACGCCGTATTTATTTCGGTTGGCGGCGGCGGTCTCATCGCCGGAATGGGGACCTACCTGAAAGCGACAAGTCCGGCAACAGAGGTCGTGGCCTGCTCCCCCGCCGCATCCCCGGCCATGCATGCCTGCATCGAGGCGGGCGAGATCATCGACGTACCGTGCGATCAAACCCTCTCGGACGCCACCGCTGGCGGCGTCGAACCCGGCGCCATCACTTTCGATATCTGCAGGAAGGTCATCGACCGATCTATCCTCGTCAGCGAAGATGAGATCAGCTCCGCCATGCGTGACTTTATCTCGGACCACCGCATGCTGATCGAAGGCTCCGCGGGAGTCGCCCTCGCCGCCTTCCTGAAGACCCGGGACGACTACAAGGGCAAACGTATCGCCATCGTCATCTGCGGCGCCAACATCGGCATCGCGAAGCTCAGGGAATTACTCGGCTGACTCCCGGGTTCTGACCTCAGTCCTCTGCCCCGACGAAACCTTCACGCTCGAGATAGAGAAGGATCTTCTGGGCCGCCTCTTCCGGCAGGCAAGCCGTCGTGTCGATGACAACCTCTGCGTTCTCCGGCTCTTCATAGGGATCGGAGATCCCGGTGAACTCCTTGATGATCCCAGCCCGCGCCTTGGCGTAGAGACCCTTGCGGTCGCGTTGCTCACAGACTTCCAGGGGAGTCGCCACATGAACAAGTATGAATCCTCCACGCTGCTCGATCAGCGAGCGAACCTGCTGCCTGACCTCGTTGTATGGAGCGATGGGCGCGCAGATCGCGATACCGCCATTCTTCGAGATCTCGTTGGCGACAAAGCCGATCCTCTGGATATTGAGGTTGCGGTGTTCCTTCGAAAAACCCAGCTCTGAGGAAAGATTCTTACGAACGATGTCGCCATCGAGAAGGGTTACTGGACGGCCGCCGGTCTCGAGCAGCTTGGCCATGAAGGCGTTGGCGATGGTCGACTTCCCGGAGCCCGAAAGGCCTGTGAAAAATATCGTGAAACCCTGGCGGTGACGGGGCGGGTAGGTCTTCCTCAACTCCCGGGCCACCTCGGGAAAGGTGAACCAGCCGGGAATCTCGCGCCCCTTGGCCAGGCGATCGCGCAGGTCTGTCCCGGAAATACTGAGAGTCCTGGCGCCCTCGGGAATTTCGTCTTCGGTCATGTAGGCGTCCTTGTCCTCGACATAGGTCAACATCGAGAACGGCACCATCTTCATGCCCACCTCTTCCTGGTACTCATTCAGGATCTCCTGGGCATCGTAGGGACCGTAGAAGGGCTTGCCTGATTCATCCGCTCCCGGACCGGCATGGTCGCGGCCGACAATGAGATGCGTACAGCCGTAGTTCTTCCTGATGATCGCGTGCCAGAGAGCCTCCCTGGGCCCGGCCATCCGCATCGACAGGGGAAGCAGCGAGAGGTAAACGGTGTGCTGGGGATAGTGAAGAAGCAGGGCCTGGTAGCAACGCACCCTGGTGTAGTGGTCGATGTCACCGGGCTTGGTCATTCCGACCGCCGGGTGTAGAAGCAGGTTTGCCTCGTGCTCGCGAATGGATCGCATGGTGAGCTCAAAGTGCGCCCTGTGCATCGGGTTGCGCGTCTGAAAAGCGATGACGTTTCGCCAGCCAAACCTCTCGAATTCGCGCCGGATCCCCTTGGGGCTCAGGCGAAGACTCTTTGAATCGTAGTGAAAAGGAAGCTGGACTCCCTGGACCTCGCCACCGACATACCAGGCGGGCGTTTCGTTCAGAAGATAAGCGACTCCCTTGTGAAAGGTGTCCTCGGTTCCGTACACCCCAGCGGCTTCAGCCTGCTTGTCGGCCTGCCAGACATCCTCCACGTTCAAAACGGCAAGCATGACTCCCTCAGGATCACGCAGCGCCAGCTTGTCGCCGGAAGACAGCGAGCTGGCAAGCTCCTCGGAAACTGCGAGGGTAATGGGAATGGGCCAGACCGTCGAGTCGGCGAGACGCATGTTGCTGCAGACGGATTCGTAATCCGCGCGATTCATAAAACCGCGAAGAGGTGAAAAAGCTCCATTCAGCAACAACTCGATATCGCACATCTGGCGTGGAGACAGATCCCAGGAAGGCCAATCCTTGGACTGGTTCTTCAGCTCCTCAGCTTGCTCTTCTCCTACAATAAGATCGACAAGCTCACCGCCGTGCGGCTCAATCAAACGACTCATTTTTATTAACCGACCCTGTGAAAAACACGGATATTGCGAAGCGCCGCGCCCGGGCAAACGCTCGTAGCGGACATGAAACAAGCGAGCGATTGTAGCGTACAGAGCATAGATAAAAAACAAACCATCTGGGATATTCACTCGTACTGATAAAAGGAGCTACCACCTCCCTAATCTCCACCTGAAGTCGGCTCTCAAGCTACATATGTCGACGAAGGAGTGATAGGATGCCCATGTCATGCAACTCGATATTCCCCTGAGCGCACGCATTTCCATCTGGCGCATCGCCCTGGCGATCGTCCTGCCTTCCCTTCTGATTTCAGCCCGGGCCGGGGGACAGGAAGCCGAGACCTTCTTTGAAAACCGCATCCGGCCTCTGCTGGCGGAAAATTGCTTCAAATGCCATGGAGGAAAGGCCAGCAAAGGAGGGGTTCGTCTCGATCGCAGGGCGGCCCTTCTTGAAAAGGGCGACGATGGACCGGTCATCATCGCAGGCAAGCCCGGGCAGGGACGACTGATGGCAGCCGTACGGCACACTGGCAAGATCAAGATGCCGCCCAAGAAGAAGCTTCTTCCAGAGGAGATCAAGGCGCTCTCCGACTGGATCTCCGCCGGGGCTCCCTGGCCAGCGGGTTCAGAGGGAAACTCCTCGGATCCGTCGGGAAAAGACAAGCCCACGCCTCACTGGGCCTTCCAGAAAATTCGCGACCCGCAGCCTCCCGGCAGCACCGATGGCTGGGCAACCAGCCCGATTGATCTCTTCGTGATCAAGCGCCTGCGAGACTCCGGAAAGACCCCCACCGGGCCCGCCGAGAGGGGCAAGCTGCTCAGGAGAATCACCTTCGATCTCCTCGGCCTTCCCCCCACCCCGACAGAGCTTGACTCCTTTGCAAAGGACGACTCCCCGAACGCGTGGGAAAAGGTCGTCGACCGTCTGCTCGCCTCACCCGCCTACGGAGAACGCTGGGGACGCCACTGGCTTGACGTCGCGCGCTATTCAGACACCAGGGGCTACGTCTTCACAGCCGAAAGGAAATACCCCTTCTCCTATACCTATCGTGACTACGTCATCAATTCTTTCAACGATGACCTGCCCTTCGACAGCTTCATCCGGCAGCAGGTCGCCGCTGACAGGATGAAGCTGGGCGAGGACAAGCGTCCACTGGCCGCCCTGGGCTACCTGACCCTCGGACGACGATTCCTCAACAACAGGCACGACATCATCGATGACCTCATCGACGTTGTCACCAGGGGAATGATGGGACTGACCGTTCAGTGCGCGCGTTGCCACGACCATAAATACGATCCCATCCCGACAGCGGATTACTATTCGCTCTATGGAATCTTCGCGAGCTCCAGGGAGCCCAAGAAGCTCCCCGCGATCGGGGCCATCTATCCCGGGGCGCACTCCACCAAGGAGCCGCAGCGAGCGATGAGCCTGGAGGACCTGCCCAAGCCGGTCAACCCCCGCATCTTCAAACGAGGAAAATCCTCAAACCCGGGGGATCACGTCCCCCGGCGTTTCCTGGAGGTGCTCTCACCCGGCGAGCGAAAGCCCTACGCCAATGGCAGCGGCCGTCTCGAACTGGCCCAGTCGATTGCCTCAGAAAGAAACCCCCTCACGGCCCGGGTCATCGTCAACCGAATCTGGAAACACCACTTCTCCAACGCGATTGTTCGCACCCCAAGCGACTTTGGCATTCGCGGCGACAAGCCAACGCACCCGGACCTTCTCGACTGACTCGCGAGCCGCTTCATCGAGGACGGCTGGTCCATCAAGACGCTTCACAGGAGGATTCTTCTCTCTGCCACCTACAGGCAGGGAAGCGGACTGCGGCCAGAATATTACCTGGAAGACCCCCAGAACCTGCTCCTGTGGAGAGTTACCCCGATACGCCTCGAATTTGAGGCCATGCGTGATTCCATGTTGCAGGCGGCTGGCCGGCTTGACAGGAACATGGGAGGGGCCTCGGTGAACATCTTCAAACGTCCCTTCTCGAATCGTCGTACGATTTATAAATTCATCGATCGTCAGAATCTGCCGGCGACACTGCGTAATTTTGATTTCGCGATTCCTGATTCAACCAGCCCGGGACGCTACCAGACCACCGTGCCACAACAGGCGCTGTACCTGATGAACGGTCCCTTCGCGGAGGAGCAGGCGAGAAAGGTCGTGGAGCTTCCTCTCTACAGCGGGGTTTCAGACCCTGGGAAGAAAGTTACCCTGCTCTATCGCTACATCTACGCCAGGCGGCCAGACCCCGAAGAAATGGCCCTGGCACTGAAATACCTGCAAGATAACACCCCAAAAAGGTGGATCAGCTACGTGAAGACCCTGCTGCTGGCCAATGAATTCGTTTTTCTTGACTGACAGATCCGGCTGGAACCATTTACGATGGATCCCATGAACACTGACAACCAAGGCTATCCGGAGCTCCCGATCTCTCGACGTGAGCTGCTGCAGAGATCCGGGATGGGCTTCGCCGCGATGGGCCTTGGTTGCCTGATGGCCGACCAGGGGTTGGATGCGGCGGATAAAAGCAGGCTCTATACCAACCCGCTGTCATCACGCGCGCCCCACTTCGCCCCGAAGGCGAAGCGGGTCATCCACCTCTTCATGAACGGAGGTCCCTCCCACGTCGACACCTTCGACCCGAAGCCCAAGCTCGATGAACTGCACGGCAAGAAGCTGCCGATAGAAAACCTGCGCACCGAGAGAAAAACCGGCGCGGCCTTCCGCTCGCCGTTCAAATTCCGTCGCCATGGGCAGAGCGGGATCGAGGTCAGCGAGCTCTTCCCTCATGTCGCCGAATCTATCGATGAGATCGCCGTCATTCGCTCGATGCACGCCGATGTCCCTAACCACGAACCCTCCCTGCTGCTGTTGAACTGCGGCGATGCGCGCCAGGTCAGGCCCAGCATGGGCTCATGGATCACCTACGGACTCGGAACGGAAAATCTCAACCTGCCCGGCTTCATCGCCATGTGCCCGGGTGGCTACCCGATCCAGGAGAGCCAGAACTGGCAATCGGGCTTCCTGCCCGGAATCTTCCAGGGAACGCATATCGACACCAAGCACACCAAGGTGGACAAGCTCATCGAGCATATCCGAAACCTGGACCTCTCCCTGCCAAAACAACGCGAGCAGCTCGACCTCCTCAAGCAATTGAACCTGAAGCATCTCGAACAGCGCGAGCGCGAGGCGCCACTCGAAGCGCGGATACAGTCCTTCGAGCTCGCCTACCGGATGCAGATCGATGCCAGCGACGCCTTTGACGTTTCAAGAGAGCCGAAATCAGTTCGTGAGCTCTACGGAAAGGGAACACAGGCGCGCCAGATCCTCATCGCCCGACGCCTGATCGAGCGCGGGGTTCGCTATGTGCAGGTCTGGCACGGAGCCGGCCAGCCGTGGGACAACCACGATGATATAGCGGTCAATCATCGCAAACTCGCCAGGCAATGCGACCAGGCTATCGGCGCGCTCCTGAAAGACCTCAAGAACAGGGGCCTGCTCGAGGAGACCCTGGTGATCTGGGGGGGTGAGTTCGGGCGCACTCCGACCGTCGAGCTGCCGAAAAAAGGCTCCAACGCCGGCAAGATCAATGGCCGGGACCACAACCACTGGGGCTATACGACCTGGCTGGCCGGGGGCGGCGTCCGGGGAGGCTACGTCCATGGAGCGACCGACGACTTCGGCTTCCGGGCGGTTGAAGACCGGGTCCACGTACACGACCTCCAGGCCACAATCCTGCATCTCCTAGGATTCGACCACGAGAAGCTGACCTATCGTCACGCGGGACGTGATTTCCGCCTGACGGACGTCCACGGAGAGGTCGTCCACGAGCTCATAGCCTGAGGCAGGCTCAGCTCATTTGCGCCGACCCCAGACCTCCTCAAGAACCTTGTAGATCCCGGGATCGTGCTCCTTGAGCTCCGGGCGAACAAAGGGATAGAAGTCGTTGGTGCCGAAGAAAGCCTCGGTACACTCGGCGAAGTACTCCTTCTCATTGGTGAGCGCGTAGTGCCGCACCTTACGCCCGTTGTGCAGGAGTACGGACTCATACTTCTTCGATTTCTTCGCGTTCCTGTAGGCTCCAAGGATCTTCGGATGGTTAAAGCCCAGCACCCTGTTGTGATAGGCATGGGCCAGCTCATGCAGGAGCACCCAGCGCTGGGTCCTGTAGGAATTGACGATATTCGCGACCCGGCTGATATCGACAGCCTTCGCCTTGTCCGGATTGTAGCCGTTGCCAACCAGCCAGCCTCGGTTCGGATGGTAGTGGATTGGACCGTCCTTTCGGTCGCAGACCCAGATGGGAACCTCCCGCAGCTTCTTGAGGGGGCCATCGGGGATCACCAGGGTGATCTGGTAAAGCTGAATATTGACCAGGCGCATAGCCTTGCGAAGGATCTCGGGCTTTTCCTTCTCCAGTCGTTTCAGCACGTACACCTTCCAGCCCTCAATCTCCCTGATCTCATAGGCGCTTGTTGGATCGTAGGCGAGCTGTTTTTTCTTCTTCTTTTCGTCAGCCGCGAGGTTGCCCCCTCCACAGATACCTGCCAGCAGGAGCTGGCTGAGCATCGCCGTCATGCAGAGAAAAGAGGTCTTCTGTTTTCGCTCGCGTATCTTCATCAAATTCATCACCTGGTCTGGATCTCCGGAGTGTTTCTCGTTTCCTCAAAGAAGATCACCATCGTAGCCCTTCCGGAAGCTTTTGGCAGCGCTTTTCAGGATTCAAATTCCTTCGAGGCTGTGCCCTCCGCGATGCGCGGATCTGAACCGCCTGGGACTTTGTCCCCTGAGCTTGCGGAACCGGCGGTTAAAGTTCGACAGGTTGTTGAACCCGGAGCGAAGGCTGATCTCGACCACCGACTGGTCTGTTTCAATGAGGAGACGACAGGCCTGGCTTACCCTGAGCTCCGCCAGGTAGTCGACGAAGGTCTTACCAACGGTCTTCCTGAAAAACCGGCTGAAGGCCTGGGGGGTCATCCCGGCTATATCAGCCACCTCGGGCTGTGAGAGCCTGCCATGGTACCGGTCGTTGATGTAGGCGCAGACCCTGTCAATCCGTCTGAGGTCCCGTTCACGGTTGGACGGTACAAAGGCGGAGCTCGACAGGCTCCTGCCGCCAGGCGTAAGTTCCTGCAACAGGCCCAGCAGGCTGACGAGA
Organism: Planctomycetes bacterium UBA1662; assembly: GCA_002320775.1. Classification (GTDB taxonomy): domain Bacteria; phylum Planctomycetota; class UBA8108; order UBA8108; family UBA8108; genus UBA8108. Next base: position 25,631 of record DCKY01000140.1, read on the forward strand.
CGCTTGAGTCCCTCCTGTTTTTTCATCAGGACCATTTTTGCCCCCGCCTCAGCCGCAAGAGGTGAACTGAAATGCAATCCGCGGGCCGCGCGGCCGAGCAAGTCGGAGATCTCCATCATCTCAGGCGATGAATTGAAAACGGCGCCGAGAAAGTCCTCGACGAAGTGAACCACGATCGCCCTGTGGCGGAGATCATCGGGCAGCCCAGGATCAGATAACCAGGTATGAGGCAGATTGGGGCCAAGGAGCACGAGATCTCCAGCCTTGTAGGATTCATTCGAGTCCCCTACAAAGCGCGTTCCGCTAGACTCCAGGATAAAGGTCAACTCATACTCAGGGTGAAAATGCCATTTGAATGGAAACGAAGGAGAGGACTTCACCCTGTAGGCGAAGGAGGCCTGCCGTGAGCTGGTAACTTTCTGCGCTCTCGCCCGCATCATCGTAAAACGTTCAAAACCTGTATTTCATTCTCACTTGATCAACATAGTAACGCCTTTTTAAGATAAAAAAGTATCGTTTTTGGGTACATCCGCAACGGATTTGTTTCCTGTCGCAGCTATACTTCAGGCACTAAAAGACGCTATCGATCGGCTCTGGAGACAGGAAATGACTGATTACGCCCTGATGAATCACCGGCTCTATATAGGTGAGGCGGACTCCGTGAAGGAAATGACGGAGAAAGCTCTCGAAGAGGGTCTCGACGTTGATGACATCCTGCAGAAAGGCCTCATAGCCGGAATGAGCGTTGTCGGAGAGGACTTCAAACACAATCGTCTCTATGTCCCCCAGGTGCTGATCGCGGCCCGCGCAATGAAGGCCGGCATGGCAGTTCTCAAGCCCCTGCTGACCGAAACCGCCGCGACCGCCTCGCGGGGTACGATCGTCATGGGCACGGTCAAAGGTGACCTTCACGACATCGGAAAAAACCTCGTCTGCATGATGGCCGAGGGCGCCGGCTTCACGATCATCAACCTCGGTGTCGACACCTCGGCCGACGAATTCCTCGAAGCGGCAAAAGAAAACAACGCCGGTATCGTGGGAATGAGCGCGCTGCTCACCACCACCATGCCCTATATGAAAACCGTCATCGACGCGTTCAGCCAGGAGGGCCTCGATGAAATCCGGATGTGTATCGGGGGAGCTCCGGTGAGCGAGATGTTCGCCGAAGAAATCGGGGCTGATGGCTACGCCGCGGATGCTTCGAGCGCGGTAGATCTCTTCAAAGAGCTCTATCCCGCCGCGGCGGGCGCCTGAAGCCATGTCGTTGGAGATCAGGATCAACGGCAAGAGCCTGTCGACACCGAGTGGGCCGAGCATCTTTGACTGCTCCGAAGAGCTCGGGGTGCACGTACCGACATCCTGCAGGAAAAACGGCAAGTGCAGGGAATGCATTGTCGAGATCACCGAGGGGGCGGAGCTGCTCTCGCAGCTGACGAGAGAAGAAGAACATCTTGGCGAAGAATTCCGCCTGGCCTGCAGAGCCCACCTGGTGGGCGACTCAGGATCGATCAGCTGCCACACGATGCGACGAGGACGCATGCGCATCGAAGAGGAAGGCTGGAAATCAGACGCAGAGAGAGAGCTCGAGCCTGCGGTCAGCCGCGATGGTGACTGGGTTCTCCTCGATGGAAAGCCACTGACCATGACGCCAGGCCCCCTGCTTGGAATCGCGCTCGACCTCGGTACCACCACTGTGGTGGTGCGGCTCATCGATCTCGAATCCGGCGAACAGGTGGACGCGGCCTCCTTCGAAAACCCTCAGCGTTTCGGAGGCAGCGATGTCATGGCGCGCATCCAGTATGATACTGAACACAGCGGGAGACTCCTCCAGCGCACCCTGCTGTCCTATCTCGGCCATTGCATCGAAGATCTCGAGTGCGACCCGCAGACAATCTACGAGATCATCGTTGCCGGCAACACCACCATGCGAGACCTGCTCTTCGGACTCGACGTCAGCTCGGTCGGGCAGCGTCCCTACCGATCCATTACCGAGCATGAGCTCGAGAAGGGAACACGCCAGTCTACCGGCATCGAGACAACCGCGAAGAAAATGCGGCTTCCGGTTTACCCCCAGGCGAGAGTCGTCGGCCTGCCGCTGGTGAGCGGCCATGTCGGCGCCGACGCGGCCGCCTGCCTGCTTGCCATCGACCTCGCTGACAAAGGAGAGCTCGCGGCCTTCATGGATATCGGAACGAACACCGAGCTCATCGTGAACGATGGAGGTCGGCTGGTCGCCGCCTCCTGCCCGGCTGGCCCGGCCTTTGAGGGTGGAGCCATCAGCTGCGGCATGCCCGGGCTCGAGGGCGCCATAGAGACCGTCCACATCGACACGGATGGGAAGCTGAGCTACGAGGTGATCGGCGGCTCCCGCCAGGCCGAGGGCATCTGTGGTTCAGGCCTCGTCGAGCTGCTCGGAGAGCTCCTGCGAAATGGCACGATGGACCACCTCGGCCGTCTCGCGAACGATGCGGACCGTTTCGAGCTTCCGGAAACCGATTCAGTCTACCTGAGCGAGGAAGATATCAGCCAACTGGCCCAGGCCAAGGGAGCCAACGTGGCCGGTCTCGAGATCGTGATGAAAAACCTGGGGCGATCCTGTGGAGACCTCGACCGCTTCTACCTCGCCGGGGGCTTCGCCAGCCACCTCGACCTTGATTCGGCGCGGCGCATTGGCCTCATCCCTGATCTCCCGAATGAGAAGATCACCCGCATCGGCAACGCAGCGATCGAAGGCGCCTCCCTCGCCCTCCTCTCGACTCGCCTGCGGCGGAAGCTCGAAAAGACAGTCAGCCGGATAGAGCACATCGAGCTCGAGACCGACCCGGACTTCTTCGATCACTTTGTCGAAGGATGCCAGTTCAAGCCCATCGGGGCCGGAGGGAGCACGGCATGAAACACCAGGACCCGAGCGAGCTGCGGCTCACCCCCCTGCCGACGGAACTCTACCTCAAACACCTCGGACTTCCGGCCGGAAGCGGGCTGGATGATGCCACCGGGCC
>DCKY01000018.1 GCA_002320775.1 Planctomycetes bacterium UBA1662
TACTCCGGCTGTGATTAGCCCTCGGCTTGTTTCTCGGCTGGCTCAGGGAAGAGGTTGTAAATTCTCAGGACAGTGGCGTTAGGGGAATATTTATCCCGATGGCGTTTTTGCGCCCCATTGCCTGATGTGCCCCCTGAAACATAGACAGGGGCGAGCAGCCTTCGGCCATCAGGGTGCAGGTCAAGGTCGTAGGCTGAGTGCCCGGTGAGGGAGTGGGCCGGGGGACTGGCGGGGGGGCGCCAGAAGGCCATCTCGGTGGCGCTGTGAAGGTGTTCACCATAGCCCACGATGGAACCGTCCGGGAGAAATCGAAGCCCGTTGATCGGCCCATCGGATTTGGCCTTGAGTCGAAGCTCATGGTTCCGTTTTCCTGAACCCCAGTCAAATACAAGCACGGCAGGGGTGCCGGGGCAGAAGGAGTTGCTCTTGGCATCCCTGAACCCACCTGCGGCCAGGCGTTTCCCATCCGGGCTGAAGGCAAGGCTCCGTACCCCGCCGACATCTGCGATAAAGTTGTCCTTGCGGGTGTGAAGAGTTGCGGCATCCAGCTTCCCGGCAGGCTTCCAATCGCCAATAGTCCATTTCCGGATGGTTCCGAGCAGGTCCCCGCTGACAAGGTGTTTTTCCCCCGGGTGGACAGCGAGGCTGAATATACATTCGCTGTGCCCTGGAAGCTGCGCCACAGGCTTTCCGTTTTTGGCATCCCAGGCTTTGATGACCGCGTCATCTCCCGCGCTGAGAAGGAATCGTCCGTTTCCAGCCATGGCCAGGGCGCGGACATTGTCGCGGTCGGCGGAGGCGATGCTCCAGCGGGGCCGGGTGTTCGCATCTCCCAGGTAGTTCCAGCAGTGAATGACTCCCTGGTAGTCCGCGGTGTAGAGGCTGTTGCTGGAGGCTCCAAAGGCCATGGATGAGATCCAGGTCTTGTGCCCCTTGAAGCTTTTCAGGTCTCCTGTTTCGATATTCCAGACATGGACAAGGGCGTCGACGCCAACGGCGGCGAAGTATTTTCCGCAAGGGCTGAACCTGGCACGGAACAACTGGGCCTCGTGCTTGAATTCCCTGGCGACCCTTACGCTCTTAATGTCGATGGCCGCGGGGTTCATGCCATGACCTCCCGGATCGGCTTGCATTCATCGTGCGCAATAGCGAGCTTCTGCCCCTTGTAGAGGTAACGTTCCCGGCGGGCGTCTATTCCAAGCACCGAGAAGATCGTGTGAAAGAGGTCCCCGATGTCGTAGCCGGTCCCATCGACCCAGGCCCCGTCTCCGGAGGTTTTTCCGACTACCGCGCCCTGCTTGATTCCGCACCCGGCCAAGGCCAGGCTCCAGCAGTCTGGCCAGTGATCACGTCCTATGCGGGAGTTGACGTTGGGGGTCCTGCCGAATTCGCTCATCAGGATGACGAGGGTGTTGTCGAGCATGCCCCGTTCTTCCAGGTCTTCGATCAGCGCCGCGAAGGGGCGGTCGGCCTGGGGGATAAGACGCTGGGACATGTTGAAGTTGTCGCCATGGGTGTCCCAGTGGTAGCTGTTGACCTTGATGAAGCGAATCCCGGCTTCGAGGAGCTGCCGTGCGCGCAGGATGTGTCTTCCCAGGGGGTGGCTTCCATAGCGATCCCTGTCTTTTGGCGAGAGCTCGCTGTCATCGAAGATCTCCTTGCGTGCCATGAGACGTTCCGCCATCTCATAAGATGTTTCGTAGGCGTCGATCTCCGATGCGCCCCGGGTGGATCGAAAGCGTTCGTTGATTTTTTTGCGCAGGGCGTTTCTCGCCTCGTCATTCTCAGCGGAGATGCCTTTCGGGCGATGGATGTGAACGGGGGGGTTGCCGTCACCAAGGGCAAGGGCTCCATGTTCCGCCCCGAGGAAGCCGGCCTCTCTGTGTATGAATCCACCGTTGCCGGGCTTGATCCAGATGTAGGGGGGAAGATCGGGGTCGGCCGGGCCGAGGAGCTTTGATACGGCTGAGCCGAGGTAAGGGTAAACGACACCACGATCAATCGGGTCCCCTCGCTGGATACGAGGGACTCCACTGGAGTGGTTAGGGTCCTTGGTCTCCATGTTTCGAATGACCGAGATCTTGTCGGAGATCCTGGCTGTGTGTTCCATCAGCTCGCAGAAGTGAATTCCGGGCGTCCTGGTCGGAATGCTGCGGAAGGGACCTCCGAACCGTGTTCCCGGCAGTGGATGCCAGCTTTCGTACTGGCTGATGCCTCCATCGAGCCAGATCAGGCAGACCTGTTTTTCTTTTTTCTCGAGGGCCCTCGAGACCGTGGGGTTCAGCAAACTGCCGAAGCCTGCCAGGCCACCGAGGACGCCCAGGACACGACGGCGGGACATTCCGTGTTCAGGGCTGAGACAGGCGTGTGGGTTGGTTCGCGGTTTCATCAGTGACTCAGCCTGAACTCTGTTGAATTGATGAGCGCCCAGGCCAGTTCTCCAAGGGCGGAGCTGGTTCGACCGGTGTTTTGCTCGAGATAGGCCTCGAGCTCCGCGACCTCGGATTCTTCGGGAAGACGGGACAGGACGTTGAGGTAGAGGGTCTCGGCGATCTTGCCGGGCTCTTTGAGCGCGCCGAGACGCTCAACAAGGTTGCCCTTGTGTGGTTCGAGCCAGCTCAACAGCAGCCGATCATTCATCAGGAATAGTGACTGGTTCAGGCCTGGGATGAACTCGGTCTCGGGTTCTCCGGGGGGCCTGCCGAAGGTCTGGATGAAAATCGCCTGGATCTCGGTATAGGACCGGGGCAGCTCTTTGTTGGTGCCGGTGAAGTAGCCGCGACGGTCGAACTTGACGTCGGCGGGAGCCTTCATGGCCCTGACTCGCTGGCGGTTGCCGGTGGCTCTCAGGACGGATGCCAGGAGCTGCTCGGGGGTCAGAGCTCGAGGGATCGCTGTCCGGTAGCTCTCCGGAGGCACCGAGCTGGCGCCATCGGGCAATCTGCTGGATCGCTGGTAGGCTTCGCTCAGCATGATCGACCGGATCAACCATTTGAGGTCATACTCACTGGCGATAAACTTTCCCGCCAGGGCCTGCAGCAATTTCGGATGAGATGGAGGGTTGGCGGAATGGGTCTGGTCGAGAGGATGAACGAGGCCTCGCCCGAGCAGGCGCGCCCAGAAACGGTTGACGCTGTTTCGGGCGAAGACGAGATTTTTCGGTGAGGTAAGGTCGCGGGCAAGCTGTTGGCGCGGTAGGAATTTAGGCACCGGCGGCAGGCCGTTTTCGGCCGGCTTTGAAAACTCCTGGCCCTTGGCGAGGGTGGGGATGGCGGCCTCTTTCATGCCAGGGAGCCTGGGTCCGGTGGCATCTCCGACCGAGGCGAAGACGGATTGGTATTCGATCTCTCGCTTGCCAAGTATCTCGACAAGATATTCCTTCTTGTCGCTGGTGTTGGTGGCGGCCTTGGTCCAGCTCAGGTAGGTGTAGAGTCCCCAGTAGTCGGCCTGTTCCCAGGTCTTGACCGACGGATGGTCGTGGCACCTGGCGCATTCCAGATCCATCCCGAGGAAGAGCCTGGCGATGTCCTCGGTCATGCGTTGATGTCCGCCGGTGCCAAGGAACTTCATCGCCGGACGTTCAGAGCCCAGGCCGGTGGCGGCGACCATCGCCCGGACCATGATGTCCCAGCGGGGGCGCTTTTTCAGAGAGGAGAAAAGGTATTCTGTCCACTCATCGAGGGGGACCTTGCCGAGGTTCTGTCTTTTCAGGAGCTCTACCGAGAGCAGGTCGGACCAGTGCCGGGCGAAGTCTTCTCCGGAAAGCAGCCTATCGATGAGCTTCAGGCGCTTTTGAGGGGCTGGGTCGGCGAGGAAGGATCGGGCGGAAGCTTCCCTGGGAATGATCCCGGCAAGATCAAGGTGGGCGCGACGATAAAACTCGGCATCGTCGCTGCGAGCAGAGAGAGGGCCGCCGGCACGAGCCGCGATGTGGGAGTCGATAATGGCTGGAAGCTGGCTGTCAGCTCCCTTGAGGAGAGGAGCCGTAAGCGTGAAGGCGAGGGCGATCAGGCTCATGGTTTTCATGCCGACAGACATGATCGAACCTCATGGAGAATCTGGCAAGCCAAAATCCATCGACTGAACAGAAGGCGCTCGCATGGAATCGGGTCCAGGCGCCGCCTTCTGTTCAATAGAGAGGCAGGCCTCTACTCGCAGGTCACCGCCGCGCTTTCGCAGCCGAGCCCATCCTCTGTGGCATCCTCTCCGCAGTCCGTTGAGAGATAGCCTGGTGAGGTGGGCGAAGGCGCCACGGGGGCGTTTCCGCCGCTGAACAGCCAGCTGAAGACGATGATCGCATCTGTGATTTCGATCGCGCCGGTGTCGTTGGTGTCGGCTGCATCCATGCAGGCAGGTTCGTTACCGCCGCTGAAAAGGTAGAGCAGTGGAATGACTCCATCTGTGAGGTTGATGGAGCCATCGGAGTTGGCGTCTCCGCGTACCAGGCGGGACCCGACGGGCTCAGCGCATTCGGGGGTCTCAGAACAGTCCGAGTCGTCGCAATCG
>DCKY01000058.1 GCA_002320775.1 Planctomycetes bacterium UBA1662
CTTGAAGGTGCCGGGCACGGTGCCGCCGGGAAAACTGGTCGTGCATCCCCAGGACAGGGATGGTGTCGGCATCGCCTGGCGGAGCCCGATGACAGGGCGTGTTCGCCTGTCGGGCAGTGTGCGGGACGCTCACGATTGTGGTGACAGCGTGGCCTGGTTCATCGACCACCTGAGCAGTGGCGGATTGAGGCAGGTCGGTAAGGGCGCGATCGAAAGAAATGGAAGCCAGGCGATCAGGCCGCAGGAGCTCGAGATAGAAGCCGGCGAGTTTCTTCAGCTGGCGGTCATGCCGAAAGTAAATCACGGCTGCGACCTGACCCAGGTCGAGTGGACGATCGAGGAAGTGGGGGGGCAGCGTCGATGGAATGCTGTTGATGACCTGGCCGGCGAATTCCTGAAGAGTAATCCGCTGCCTGATCGACTTGGGAACGCGGGGGTCTGGTATTTCTACCAGGCCGACCAGGATCGCGGCGCATCCTTTGTCCCGACAGCGCCCGCCCAGCTGGTCAGGAAAAACCAGGCCGAGCTGGAGAAGGAACTCGCCGAAGCGGAGCAAAAGCTGGCCGAGCTGCGTTCGCAGCGCGCCGCTATCAGGTCGTCCGGACCCAACGAATTTGTTTATGCCGCGATCGATAAAGACAAGCCGCAGGACTCACGCATCCAGGTTCGCGGGGACCGGCGAAAATTCGGCGACGAGGTTCCACGCAGGAATCTCGACATCCTGGGCAAGGAGCCTCTGTCGGACCAGGCCGGCAGCGGACGTCTGCAATTGTCCGACTGGCTCACGCGGGAAAGCAACCCGCTCATGGCGCGCGTGATGGTCAACCGTATCTGGCAGCAGCATTTCGGGCGTGGGCTGGTGGCGACAGAGAACGACTTCGGCGCCCGCGGCCAGCGGCCGACGCACCCGGAGCTCCTTGACTGGCTTGCGAGCCGATTCAAGGCGGCGGGCTACTCGGTGAAATCCATGCACCGGCTGATCATGGCGTCGGCCGCCTACCAGCGCTCCAGCGAGTTCGAGCCGCGCGCATTCGAGCTCGATCCGGATAATAAATTGCTGTGGCGCTTCAGCCGCCGGCGCTTGAGCGCCGAAGAGATCCGTGACTCGATGCTGCTGGTCAGTGGCGATCTTGACCCGACCATGGGCGGCGAACATCCCTTCCCGCCGATTGAGAAGTGGGGCTTCTCTCAACACACACCATATTACGGCGTTTATCCGACGAAACGGCGCAGCGTCTACCTGATGCAGCAACGCCTGAAGCGACACCCCTTTCTGGCCCTGTTCGACGGTGCGGACAGCAACGTCAGCACCGCTCGCCGTGAGCTGACGACCGTGCCCACCCAGGCTCTGTACCTGATGAACAACGAATTCGTGCACCAGCGGGCGGCCGGGCTGGCGAAACGTCTCCTGTCCGGCGCAAGCGAAGAGGTGTCTCGCGTAGAGCTGGCCTGGCAGCTTGCGTTCGGCCGCTCGCCGACTCCCGATGAGATTTCGGAGGTTTCCGCGTTCATGAAACGGTACGCCAGCGCGCTTGCTGAAAATGAACCTTCGCAGAATTCGCTGGATGTGAAAGTATGGAGTGCCCTGGTTCGTACGATTTTGACGCGCAATGAGTTTTTGTTTGTCGATTAGCACTGGAGTGGTCGCATGACATATCCAACCCGACGTGACGTCTTGCAGAGAGCCCTGGGCGGGTTTGGGGCCATCGCTTTACAGGGTCTGCTGGCGGAGGAGACGCGCGCGGAGGGTGCCCGCTCGTCCGGCGCTTCGCTGGCGCCGAAAAAGCCGCATCACCAGCCGCGAGCAAAACGCGTGATCTTTCTCTACATGACCGGCGGTGTTTCGCATGTCGACTCCTTCGATCCCAAGCCGGAGCTTTTCGCCCATCACGGCAAGAAGATCAATGTGGACAACTGGCAAGGCAAGCTCGGGGAGTTCACGAGGTATCTCAAGAAACCCGACTGGAAGTTCAGCCGGGGCGGCAAGAGCGGTATCGAGGTCAGCGATCTGTTCCCGCACATGCGAGGCATTGTCGATGATCTGTGCGTGATCCGTTCGATGGAATCGAATCATACGAACCATTACGAGAGCACGCTCGGCATGCATTGCGGATCGTGGGACTTCGCGAGGCCGAGCATAGGGGCCTGGGTGAGCTACGGGCTGGGCACGGTCAATCGCAACCTGCCATCCTTCGTTGTCATCGCCCCGAAAACACCCTATGCCGGCGCGCAGACCTGGGGCAGCGACTTTCTGCCGGGATGCCATCAAGGCACGCAGATGATCCCCGGCGACAATCCGATCCCCAACCTGCGCCGCCGGGTGGCTTCGTCGAAGCTGCAGGAGCTGGAGCTCGACTTCCTGTCAAAGGCCAACAGGAAGCATCTCCAGGAGCGCACCGCCGACCAGGCCCTCGAGGCGCGCATCCAGTCTTACGAGACAGCGTTTGGCATGCAAAGCGAGGCCCCGGAGGCGATGGACCTGTCGGGTGAGAAGCCGTCGACACTCAAGCTGTACGGCATTCAGCCGGGCCAGAAAACCGGTTTCGGCTGGCAGTGCCTGGTGGCTCGCCGCCTTGCTGAACGGGGCGTCCGCTTTATCGAATTGATCGATGTCGGCTCGTCGAGTAACTGGGACGCGCACGGCAATATGGCTACGCACGGCCCCCTGGCCAGGAACGTCGACCAGGCCATCGCCGGCCTGGTCACCGATCTGAAACAGCGCGGCATGCTGGATGAAACTCTCGTTGTCTGGACGACGGAATTCGGCCGTACGCCGTATCATGAAAAGGCTGACCATCCCGGCCGGGAGCATCATCACCAGGTGTTTTCATCGTGGCTGGCCGGTGGTGGGGTGAAAGGCGGCATCGTCCACGGCTCTTCCGACGAACACGGCATCGCTGTGGCCGAAAACCGTGTACACGTTCACGATTTCCACGCCACGATCCTGCATCAGCTCGGACTGGATCACGAACAATTGACCTTTCGCCATGCCGGGCGCGACTATCGCCTGACCGACGTGCATGGAGATGTGGTGAAGGAGGTACTGGCGTGAAACAAAAATATTCCGGGTCGGCCGCGGGTCAGTCTGCCCTTCGTCAAGCCACTCGCGGAATCGCTGTGAAAGCTCTTCTCTCCTGTGGATTGCTGGTGGCATTCATCTGTGCGTCTTCTCCTCTAGGAGCGCAGGACGATCCGGAGCTGGCGAGGCTCGAGCAGGCCTACCAGCCAGAGGTACGGCCCCTGTTGAAGCGCTACTGCTACAAATGCCACTCGGGGGATGACGCCGAGGCCGAGATTGACCTGGAGTCTTTCGTGGCGATGGGCGACGTCCGGCGCTCACCGAAAGCCTGGCTGAAGGTTCGCGAGATGCTCGACAGCCGGCAGATGCCGCCGAAGGGTGCGAAGCAACCAGGGGATGGCGAGCGAAGTCGTCTGCAGGCATGGGTGCGTACTTATCTCAGAACCGAAGCGAAAGCGCGGGCGGGTGATCCCGGTCCTCTCGTACTGCGGCGGCTGAACAATGCTGAATACAATTACACGGTTCGCGACCTGACCGGGGTGCAGACGCTGGACCCGACCCGCGAGTTTCCCGTCGATGGCGCGGCGGGCGAAGGATTCACGAACGTAGGGGGCCCCCAGGGGATGTCGCCCGCGCTGGTGACGAAGTACCTCGACGCCGCCAAGGAGGTCGCGGCCCACGCGGTGCTCACACCCGGGGGGATCCGGTTTTCCCGCTACACGACAGAGCGGGACCGGACCGATGAGCTCCTGGCTCGCATCCAGGCCTTCTACCGCCAGTTCACCGATGACAGTGGCGGCTCCGCTGTGAACCTGCATGGGATCAAGTTCACCACGAACCAGGGTGGCCGGCTTCCGGTGGCCAGGTACCTGGCGGCGACGCTCGCCGAACGCGAGGCGCTGATGGACGGCGCGAAAACCGTTGAGGCCGTGGCGAAGGAGCGTGGCCTGAGCTCCAAGTACCTGCGCCTGCTGTGGAAAACAATGTCGGCGGACAAGCCGGAGGAAGGCACGCTGCTGGGTGGCCTGCAGGAGCGCTGGCGCAAGACGGAGTCGAGTGACCCGGCGAAGCTGGTGGTGGAAATCGACCGGGCACAGAAGGAGATGTGGAAGTTCAACGCGATCGGGCATATCGGCCGCGAAGGCACTACACCGCGCTGGATGGAGCCGGTTGGCATTCGAGCCCTCTTCACACCGCGGCAGAATCTGAAATGGGAGCTTCCTGCCGCGGCGGACGGTGAGGATATTGTCTTCTATCTGGCCACCGGTGACGCCGGAGACGGAAACGACAAGGACTATGTCGTCTGGAAGAACCTGCGCCTGGAAGGTGGCGGGCGCCCTGCCTTGCCCCTGCGGGATGTGGCGGGATTGCAGCAGCGCATCGACCAGCAGCGGCTCAGGATGCTTGGTCAGACAGCCAGCTACCTCGCAGCGGCGCGCGCCGTTAAGGCGGACAGCGATGTTCCCGGCCTTGCCGCGGCGCACAAGGTGGATACCGAAACGCTCAAGGTGTGGCTCGACTACCTGGCCATCGGCCGCAGTACCGCCGTGAAGGTCGAAGGGTACCTGACCAGGAAGACCAACAGTCGCAAGGGGATCACCGGCTGGGCGGCACACCGGCCGGATTCGCTCCCGACGGTGGTCGCCAACTCATCGGACAGGAACGAGGCGATTCCCGGCCTGGCGAAGGCGCACTCGGTGGTGGTTCATCCGACCCCGACCCATTATGCCGGGGTCGGTTGGCAAAGTCCGATCGAGGGTGTGGTGCGTGTCGAGGCAGCTATTGCTGATGCTCATTCCACCTGCGGCAACGGAGTGGAATGGGTGCTGCAGCATCTCGCGGCCGGCAAGGCGGGCACGCTGTGGAAAGGCGAGTACGAGCTGGGCGGGTCCGCCACGATGACTCCTACAACCGTTGCGGTTCGAAAGGGAGAGATGCTGTCATTCCTGGTCGGGCCACGCAAAGCCGAACATGCCTGTGACCTGACCTCCATCACTTTCCTTATCAGCCAGGCAGGTGGCGAGAAAAAGGCCTGGGACCTGGCCGGGGACGTATCGCCAGATCTCCAGGCCGGCAACCCGCACGCCGACAGCCACGGCAACCAGGGTACGTGGCATTTCTACCAGGGGGAGATGGCGAAAATTAACAAGGGTGGATCGCCCATCGTTACCGTGCCGCCCGGTTCAATCCTCGCAGAGTGGATTGCCGAGAAGGATGCCGGGAAACGTAGCGAGCTGGCACGGCGGGTCCAGGCGCTGGCCACCGGCACGATACGGAAAGAAGTCAACTCACCCGACACCTTGCTGCAGCAGCAGTTGCGTACGCTGGCGGTGCCGGTGGACCTGGCGACCCTGGGTAAAGATTTGAAACCCGGCGGACGATTTGGCCGCCACCCGCTGGGGCATGCTGTCGATTCGGCGGACCTGGTGGTTCGGGCTCCCGATGTCATCGAATTCCG
>DCKY01000013.1 GCA_002320775.1 Planctomycetes bacterium UBA1662
TGGGAGCGCACGATGAAGCGATAGATGGAGCGCCGATGAGAGGCGGAATCTTCCGGATTGAACTTGTGGTATTCGTAATGTGGCGAGTGGGCTGTTTTCTCCAGCTTGAAGAGATAAAAGCCCGGGCCGTACATGTCAGGCCGGAGCTTGCCGCTAACCCGCAGCATGGCATCCCGGATCTCTTCGGCCTCGAGACGTCGGCGATTCATTCTCCAGAGAAGGCGATTACCTGAATCGGCACGCTGGCCCTGTTCATTCCAGGTCGAGGACTGCCGGTAGGCGGAGCTGTTGACGATGAGGCGATGGAGCTTCTTGAAAGACTGCCCGCCATCGCGGAACTCACAGGCCAGCCAGTCCAACAGCAGAGGATGGCTCGGCAGCTGCCCCATGCGGCCGAAGTCGTTGGGAGAATCGACGATGCCGGCGCCAAAGTGCCAGAGCCAGGCGCGATTGACAATGGAGCGCCAGGTGAGAGGGTTGCCCTTGCTGGTGATCCATTTCGCAAGGGCCGAACGGCGCTCACCCTCTGAGTGTTCGGCGGGAAGATCCATCTCGATGGCCGCCCCGGCGGAAAACGGCAGCAGGCCGGGCTTTACCTTTTCACGGGGCGAGAGAATGTCACCCCGATGCAGCACATGGATCGCGCGCGGCTTGCCCTTGGTCGGCTTGAAATTGCCCTGCGTCTTGAAATGCGTCGCTGCGGCGTAGACCATGCCCGACTTCTTCAGCTGGGCCAGCTTCCCGGCGAGCTCTCTCTCCCTTGTCGCGAGGCGCTTCTGCCTGGCGAGCCACTCGGGCGACTGGAGCCGCGCCATGAGCTGCTCGCGTTCTTTCTTGGCCTTCGCCAGGGCGGAGGCCGCCGCCTCGTTCTTGGCCCGGGGCCAGCTTCCATCGGTGAGGTTCTTCCGCGCCCAGCGAATGGGCGCCTGGATGGAATCCTTGGAGAGAACCTTCATCCCGCGCGCGATGTTCATTCCCTTCTTGTCGAAAACCTCCAATTCTCCTAGGGCGAGAATGTAGTCGTTGCTTCGTGGCGCCAGCTTGACCGCCCTGACCCTGACGAAGCGGGCCTTCGATCCCTTGCCCTCGACAGAGTACTCGCCTAGTCCGGGGTTCGGATAGTCCCCGGCGCTTTCATCCGCCAGCACGGTGGGCGCCGGGAAGCTCTTGTGCTTCGCGGCCTCGACCAGGAAGCGCACCGGAAATCCAAAACCCGCGCCGATGTTGTTGTGGTCATCGTGGCAGGGGTGCAAAACAACCCGGGAGAGCTCTACATCACGGCCGAGATCGACCACGACCCATTTCTCCTCGTCCTGCTTCTTGCTGATGCCGCTGTGATACCCATAGGCCGGGCTCTTCTTCTCCAGCTTGACCTCTGTGGCGTGCTTCGCGATCGCCTTATCGAGGACGGCCAGCTCGTCCCCGCCAGCGGCGACGACCCCCTCCCGGTGTTTCCGCAGCTCAGCGCGAACCCCCTCGAGCTCCGAGCTCAGCTCCTTACGCTGCTTCGCCGTTCCCGGGTTCCGGTCGTAGGGCCGCTCCGCCCGGTCGACGGCGGCGAAAACATCCTGCAGGCTGAAGTAGTGGTGCTGGGTAAAGGGATCGAACTTATGATCGTGGCAGCGGGCGCACTGAATCGTCAGGCTGGTAAAGGTGTTGATGGTGTTGGTGACCATCTCATCCCGGTCAATATAGCGGGCCACCTTACCGTCGATCTTCGATTCAGAGACCTCGACGTGGCCGATGAAGTCCCAGGGCCCGGCGGCGACGAAGCCCAGCCCGAGGATGCCATCCGGCTCCCCGGGAAAGAGCACATCGCCGGCGAGCTGCTCCTCTACAAAGCGAGAATACTTCTTGTCGCTGTTGAAGGCCCTGATGACATAGTCCCGGTAGGGCCAGGCGTTCGGGCGCAGCTTGTCCTTGTCATAACCACAGGTGTCAGCGTACTTGACCACATCGAGCCAGTGCCGGGCCCAGCGCTCTCCGTAGTGCTTCGACTCCAGCAACCGGTCGACCAGCTCCTCGTAGGCCCTGGGAGACTTGTCGGCAAGAAACCGCTCGATCTCTTCCGAGGCCGGGGGAAGCCCGGTCAGATCGAAAGACAACCTGCGGATAAGAGTCAATCGGTCCGCCTCGGGGGCCGGGGCCAGACCTTTCGCATCCAGGCGGGCCCTGACAAAGGCATCGATGGGAGTGCGAACCCACGCGGAGCCGGGCCCCTCGATACGAGGGACGGCCGGACGCTCGAGCTTTTTGAACGACCACCAATTAAAGTCCGAAGGACTTTTCTCGCTGAGCTCCAGCCCCTGCGGCCAGACAGCCCCCGCCTTGATCCATTCTCCGACCGCATCGAGCTCCGCCTGCGAAAGAGGAGCCTTGTTCTTCGGCATGCTCGCCTTGCCATCTTTCGGCGTAATGAGCCGCAGCAGACGACTGGCCGATGGATCCCCGGGAACGACGACCGGGCCCTTGCGGCCGCCCTTGAGGAGCGCGGCACGGGAAGCCATCGAGAGCTTCCCCTTTTTCTTGCTGTCGTTATGGCAACCCAGGCACCGCCGCTCGAAGACCGGGGCGACCTTCTTACCGAAGAGCTCCTCGGATGCCTCCGCCGCGGGGAAGACGGCAAGGCCGAGAACCGTGACCGTAAATAGTGCCCTGCTTAATTCGCGCATAGTCAGCCCTGGAAACGATATGACCTGGTGTTGTCGACGCCAGAAGACACGAGGCGACAGAACCATTATCACGAAGATTCAGGCTCATTCAAGGAAGAGAGCGGCGGCGGCGGCTCACCGGGCTTGCCTGGGAAGGTTTTGGTTTGCATGAGCGCGCCCGGGTGTGGACGATCTATAGCCGTAAACACAAAGGAGTCCCCCGGCGGAGGAAACCATGGCCCGTAGATTTTCACGACGATCCCTGCTCAAGAGCGGCGCGCTGGCCGCCGGCTCAACCCTCTGTGGAGGCTTTAACATCCTTCCGGGAGGAGAGTCTCCCAACGAGAAGCTCAACATCGGCATCATCGGAGCCGGGGGCAAGGGAGCCGGCGATCTCGCCGGGGTCAGCAGCGAAAATATAGCCGCTCTCTGCGATGTCGACAGCGGCCGGGCCGCGGGGTCGATCAAGCGCTACCCGAAGGCGGCCCGCTACACCGACTATCGCAAGATGCTCGAGAAGGAAAAAGGGCTCGACGCCGTAACCGTCTCTACCCCGGACCATCACCACGCCCCGGCCGCGCTGATGGCGATGGCGCTGGGCAAGCACGTCTATTGCCAGAAGCCCCTGACCCACTCGGTCTCCGAAGCCCGCCTCCTGCGCGAAGCGGCGAAGAAATACAAGGTCGCGACCCAGATGGGCAACCAGGGACATAGCGAACACGGCTCGCGGCGCATGGTCGAACTGATCCGCGCCGGCACACTGGGGACTGTGAAAGAGGTCCATGTCTGGTCGGACCGCCCCATCTGGCCCCAGGGAATCAGGCGGCCGGCTAAATCGCAGCCGGTTCCCGCCGGACTGGACTGGGACCTGTGGCTCGGACCCGCCCCGACGCGGCCCTACCACTCTGCCTACGTCCCCTTCAAATGGCGCGGATGGTGGGACTTCGGCACGGGAGCCTTAGGCGACATGGCCTGCCACAACTGGGATATCGCCTACTGGGCTCTCGAGCTGGGCCTGCCTGAGACTATCGAGGCGACCTCATCTCCGCTCTTCAAGGACTCCGCCCCGGCCTGGAGCATTATCCGCTACCGCTTTCCCGCCATCGCCAGCCGGCCCGCCGTCCACCTGACCTGGTACGACGGCCCCAAGCGGCCGCCCGCCGCGCTCTTCGAAGGCGAAAAGGTTTCGGGCAATGGCTCGATCATCGTCGGCGACAAGGGCAAGCTCTACATTCCCCACTATTGGGGCGATGGCAAGCTGCTCCCGAAAAAAGACTTCGCCGGTTTCAAGGCCCCCGAGGCTTCACTGCCGCGCTCTCCCGGCCACTACAAGGAATGGGTCGTGGCCTGCAAGGGCGGCCCGGCGGCTCTGTCGAACTTCGACTACTCCGCCCAGCTTACCGAGGCCGTCCTCCTCGGGAACCTCGCGGTCCGCCTCGGCGGAAAGATCGACTGGGATGCGAAGAACATGAAGGCCTCCGGACGCCCGGAGGCGGAGCCCCTGATCAAGCGAGCCTACAGACCGGGCTATATGGGATAGGCCGCGCCGCGCCTTCATCTTTTAACCGGCCGGAAATTCCTGCTAAGATAGCCTCTTCGGCCGGAACGCTCTCCCGGCCAGTAACTGTCCCTGTGAGGCACCTATGCGCTTTCTGCCGTTCATCCCGGCCTTAGTCCTGTTCTGCGCCAGCGCGCCGGCGGAAGAGGTAAGCTCATCGAGGGCCCGAAAATACGCCAAGACCATGCAGGCTCTCATTCGAGCGGAGAGCGAAGAAGAGCTGAACAAGTTCATTGTGCGCATGGGCGTGCTGGATCACCCCAGGAGCGTGATACTCATCCCTCCGGCGGCGACCCTGCTCCCATCGAAGATCAACTACGAAAAAGCCCTTGAGGCCATCGAGGCTCTTGAGAACCCCGAGGCGGTCGCGGCGCTCATCAAGAACTACAAAAAAGCACGGAGCCTCGAAGACAAGATCCTGCTGCTCGACTCCTTCGGTTATAGAGACGACCAGCCGACCGGCGAAGAGATCCTCACATCGTTTGAAAACAAGCTCCTTCGCATCCAGCTCGCCGGCCTCAGGGCGGCTGGGCGGCGGAAGCTCAAGGGCGCGGTGGACCCCTTGATCGCGCTGGTCGATTCGCACACGAAGGAACGCGACCTTCTCTGGCTCGAGGGCCGGACGGCCCTGCTGGAGATTACCGGCCAGGACTTTGAAACCGGGGCCGACTGGAAGAAATGGTGGGACGCCGAGCGGGAGTCTTTCGATCCCAACGAGGCGCCCGATGATGATGGACGAACGGTCGTCGTCAAGAAAGCGGCTGATTCGGTAGAGTTCTTCGGCACCGAGATCTTCAGCCGCAACCTGATCTTCGTGATTGACGTCTCTGGAAGCATGGCCATGTTTGACCAGGGGCGCTCGACCATCAAAGCTGCCCAGAAGGCCCGGGTCCGCCTGGACCGCGCCCGCAAGCAATTGCTGGTTGCCATCGAGAGCCTGCCGAAGGCCGCGCGCTTCAACATCATCGCCTACTCCAATAAAGTAACCGCCTGGCAGAAAGGCCTCAGGCCGGCCAGCAAGAGCGCGATCAAGAGCGCGGGGAAATTCGTTAAAGAATTCCTCGCCCGGGGCGCCACCTATACCGATGACGCCCTCAAGCGCGCGTTTGAAGACAGTGAGGCCGACACGATCGTCCTGCTGTCCGATGGCGCCCCCACCAAGCCCGAGTTCCCCTCCAGCTTTCTCATAGAAGAAATCCTCAAAGACATAGCCAACCTCAACGCGGCCCGCAAGATGCGCATCAACACCTTCGGCTTCGAGGGGGTCGGTGGCTGGCCGGACAAGATCCCCGGGCAGACCAGCGGCCCGCTCCCCCTGCCCACCCTCAAGGATGTTGAGGTCTTCGTCGGCTTCATGAAGCAACTGGCGAAAGACAACCACGGCTCCTTTCAGTCCATCAAATAAGGCTCCCCATGCGGCCGCTGACCCGTGACTCGCTGAAAAAAGGCGCCGCGGCCCTCGCCCGGAAGGATCCGGCTCTCGGCCGCTGGATTCGGCTCATAGGGCCTCTGGATTTCCGCCCCCGGCCCGAACGCTTCCATTCGCTCTGCAGGGCCATCATCAGCCAGCAGCTGTCGGCCGCGGCCGCCCGATCGATCCATGGCCGTTTTGCCGAGCTCTTCGCCCCGACAAAGCGGCCCACCCCCGGGAAGCTGCTTGAAGTTCGGCCCCAGCGCCTGAAACGCTGCGGTCTCTCCGGAAAAAAAGTCCTCTACCTGCGCGAGCTGGCGAAAGCGTTTGAAAGCGGCCCATTGAGACGGCGGCGACTCGCCAGCATGGACAATGAAAAGGTCATCGAGTTGCTCCTCCCGCTACCGGGCATCGGCCGCTGGACTGCGGAAATGTTCCTGATGTTCTGCCTTGGCCGACCCGACATCTTCAGTATGGGAGATCTCGCGCTCAGGAACGGCATCCAGCGCGTCGCTGGCCAGAAGCTCAACGATGAGAAAATCCTCGAGAGAAGCCGCGGCTGGTCGCCCTGGAGAACCGTGGCCTGTCTCTATCTCTGGAAGATCGCTCATTGGCAAGGCGAGCCCGGCGATTGAGGCCCTCACAGAAGCACGGATTACCCGGGTGCGCCGCTCCCTGTTGATGTTAGTGTCTGGGCGGGAAACCAAGCATGAAGCAGCTCCTGCATCTCGTTCCGATCCTTGTCCTCCTGCAGGTCATCTGCCTGGCGGTCGTCTGTATCACCAACCGTCTGCGGGGGCTGCCGCAGCCGCGGGCCTTTCTCCTTTTTACCGCTCTACTCTTCGCGGCAACCTGGCCTCCCCTGAGCTGGGTTGCTACCGGCTCGCTCGAATGGTGGTACTCAACGAGCCCCCTGCCGGCCGCGGACGCCGATGCCATCGTGATTCTCTCCGGCGCCGCGAACCCGCCGCGGCCCCACCAGCCGGTTGTTCATCTTGGCCGCGACAGCTACGCGCGCTGTCGGCATGGCGCCTGGCTTTACAAGGCCTGGAGGGCCCTGCCGGTAGCGGTCTGCGGCGGGCGCCCTGAGGCCGGTGAAAACGTCGAGTCCCTGGCTGCCTATATGAAAGATTTCCTGGTGGCGGAAGGGGTCCCCGCGGAAAAGATCTTCAAGGAGGAGAGCTCCTCAACGACCCATGAGAACGCGCTCTTCACGGCGCCCATGCTCCGTGAACGAAAGCTCCGCACCATCGCCCTGGTGACAGATGGATGGCATATGCCGCGTGCCGTCGCATCCTTTCGAGCGCAGGGGCTCAAGGTCATCCCGGCGCCTGCAACGCTCAGGAGCGCGCGCTTCGAAGGGCCGCTGAGCCGCTGGCTGCCCAGCCACCACGCGCTGATACAAAACGAACGCGTACTGCACGAATGGATGGGGCTTGCCTGGTACCTCCTGAGCGGCCGCCTGTGAAAGCGACTGCCCCTTGACCAGACCGGCCGATCTAAACTATCGTGGTCGAACTATGAAAAATTCAACTCAACGTTCCATCCGTCTCGGGTTCGCCCTCTCTGCCCTCCTGTTTTGCGCCTTCGGCTGTGAAAGCGTCAAAAACGTCAACTTCAACCTCGGCACCCCCGCGAGTGTACGCGGCGGCAAGGACGCCGCGAAAAGCTCCGGTATGGGGAAAATCATTCGCCTCGATCCGCGCTTCGACAAGATCGTTCCCAAGGGCGCGGCCATCGAGAAGCTGGCCGGAGGCTTCGCCTGGAGTGAGGGGCCTGTGTGGCTGCCGAAGGAGGGCGCGGTGCTCTTCTCCGACATTCCCAACAACCGGGTTATGCGCTGGAAAGACGGTGAGGGGCTCAGCGTCTACCTGCGCCCTGCCGGCTATACCGGAACAGCCGCCCGCGGCGGTGAGACCGGCTCCAACGGGCTGCTCCTCGACCCGGCCGGCAACCTGATCCTCTGCCAGCACGGCGACCGGCGGGTTTCCCGGCTGAGAAAAAACTGGAGCTTCGAGCCGCTGGCAACCCACTACGATGGCAAACGCCTCAACAGCCCCAACGA
>DCKY01000012.1:0-9012 GCA_002320775.1 Planctomycetes bacterium UBA1662
AAAACAATAAATCTCTTACACATAATTGCGTAACCTCCAATTAGGGGTAATAAACCGATTTGTTTGATGTGAATGTATTTAGGAACTCACAACCCGGACAGTATGGAGTGGCTGTAATTACTACAGCCTCATCTGTTCCAAACGATTCGTTCCAAATACGACCCTACTAAATCACCGCTGCCTGATGGGACAGGCAGCGCAGTCAGTAAATTTTCCTTTCGTACCCAAACGTACCGGCAATTACTGCCGCTACACGTCCTGAGTATATCAAGACTCGATTCGCTGAAAAAGCACTTTATTACAGGGTTTTCGGCCGATGAGGATGGCTTGTTTCAGGGTTGACGCTATCGAGACATCACCCTGTTGGGTCCAAGCAGGCAGTGCCAGGAAATGATGCTGTAAGGTAAATAAAAATAATAGTTATGCTAATAAGTGGGTGACCCCGAGGTAGGTGGGGAATAGGTGGGGAAGTAGAGTGCGCCTGGTCGTCAAGGGGGGTAATTGAGCGACACGCCCTTATTCCTTCAAACTCGAAGCATCCGTAAATCATTACCATGTAATGACTAATAGGTTTTCAGGAAATTGAGGAGCTTAGGGCGAACCGCCAGAAAACTGGAAGGGAGGAACGTGGTCCACTTTAACTAACCCAGTTTGATGAACTGGGTTGAGTAGTTATCGAGCTTCGGTAGAGTCGATTTGATCGACTGGAGTCTTATTTGCGGCCTGATGAGGGCCGGTCGAGAGGACCATTATGAGCAATGTGGCGCCGGCGATCAGGAGGAATAAACCAAAGAGCAGAGTCGCAATGGATGTTTCCCCTAAAGTCTTACTTCCATTGGTGTTCGGGCGGTGATGGTCGTCGGTGGAATCCATCATTCTTCAAGCAGATGCTCTCTATTCGCCTCAAGGTTTTCAAAAGTGGATGAGTTTCCTCCGGGCCAGCGAATGATGACCTTTTCAGCTTTCTTTGAGTCTGCCAGGCCAAAGTGAAGCCTGAGATCGTTCTGGCAGACATAGCTGCCCCCGCTTCGCACCTCGGCCACCTGGGTTCGGCCAGCCGCGGTGACGCTCGCCCGGGCTCCCAGCGCGTAGGGATCTTTCTTTCCCTTGAGCTTCAGTGAGAGCCAGGTGTTTTTATTCGGCGTCTCGTTGATGAGAAGCGAGGGACGCTCGCGGGAATTGCAGATGACTATGTCGATGTCCCCATCGTTGTCGATGTCTCCGAAGGCGGCACCGCGACTGGAGAGTTTTTCCTTCAGGCCGCTTCCACCGCCTTTGGTGATCTCGGTGAACCTCTTGTTCTCTCCTCGATAGAGCTGGTTCCGCTGACGATATTCAGAGGATTGGTCGTATCTGTCGATCTGGTCCTCGAGGTGACCGTTGGCGATAAACAGGTCCAGTTGTCCATCATTGTCGTAATCAAGCAGCCGGGTTCCCCAGCTGACCATTGGCAAGGTTGAATCTCCAAGGCCTCGGCTCAACGCCTGATCGGAGAAACCGAACTTGCCCTCGTTATGGTAGAGAGCGTTCAGCTGTTTGTGGTAGTTGGTGACGATCAGATCGAAGCTCCCATCTCCATCGAAGTCGCCCGCATCGACCCCCATGCTTCCCTGCTCGGCGCCATCGAGTCCGACCGCGGCCATCGCCTCCGTGGCGATGTTCTTGAAGGTTCCGTCTTTCTGGTTTTCGAAGAGAAAGTTGTCACTGACATCGTTGGCCAGGTAGATGTCCGGCCAGCCATCGTTGTTGAAGTCGCAGACGGCGATGCCCATTCCCCATTTGGGGCCGGGCTCCGGGTCGCGGGCTATGCCGGAGCGCTGGCTGACGTCTTCAAAGGTTCCGTCGCCATTGTTTCTGAACAGGGAGTCGTGTACTGGTGTGTATTGCCCGGGTGCGCAATAGCCGGGAGCGTTGTTGTTGAAGCAGGGTTTGCTCGAGGCGAAGTTGACCTCGCAGTAATTGCTGACGTAGAGATCGAGGTGTCCATCCCGGTCATAGTCGAGAAAGCAGGCGCCGGCGCTGAAGCGCGGGTCATCGACTCCGGCCTCGGAGGTCACCTCAGTAAAGGAGAAGCCTTCTTTTGCGCCGTTGTTGCGGTAGAGATGGTTTCGTCCGAAACCCGCGACATAGATGTCAAGGTCTCCATCTGAGTCGTAATCACCCGCTCCGCAGCCGATGGAAAACCCCCTGGCTTCAAGGCCTTTCTCCCTGGTCACGTCCTCGAAGGTCCCGTCTCCCCGATTACGGTAGAGCGCGTTGGGAGGGCAGGACGCAAGGTCTTCAGGTGGGGGCAGGGGGCAGCCGTTGAGGAAGTAGATGTCAAGGTGCCCATCATTGTTGAAGTCGATGAGTCCCACTCCTGATGCCAGGGTCTCGACGATGTAGTATTCGCCCGTGCTTCCATCGGTGTGTTGGAAGGTGATTCCGGCTTCTGCGGATTTTTCGAGGAAGCGGGCCGGTGAGTTGTCCTTGCCGCGGACGACAGGCCGGGTCTTGTTGGTTTCTTCCTTACAGCCTGTTGTTGAGAGCAGCAGCAGTACAGCCAGGGATGCTTTGAAGGTCTGAACGCAGCTGGATTGTGGAGGTCGGTTTCCAGTCATCATGGGGGTGCGGGGTCCGCTAATTATTTCCGGGCAGTCTCTGCTTCAATTGGGCCAGTTTTTTTTGCAGCTCTTCCCTGCCGGCTCTGTCTTGTGTCGGCAGTCTTCGAATACCTTCTTCCAGGGTTTCCCTGGCCTCTTCAAGAAGTCCCGCTCCGAAGTAGGTTCTCGCCAGTAGATTGTACGAGGCGGCGTTTGGAATCTCGCTGTAGTTGACCGCGTTTTTCGCGTACGTGAGGACTTCCCCCAGGGTGCTGGCGTCCTTGGGGCCAAAGTTGATGAGAATCTCAGCCAGTAGCCCATTGGCCTCAGCGTGTTCTGGTGACAGCATGAGGGTTTTCCTGGCGGCCTTCTGCGCGGCGACGGCATGAATGCTCGGATTGCCTTTTCCAGACGTCAGCGCCCTGAGATGGGCCTCGGCCAGCTTTAAGGAGAAGAAAGGATTGTCTGGCATTGAGCTGGCCGCCTGGCTGGTCGCGGTGATCAGCTCGGCTGCAGTTCCGTACTTGGAGACAATATCCATTTGCTTGATATGCGCCGTGCGGTTTGCCGGGTCCAATTGCAGGGTCTCCTCGAGCGCATCCCTTGCGAGGTTGCGGAATCTCGCCTGGCGCTGGCTATTGTTTGCGGCACGATTGTGTTCTTTCGTAAACAGCTCGGTGGCATCCAGCCAGGTGAGCGCCGCATCGTTCTGCTGCCGCTGCCGGCCGCTGTTGTCAGCATTCTTACGGTTGGCGAGATCTTTCCGCTCCTGGTCTCTCTTGATTGTTTTCCAGCGTTCCAGGTAAGAGTCCGCCTGTTCTCCCTTGTCCAGTCGGCGCAGAGTTTCCGCGAGGCCATAGAGCGCCTCGCTCCTGTCGGGCTCAATCTCGATCGCGGCTCGGTAGGCGGCGGAGGCTTCTTTCCAGAGCCCCAGGGCTTTGCAGGCGATCCCGAGATTGGTATGAGTCCAGGCATCGCCCGTTTCTTGGCGAATTTCAGTCCGGAAGGCCTCGATGGCTTCTTCATGTCTCTGCATATGTGAAAGCACCTGCCCAATGCGAGTCCAGGCCCCCTTTGCTGCCGGGTCGTATCTCAGCGCCATGTGGCAGGCCTTGATCGCTTCGGAACCACGGTTTGTCAGTGAGTAGATCTCTGCAAGTGATAAATAGACGTCGACCGTGACCGGGTTGATCTTGAGCCCTTCACGAAAGAGCGCCACGGCCTTCTCGTTCATCCCGAATCGTTCGTGGACAGCCCCGATGTTGAACAGCGCCTGCGCGCTCTCCCGCGGGGCCAGGGACCGCGCTCGCCTGGCAACGGCAATGGAGTATTCGTAGAGGTTCTCCTTGGATGGAAGAGAGAAATCTTCCTGTGGTTTTTCGCTGCAGGCCGGGACGAAGAAAAGAAGCGTTGCCAGCCCGAGAGCGGCTGGGCGCATGGACGAAGCTATCCTCATCTTATTCATGCCGGAGCCTCCTTTTCGCCATCAGGGCCGGGGCCATCTCCTGGTTCTCCGGCAGGGGCAGGCCCCCCTGCTTCGTTCTCGCCGAGTTGCCTGAAGAAGAAGTAGGTGCAGATACTCGTAAGGATGAAGACTCCAGACGCCACGGGGAAGAAAGTGTCAAAGCCGAATGCGATCGGGAGGAAGAACGCCGTCATCGATCCAAGCCCGGCACCTACCGCGTCCATGGCAAAGACGGCCAGGGGATTGTGAACTGCCTGCTCAAAGAGTACGGGAAAATAGCTTCCCGTTACAAAGGCGACAGGCGCGAGCAGGAGGATGGTCGTGGTTGGCGACAGCTCTGGCTGAAGGAAGAGCAGGAGGATGCAGCAGATCGAGCCAATCAATTGAAAGACGGGCAGGAGACGAATCGAGCTGAAGATACTGCCGAGCCCGGAGAGAATGAGGAAGCTGATGGCTCCCAGGACCAGCGCGTCGTGAAAGACATAGAGTTTTTTGAAGAGCGCAAGGATCAGGTAGTGCTCCAGGATGAGGAAGTTGGCTCCAATGAGGAAGCTGATCAGGATGACCTGCAGGTAGCTGCGTCCTTCGATTTTCGGGTCGCCTCGTTTTCGCAAGGCGAGGACAAGGACGACTCCAATGCAGCACAACAGGCCGGCTGTTATCGCGAAGAGCTTGCTGACCTGCGCTAATGAAAAAATATGGCTTACGTTTCCTGCCAGGAAAGGCTGGTTGTCGCTGATGGCGGAGAAGCTTTCTTCGTCGATGACGGTGTAGGGGCCGCATCGTGCCAACGGATTCGGAGGCAGCCTGATCCCGTCATCCGCAGCCAGGAGGAACTTGTCGACCTCATCGAGGTCAAGGAACGGCGCATCGCTGTTACGACCCGCAAGGATGAGGAATTCCTGTGAGTTGAAGTAGGCCTTGACGACAAGGTTGACCCTGTCGCTGCGCAGGGTCTGCACGTACTGGTCGGTCAGGATCCCCTCGGGATCAAGTCCGGTGGGATACCAGATTGCAAGGAGCCCTTTTTCGCTGAGACGGTCGCGCAACGTGACGTAGGCATCAACGGTGCGGATCATATTGCCCGGCTCCAGCATCATCTGGGGATAGCCGCCTACGCTCGGCAGGTAGATCAGGTCGAATTTCCGATCCGAGTTTTCCATGAACCCCCTCGCTTCATGCTGGATGGGGCTGACTCCCTCGCCCTCGTAGACCCTGGAAAACTTTTCCTTCAACTCTTCGCTACGGACAGCCTTGAGTACGGCCGGCTCGAGCTCTAACGCGACGATTTCCTTGAAGCCGAATCTCGGCTGACGAGCCCAGCGAACCTGGCGCCCTCCGCCTGATCCGATGATGGCGATGCTGCCGCCCCTGGGCGCGTAGTTGATCGGCAGCATTCCGAGAGACCGCTCGGTAAATCCGTACTGGGGCGAGAACTCCCATTGCATGAGGTCGTTGTAGAACCCGGTAAATTTCGGTCCGGCATCGCCTTCTTGATGCGACTTGTTTTGCATGATCTCGGTGAGGCTGTAGTCGCCCCACTCCTGGAAGGCGAAGTCGAAGCCCTTCTCGGTATAAGCCGCCGTGGATTGCGGGCTGTCTCCCTTATAGAGGCGGAGGAAACCCTCTTCGATCGGGTTGTAGGGGATCACAGCGGCGCAGAGAAGGACGGTCGTTTCGATGACGAGAAATTTTCTTCCCGGCCCTCGTTTAGCTATGAGGATTGAGGCGAGGGTCACGAGGAAAATAGATATGCAGATAATACGGGCGACTCCGAGGACGGGGAGAGTGAACTGGATGAAGATGTATGCGAAGGCGGCTCCGAATAGATAGAGTCCGTAGACCAGGGGCATCCGTCCGCGCAGACGCTTTCTTCCCACCTGGTAGCCGAGGTATTCGCTCAGGCCGTAGGCGCAGAAGAAAGGTACGAAGAGACCTGTAAAGGTGCCCATCTGGATCAGCAGCTTATAGAGGTCGACCTCAAAGAGGTGAGCTCTGAGGTAGTCGAAATGTTTGCACGAGAGAGCCGCCGCGACTGACAGGAACATCACAATCTGTACGATCCAGAGTGTTTTGCTGAAGGCTTCAAGGTTGATTTTGAAGAAGCGTACTCCCAGGAAGGCGCCGATGGGGAAACCCACAAAGAGCAGATCGAAGAACAGCGAGGGCATGATGAAGAAACTGAGCAGCTTGAAGATGGCCAGCGTGAAAAGCACTGTCGCGGTGGAGAGGAGGAACAGGGTCGCCGCCAGCCTTGTCGAGGAAAGTTGGATGTTGCTTCCCTGACCGTCTTTTATTGCTTCCTGTGCACTTTCCATATCAAAAAAAACTATCTGAAGCTCAAAATCATTCAAGGAGTTTCCTATTTTTTAGGTTTTTTTATTTCCACAAATCCTTGTGAAATAAACATATATGATACCGTTAGCGTGAATTTTGGGGATGCTGCCATTCGCTTCCATGCTCAAGCTGTAAAATTGGGTGTTGTGTTTGAGCAAGGAGGTCTCCGAGGCCCCTTGCGCCCTTTCAGTTCCGACCCTTTGGGCAAATTGTTGAACAATCACCGGTCGGAACAAGTCTCTCCCGAGGCTCCAATTGGGTCATTTGGATATGATGAGAATCGAAGCTAAGAGGAATGCAGCTGCGAGCCAGGGCTTTTTGTCCTGTTTTCAGCATCGACTGCATGCATTGAGCCTGCAGGCCGTGGTGCTGTTTGCCGCTCTGCTGGTCTCAGCTACAGCTTCCCGGGCCCAGGGCGGGCCCGCGGGCGAAAGAGCTTCCTTCTTTGTGGGTTCTAACCAGCGCGGCGAGGGCGGCTCTCCCCTGGCGGTCAGAGGCTTTCCGAGCCAGAGAACGGAGGTCTTCTTCTACTACAATTCGCCGGAGGATGGCATCCCCGGCCCTGAGCAGAACGACCATCTCCAGGGTTTCTCGATGGTCTTCTGTTACGATTGCCGGCTGAATTGTATCGAGGAGTCTTTCAGAATCCCTCCTGAGGCGATCACCTCGGTGATCTCAGCCGACTTTGTCGAATTTCAATGCGACAACGATCCCGGCGATGGCGATGGTTGCGAGATGCTGCTGGCCGTTCTTATTGAGACCATGCCTCCATTCAGGGGAGACACGCTGCCGCCTACCTCGCAGCCGCTGATGGTGGGCAGTGTTCAGTTTGAGGTCGACTCCGGAGTGAATTGTGGCGACGAGCTTCCGATCGAATTCTGCGATGGCGTCAATGTGCGCGGCCGGGTTCCTTTGCAGAATGTCTACTCAGCAGCGAACCAGTCCCTCATCGCAAGGACGATCAATAGCGGGGTGGTCATCGATTCAGGCACGCTCTTCCAGAGGGGCGATTGCAATTCCGACAACAGGGTCACCATCAGTGATCCGATATCGGTGCTCATGGCCACGATCCTGGCGGATCAATTTGACTTTGAGCCCACTTGCGAGGACGCCTGTGATGGAAACGATGATGGCGTGCTTGACATCGGAGACGTGGTCTACCTGCTTCGCTGGATGTTCCGTTCCGGTTCGCTGCCGCCCGCTCCGGGTCCTTATATTTTCGGGCTGGACCTGACCGAGGATGCCCTCGAATGCACGCTGCCCTGTGAATAGAGAGTGGTTCGGCGGCCCGGGTTCTCCCCGGGGTACGTTACTCTCCCGTGGTTACACGAACCTTGTAGGTTCCAGTCGCGGTGTAGTTCGTGCGGAAGGGGATCACGCCTAATTGCAGGGTACCCCCAGCCCTGGTGATGGCTTTGTAGTTGGCGCCGATGAGGAACGGGGTTCCTTTTCGACCGATCTTTCCTACGAGCGACAGCATCGGGAAGTTTTTATAGGTGTTGCCGGTGTAGCGAGTGGTCCCCTGGGGGCCGCTGTTGAGATTGTAGTTCTTAACCAGCAGGTTTCCAGAGGCTCGGATCCTCAGGGGCGTCCCAGGCGCGACAAAGAGCTTCGTATCGGCCCAGTTTGCCGGAACGACCTGATTGCCGGAGATGGCAACCGTCTGCTGTATATTCCCGGTGGAGCGGAAATCCACTCCGAGGATGTCGGCAATCTTGATGTCGAGGGTGCCGTAGCGGCTCTTAATTTTGAAGCTGCTGTCCTGGATGGACCCACGGATCTTGAAGCGCTTGGTGATGATCTCATCCGAGCCTCCGACCAGGGCGGGAAACTCATCGCCATGTTTGTTGCTATCCTTGGCTCTCGATTTGATCTCACCAATGAGCAGTGAGCATCGGTTTCGCAACTCTTCGTCATCGGACCTCGTTAATTTCTCGAGATAAGGAAGGGCCTTGGGGCCGAACTTGCGAAGGGCATCCATTGCGGCTTCCCGCTTCTCAAATTCAGGTTCCCCCATCCGCTGGATCTCGAGTTCGATCAACTCGTCGGAATCATTCTCTGTTCGCAGGCTTAGTCTAAGGCGGACGAGGTCGGAGGAGGGGACCTCCAGGGTACCGTACCGGGTTTTTACCTGCAGTGAATTGAAACCGGGAATACCCGTTATCCTGCTTCCATCCCTGAGAAAGAAGATAGGCGGAGGCAACGAGGGTTTTTCAGCCGGCTTGGCCTGCGGGGAGCTTTTTTCCTGGGCGCTCAAGCCTGCGGCTCCCCAGAGGAGGCTGATGACCACCAGCCGGGTTAAGTGTTGAAACCAGGGTTCGTAGGGTGAAACCATTCGCTGCTCGTTTTGGATGGTCTGCGGGTATTTTTCAGTGGGCTTTCGGGGATGCAGATTCAGGTCATCACCGGTTCTTTTATCGTATAACAGTTACGCGAGTCGGACCAAGGTGAATGCGGATGATGGTACCGATAACCGCTAAGGCACTTCTGGCAAGAGTCCGGGCAGGCCTCATGCTATAAGGTAAGGCTGTCGAACTGGATCCATATTCTTGACCAAAGGCAAATGGAAGCTTTAAAATCAGGAGCAGATGGGGGACTCGGTTGAGCGATCAGTTAAGCGATCAGTTA